>CAZOVE010000051.1:0-13827 GCA_964583135.1 uncultured Oscillospiraceae bacterium | reverse complement strand
CCTTCCTTGGAACGGCTACCTATGTCAAGCATACGGGTTCGAAACCTATGAATATCACTTGGAAACTCCACCGCCCCATCCCCCGCAAAATTCTTGAAGAAAACCAATCAGTTGGTTGTTGGCTAATGAAGCGTTTTGCGCGAAGCAGGCCAACGGATCACAGGAATATAACACAATAAATTAAGAAGGTGAGCAAAATGGCATTGATTAAATGTCCTGATTGTCAAAATCGTATATCGGATCGGGCGGATCGATGCCCGCATTGTGGCCTTCCTGCCCAGTATTTCATCGCAAAGCAGGAACAGCCGGAGGCGGTCACCATAGCAGGTCTAGACTATTCCAATCTAGGCAACATTTTGCTGTCTTTCGATAAAGATTATTGCGCACTATTTGGGGCATCGCACTATATCACGCACCGTGAAGAAGCGCAGATGAATGAAGTATATCAAGAATACTACAAAACGTTGTGCAACAAAATGATCTTCCAGTATGTATGCAACAATGCCCGTACCTTTCGGGTGGATATCGATGCATTGAGATCATTTCTCTCGAAAATGCATACGCTGTCAGGAGACATTGTCACCCACAACACCAACTATGTAGATCGTATTTTAGAGCAAGAGAAGGCTTACTTTGACCAAATTCTGGCGGATATCGATCCTGCAATTAAATTGGATGATGAGCAACGACGTGCTGTGGTTACCGATGATGATTACTGCTTATTAGTTGCTGGCGCAGGCGCCGGAAAAACGACTACTATGGCAGCGAAAGTGAAATACTTGGTGGAAAAGCAAGGCGTTCGCCCAGAAGAGATTATTGTCATTTCATACACGCGCAAAGCCATCGGCGAATTGCAAGAACGCATCAATCAGCGGTTGCAAATCCCTGCCAAGATATGTACCTTTCATGCGTTTGCTTTTGACATCGTAAAGAAATTCTCTGCAGAACCGCCAGAAATCAATTTCTCCTCTTATGAGATTATTATGGACATGCTTGAAAAGTCCATTTTCCACAACAAAAATCTTCTTCGAAATCTGGTCCTTTTCCTGGGGTATTATTTTGATTTGGAAGAAGGCGTATTCAAATTTGATGATCTGAATCAGTACCATTTGTTTAAGGCAGCACAAGACTACGAAACCCTAAAGAGTGGTTTGGGCGAGTATGTTAAGAAAGTCCAACAGCAACGTACAAAACGCACCAAAACATTAACGGGGGAGTTTTTGCGTTCCATTCAAGAAGTACAAATTGCAAACTTCCTATACCTTAACGGCATTGATTATGAGTATGAGCGCCCATATCCATTTGAATCTCCAACGCGGAGTAAAAAATATACACCGGATTTCTATATTCGTCAGGGCGAACATGTTGCATGGCTAGAGCATTACGCCCTTAGCCAGAGCGGCTACAATTCTCTCTTTACACCGCAACAAACAGCACGATACAAGAAGGCGATTCGAGATAAGCGCGCTCTGCATGCACGGTGTAAAACAAAGCTTTTGGAGACTTGGTCACTATATGATGATCGGCGACCGCTATTGACGCATTTGCAAGAGCTTCTGGAGCAGGAAGGCTTTGTTCTACAACCCCGCGATCTGACCGAGGTCTATCAAAAAATTGTTGAGACAGGAAAGGACAAATACATCTTTAAGTTGATCCTGTTCATGATGACCTTTATCGAGCAGTACAAGACAACCGGATATGATGAAAAGGGATTTGCACTCCTTCGCAAAAAGACGGATAATCCCCGTACATTGCTTTTCCTGGACATTGCAGAAGAGGTTTATCATCATTATCAGCAGACCTTAAAGCAACGCAATCAAATCGACTTTGCGGATATGATCAACGATGCCCATTTCTATCTGCAAGAAATCGAGGCGCAGCATATCCATTTGCCCTACAAATACATTATTATTGACGAATTTCAGGATATTGCCCGGCAGCGATTTAACTTAACCAAGCGATTGTCGGAAATTACTAAAGCAAAGGTTGTTGCCGTTGGAGATGACTGGCAATCCATTTATGCATTTTCCGGATCGGATATCACTCTGTTTACGAGATTTTTGCAATTGATGGGCGCTGGAACAGAACTGAAAATTACCCACACCTATCGTAATTCTCAGGAGCTGATTGATATTGCAGGCGGCTTTGTGCAAAAGAATAGTGCGCAGATTCGAAAGCAACTGGTGTCTCCGAAACATTTGGAAAACCCCATTGTTATTGAGCCTTTCGATGATTCTGCAAAAATGATGGTCTCGCTTGCCGCAAAGGTGGAGGAAATCATCGGTAAAATCATAGATGAGTTCGGTATCAAATCCTCCGTTTTGTTGATTGGCCGGTACAATTATGATATGTACAAACTTTGCCGATCTGGAAAATTCTTTGAGTTACCTGGCAATCGTATCAAATCCGAGAAGTATCCAGATGCCAACATCACTTACATGACCGCCCACAGCTCTAAAGGCCTAGGATTTGACAATGTAGTGCTGATCAATATGGTGGAGGGGAAATTCGGATTCCCATGTCAAATCGACGACGATCCCATCATTAAATTGGTCCGGTACGAGGATAGGAGCATGCCTTTTGCGGAGGAACGGAGGCTGTTTTATGTGGCCATGACGCGCACCAAAAACCGCGTCTATATCGCCACTCCAAAGAATAGACCGTCTCGATTCCTTGTAGAGTTGATTCGGGATTACCATTTGCCGGTACCGGAAGAAATCAATATGCAGACCGTGGACTTGTTTAGCTTGCGGTGTCCGGTTTGTGGGTTCCCGCTGAAATATGAGTTTAACAAGAACTATGGCTTGCATCTTTGGATCTGTACCAATGAGTCTGAGGTTTGTGATTTTATGACCAATGACCGGGTGCACAAACACGACATCTGCCGATGCCCGAAATGTCAGGATGGATACTTGATTGTGCGGATGAACAACAAGAATGGCAATGTATTTTATGGATGTACAAATTATTATCGTGAGGACAAGAAGTGCGGCCATATGATCCCGCTGCCATCAGAGCCAACATAGGAGGGTGTATGACAGAACTAAAAACATTAGAACGTGCTAAAATGTATATGGAAAAACTGGCCAACGGTATTAACCCCATTGATGGCTCCGTCATTCCGGATGGGGACATGGTTAACAATGTCCGTTTGGCTCGATGCTTCTTTTATGTGGCAGACGTGTTGGGACAGCTTATCGACAAAGGTGGCTTAACTCCGCAGAAGAAAACGCCTAAAGAACCATTCGCGTTGTCGCATAAACAGAAAAAATGCCTTTCAATACGCTGAAACACCGATTCCAGTTTCTGAGCTATCCAAGCGGATCAATGCGCTAGCGGACAGCGAGAATATGGAAACCTTATCTTATAGGTGAATTCGTGATTGGCTAGAGTATATGGAATTGCTGGAAGAAGTCCGCAACGGTGACGGCAAAATAACGAAACACCCTACTGCACAAGGCGAAAAGATGGGCATTTCCCTGGATGCTCGATCCGGCCCAAAAGGTCCAAATTTTGTCGTTGTCTACAACCTGTCAGCCCAGCACTTCATCCTTGACCATTTGGATGAGATTGTTGCTTTGGAACGCGAAGAGGCAGAGAATAGTGGACAGGCTTGGACGCCTGAGCATGAACGTTGCTTGCTGGAGCTTATCCAAAAGGGTGTGCCGTTGGACGAAATTGCGTGTCACGGTTCCGCTTAGTATAAAACAACGGGACTTCTGAGTTGAACAGTCGCACTGCACGCTAAGACGAAACAAATTGCAACAAGGATGACTAGGTAATATTAAATGACAAAGAAAAGTAGGAGGCTGTTTATGACTGAATTCTTTGATATCTGTGGAACACATATTCCGATTTCCTCCATAAAGGATTTTCGGATCATAAAGGTGGAATTTGTATTTCGCCCTGTATTTCGGGAATCCAAGAAAACAATGATGTCTGCGCTATCAGGAAAGCGATATGAATTTGCTTATATGGAACCTTATGCTGCTATTATTGGCCAGCAGGGTCACAAATCTGAATTAGGCGAGTACAGAGCAAAGGATTTCAAAGAAGCAATTGGCAAAGATATTAGTGGCGCGGTCATATACACGATTGCTGATGCGCTGAAGTTGAAGGCATTTAAGCGGCAAAAATACCAGTGCATAAATCTCGCGGGGAGAGCATTTACAACTTACCTAGACGATGTTCCCGCAAAGATGATTTGGGCAGATGGTAGAATTGCTGAGGTCTACAAAGAGGACAAGCTTTATGCAGTACTGAACGAAATTACTACCCCGGGTGTGGAATATGTATCTGCTTTGATTATCAAAGCAAATGAAACATTTTGCTTCTATGGAGATGGTATTCAGATCGCAGATGTTGGTAGCGAGTATGAACGGCTGAAGCAGGAACAAGAAATTCACATGCTCGAAAAAAGCCAAAAAAGTTTGGCTGGAAAGATAGAATTGCGTTGCCGATAATTCCCAAATTCCATTATTCACAAAAACCGTCCACAAATATGGAGCTTGAGTCCACAGAGCAAAATGATGATCCATAAGATACTGCTTCTTCTTTATGTAAAATATTGGAGGCTGAATTTGCATATGAAAAGACGAACAGTTTGCGAAAAATGCAATTCTGTTTTAGAATATGATGACGAATCTGTTTAGCTTAGCAATAGAGATCATGAAGCTATTCCGTGCCCTATTTGTAATAACATTGTTACCACAATTTTTACCGACCAAATTCCCAACGTTAATGTAGTCCAGATAGGTAATATTGACTAGCGATTGTTATTAACGGATCAAAAATGGGTGCTCTGTTAAGATAATCGTAGTCCGTCGAAGTAGAGTCTGAGAAACCAGTTAGCAGGGTGTAGCAATCTCTCTAGCCTCTGCGGCTGATGTCCGGTGTGGTTATAGCCAAAAGCTCACACACGTGTGGCTCACCTGTCGGAATCCTCATGTAAGCGGATATCAATGGTGCTGCCACATATACAATGTGGGGACGTGTGTAAATGTCAATGAACTTTTTTACCACTGACACCGAAAAAGTTTACCATCCACGCAACTAGCCACCGTGGGGCAGGAATTTCCGAGAGATTTCTGCGTCACGGTGGCGATATATTCCCCTTGACTGTTTCGTTATTCTACTATATAATACATATAGTCATGATAAAACGAACTTTGGAGGTTAATTATGGACATACATTCCATTCGGCAGATGCTGAAAACCAAGTCCATCTTTGACATCCCCATGCGGGTCACCTTCTATGCTCGGGTCTCCTCGGAAAGCGACGAGCAGTTAAATAGCCTCGGCAACCAAATCTCCTACTATGAAGATCTCATCAAGCGCAACCGCAGTTGGACTTTTGTGCCGGGCTACATCGACGAGGGTCTTTCCGGCATCTCCACGAAAAAGCGTGAAAACTTCAATCGCATGATTGACGATGCTGCCACGGGAAAATTTGATTTGATCATCACCAAAGAAATCTCTCGTTTCGCCCGCAACACTCTGGATTCTATCCAATTCACCCGGCAATTGCTGGGCTACGGCGTGGGCGTATTTTTCCAAAACGATAACATCAACACCCTGGACGAGGACTCCGAACTACGGCTGTCCATCATGTCTTCCATCGCCCAAGATGAACTGCGAAAACTCAGCAGCCGTGTCCGATTCGGTCATCAGCAATCCATCAAAAGCGGCGTTGTGCTAGGCAACAGCCGAATTTTCGGCTACACAAAACAGGACGGTCGGCTCATCATCGACGAGCAGGAAGCCGAAATGGTTCGCACCGTTTTTGAGCTATATGCCACCGACCAATACAGCATGAAGCAAATCGAGCTGATCTTATGGGAAAAGGGCTACCGCAATCGAAACGGCAAGCGCATCGCTCACACCACCTTGTCCAATCTGATTTCGAATCCTAAGTACAAAGGCTACTATGTTGGCAACAAGGTTCGGGTCATCGATATGTTCACCAAGAAGCAAAAATTCCTTCCGCCGGAGGAATGGGTTCTTTTCAAGGATGAGACGGGAGAAATCGTCCCTGCCATCGTTTCCGAGGAATTGTGGGATCTTGCCAATGCCGTATTAAGACGGCGTAGCGAGGACGTGCGCGCCCGGCAAGGCATCTGCAACCACCAGAATTTGCTGACCGGCAAGCTGTATTGCACCTGCTGCGCTGCCGCCTACTATCGCCGGGATTCTCGGGATCGTCAAGGAAATCGCAACAGCAAATGGGTTTGCTCCGGCAAAATCAAAAATGGTGCCGACTCCTGCGATTCCATTGCCATTTACGAAGACGAGATCCAGCCCATTTTATTTGAGGTGTTCCGGGACACGCAGGTGCATGTAGAAGCCCTCATCGCCGAATACAGCGAAATGTATCGCGCCTTGGACGAGGATGGCCAAATCCCCAAGCAGATCGAGCAACAAAAGAAACGTTTGGAACTGGCTCAGCGGAAAAAGAGCAAGCTGTTGGAATACAACGTCACCGGGCAATTGTCCGATGCAGATTTTCTGTCCATGAATAAGCAGTGCTCCGAGGAAATCAAAGATGCCGAAGCGCAGATTTTGGAACTGGAGCAACAGCTATTTTCCCATGAGGAGTTCCGCAAGCATATGGAGTCTATCCGCTCCACTTTGGCCGCCGCACAACGGGATGCCACTAGCGGTATCATTACCCGGGAGTTTGTGGATCAGTATATCGATCGAATTTTGGTCACTCCCGAAGCCGACGGCACAATGCGACTGGATATCCGCATTTTCACCGGCGACACCACCCAAAAGTATCTACACAAACTCGCGCGTCGTACGGGTCACACGTTCAAGAAAATGATCGAGGCTTACGAGCAGGGTCTGCAGTAACAAAGCAGAAGTGGCCGGGGAAATCCCCGGCCATTTTGCTGCAGATTTGTTAGTAAAATACTTGCTTTTCCCACTGATTTATGGTAGTCTAAAGCCAATCCTTTAGAAAAGAGGCCAATCAATGAACAAGACCGAATGGATCGCCGCCGCTGCTGAAAGTTCCGGTATCAGCAAAAAGGATGCCGAGCGGGTTCTCAACGCCGCTTTGGATGCCATCGTCAAAAGTCTTTCGCAGGGCGAGAAGGTTCAACTCACCGGTTTCGGCACCTTCGAAGTGAAGACCCGGCAGCCGCGGGTGGGTCGCAATCCCGTAACAAGGGAATCCGTATCCATTCCTGCTACCCGTGTGCCGAATTTCAAGGCCAGTCAATCACTGAAAGATATTGTGGGGTAATACATCATGCGTTTGGATAAATATTTGAAAGTTTCTCGTCTCATCAAGCGCCGCACTGTGGCCAACGAAGCCTGTGACAACGGACGCATCAGCGTCAATGGCCGTGTGGTCAAGGCCAGCTATGAGGTCAAAATCGGTGACAAAATCGAGATCACCATGGGTCCCAGAACGGTAGCCGTGGAAGTTCTGGCCATTGCTGAAACCGTTCGTAAGGACGATGCCTCCGCCATGTATAAGGAAGTATAAAGGGCTGTCTCATCAAAAATGAGGCAGCCCCTTTTTGTATATCATATTTCAGTTTATCGCCGCTCGTTTTCAGAAATTGATCTTTCGGATCACCTTGGTCAGCGGCGTAAACAGCGCCGAAACCGTTACCGCAGCACAAATCGTCTGGGGGATCATAGCCGGCAGCGACTGGAGAAAATAAACCTTCGCCGCATTGCCGTGAAACCCGTACACCAGCGGCGTGATAACATCATCTAGCAATGTAAAACAGATAGTAAACACCACCGCCGATGCCACAATGATACCCATTTTGAGAAGCGTTATTTTCCCGGCAAAACGCTTTCCCAGCCATCCAAAAAACAGGGCAAACAAGTTGTAGTAGAGCAAGTATAGCACGATCACGTTAACCTGAAACCCAAAATAGAAGCAGCGCAACAGTGAAAATGTGGTTGCGATGGCCAAACCGGTCCGAATTCCGTAGCAAAAACAAAGGCACAGCAGTATCACCGTCACGATCTCAATGCCTGTGACCGCAGATAGCGCCATCTGCGCTGCGATCAGCAGCGCAACGCACATTCCCACCCGGACGATAAACTTTGTCTTCTTCATTGGGCAAAGGATTGGAACACCCAAATATACAACTGATCAGGTTTGATCTTCAAGTTTTCCGCACCGGAAATGGCAGAACCATACTCCGTACCGTCGTATTCCACAACGCCCCATGCGGTATTGGAATTTTCTGTATCGCTGGTATAGAGCATCCAACAACTACTGAAATCCGCCGGGTTTTCGATGCCATTGATGGATGTGATCATACCATTGCTGATGCTGCAGGTCAGTTCCCCCTTCTGCCGCAACTCATACATATAGTCGATCAGCAGCATATCCGTCTTACCGCCGAGCGCCTCTTGCGTAGTCTTGATCACGATGTAGGTATCAGAATCTTTAATAACCAGCGGCTCGCTTTTGCAGCCGGACAGCAGCATGGTGCTGGCAATGATCACGATTGCCAGCAGGCAGGATACGGTTTTGGTTCGTTTTATCATCATTCATTCCTCCTAAAAAATGATGCTGCGGCGTCCAAAAGGACGCCGCAGCCGTTTTTCTGCGACAAAGGCAGCCTTCCGTAATCGCGCGGAAAGCAGGAAAATCCATTCCGTAGGTCTTCTGACTCGTGCTTTGCCCTTGCCGGGAACAGAGGCGATATGCATAGCCTTCCCAGAGGGATCCTCCAGTGACTGACTTTCGTCAACATGCATACCATCGGCACATACAGCGGCGGTACCGTCCGGGAATCGCACCCGGTTATCTTGTTCAGTATCCCCGGTTCCTCGCCGGTGATACCACGGAACTTCTGTTCAATTGTCGACGGAATTATATCATAAGAAACCTATTTTGTCAAGTGATCCCCCGGATCGCTCCCAACCGTACGATCCACTCAACAACAGCAGCGCCAACCACCGGAGCAAAGCCAGCACAGGCACAGGTTTGCAAGAGGATTACCCCGCATGGTAAATCCGCCGAAATTGCCGGCTTGTTGGCGATATGCCTGTCCGCCGTGCTCGATGCGGTTGAGGGCGTTCAGATACTCTTCGTTGTCCGGCTCCATGCTCACAGCCCGGCGGATATGCTCCAACGCTGTCACCTGATTTCCAAGACCGTGGTTGGCCAGCGCACTCAGGTAATACCATCGTGCATTTCGATCAGCGCAATTTTGCAACACATTCAGCGCCTCACGATAGCTGCCGTAACGGATGTACTGATAGGCCGCCTGTTGATACCGGTCACCCTGAGGCTGCTGATAGCTACGTTGATACCCTCCAAAAGGATCGTAACCGTAGCCGCCGTAGCCGCCCGCACCACCGGAGGACTGGTTTTGCTGCCGGAATTTTTCGGGGTTTTTGATCTGCTCATAGGCAGCGTTGACCTCCTGCATTTTCCGTGCCGCCTCCTGATCACCGGGATTCAGGTCAGGATGATATTTTTTGGCCAGCCGCCGGTAAGCCTGCTTGATGGTCTCGTCATCTGCATCCGGGCTGACCCCCAGTACTTTGTAAGGATCGTCGATCATGTGCCGTCCTCCTGCTTTTCTTTCCTTCTGAAATGCACCCACACACCACTGTATAGAATGTTGTCCAGCAGCGCCTTATCCTGCACCAGCGGCAATTTCTCAAATTCCTCCGTGCAGCGCGCCATGGCCAATACCAAATACTCTTCCCAGCGGATCCAATCTTCTTCCATTCCCATAGCGATGTAGGGATTATATTTCCCTTTTTTGCGATCCCGCGGATAATCCCGTGCCGCATCGCCCAAATAAATAAACCGTCCCAACGCCATGCCCATCTGCCGTAGCGTGTTCTCCCAAAGATCTTCCCGGTACACCAGTAGTTGCGCCATCAGAGCCCCGAAGCAATTGGCCGTTTCATCGGGACTGGGGCAGTTTTCTTTTTCCAGTCTGCTCAGTTCCGAAATGCATTGCGCCATGGCATCACATTGCCGTGGATACTGCCGGGTGATCTGCTCCAAATTTTTTTCGAGAATGCCCATCAGAGCTTTAGCGCTCCAATTGCCATCATCGAGCCAGTCATCCTGCGCCTTATAGTAAGCCAGTGCCACATTCATATCCGCAGCATAGCGGATATGCTCGTTGTCCACCCAGCCCTTGGGGCGACACGGATGCAAAACACACGCCCGGTCACCGGTTGTTTCCTCTGGCTCATACAGGCTCATCAACAGCAAGGCCAGAAAAGCCATATCATAGCTGAGTACCCAGCGGCAGGCACTACCGAAACGCATCCGAATATTGCGGCAAATACCACAATAGACTGCGTTGTAGCGTTGTTGCTGCTCTTTTGTTAATTCCTTGAGATTTGCAGTTACGTAACCAAACATAGCTTTCCCCTCCTTATCTCATCCTAGGGTTCGAATGTGAACACACCGTAAACAACCTAAAAATTTACATTTACGCAACAATTCAGCCTTTATGTCTTCCTGTTGTCCTCCAGAATCCGATTCACAGCCGCGCCGTAAAACAGGATCAGCAAACAGCAATACAACCACAGCATCCCCAGTGCCACGGCATAGACCGAGCCGTAGATATTGGAATAGGTCCCAAAATGCTCCACATACACAGAAAACAATTTTGAAAATAGAAGCCAGCCAAAGCTGGCCAAAACAGCACCGGGCAAACTCCGACCCAAGGAGCCGGGTCGATTCGGCAGCACCGTAAACATGGCCGCAAACAACACCGTTTGTAGGATCAACAGCAACACGAACCGCAGATCTACCACGCCGGACAGCACCGCCCACAGTCGATCCTGCCGGGGTAGCAGCTCCAGCAGATATTCCCCAAACAGATGCAGCGCCAGCCCCAACACCAGTACCACCAAAAAAGCAAAGGTATAGAACACGCTGATCCCACGCACATACAGCCAGCCACGGTTCTCCTGTGTTCCAAACACGGCATTGAGGCCCCGTACAATGGCATAGATCCCCCGGCTGGCCGACCACAACGCACCGATCGCCGATACCGACACCATCGCCGCACCGGAATACGCCAATGTCTGTATCAGAAGCCGCTGTACATCATCGTAAAGGGCACTGGGCAAATATCCCGACAGCAGTCCCATCAGATCTTGGGCATCCAGATCCGTATAACGCAAAACGCTCAGCACCAATACCAGCATGGGAAATATCGACAGTACGATAAAGAAACCGGCATTGGCAGCGTGGCCGGGGATATTCATCTGCTGCACTCTGCGGCACAGCCCATAGACCTTGCCGATGAGCCCACCTTTTGGGAAATTCAAAGTCATCCCTCCTCTTTCTTTAGCATATGCAAAAAAAGAAGAGATTTTCAAGTCCTGCAGATTCGACATCAGTCGATTCCACCCGTGGTGTTTTCAAATACGATATCTGTCAATTCATGGTCCCTTCCGCTCTTTGGAACAGATCACCGATCCTTTCCCGCAGTGCTCTTGCCTCCGGGGTATCCGTCGTTCCCTCCTCGTCGATCCAAGCAGCCGATGCGCTCTGGGCATCTTTCAGCGTTTGCAGATCCATGCTCAGATTTGCCACCCGGAAGGTAGGCAAACCCGATTGCCGGTTGCCAAAGAAATCACCGGGCCCTCGCATTTTCAAGTCTTCTTCCGCAATTTGGAAACCGTCGGTGGTCTTGCAGAAGGCTTTCATGCGCTGCAGAGTTTCCGGATTGCGATTATGAGAGGTCAGAATACAATAACTCTTATGTCCGCCTCGTCCCACACGACCGCGAAGTTGATGAAGCTGGGACAAGCCAAAGCGGTCGGCATCTTCGATGACCATCAATGTCGCATTCGGCACATCCACGCCCACTTCGATCACCGTCGTGGCCACCAGAACATCCGCTTGACCCTGGGCGAAGGCCTCCATAACTGCTTCTTTCTCCGTCCCCTTCATCTGTCCGTGGATCAGCGCGATCCGCAGATCGGGAAATACCGTCTTCTGTAGCGTCTGCGCCCACACGGTAGCGGCGTGAAGGCCCAATTCCTCATTTTCCTCCACCGCCGGACAGACAACAAAGCATTGATGACCCTGAGCTACCTGCTTGCGGATGAAGGCATTGATTCTGGGACGATAGCTTTCGTTCACAAGGAAAGAATCCACCGGTTCTCTGCCCGGCGGCAACTCATTGATGATCGACACCTCCAGATCACCATACATCAAAAGTGCCAGTGTTCTGGGGATCGGTGTCGCCGACATTACCAGCAGATGGGGGTCATTGCCCTTGGCTGACAGCTCGGCCCGCTGCGCCACGCCGAAGCGATGCTGCTCATCGGTGATCACCAGTGCCAGATCTGCAAATACGGTGGCATCCGTCAAAAGTGCATGCGTACCGATGGCAAGATCCACCGCTCCGGTGGCAATGGCCTCCCGTACCTCCCGTTTTTGTTTTTGTGTCATGGAGCCGGTCAATAATGCCGTTCGGACCCCCAGCGGCGCAAACAGGCGACAAAGCGACCGATAATGCTGCTCCGCCAATATTTCCGTCGGCGCCATCAAGGCTGCCTGCCGGTGATTCTTGGCAATACAATAGGCCGCAGCCGCCGCCACCATGGTCTTACCGCTGCCCACATCTCCCTGCACCAAACGGTTCATCGGTGCGCCGGAACCAAGATCGGCCATGATCTCCTCCACAGCCCGTTGCTGGGCGCCGGTCAGGGTAAAGGGTAATGCCGCCAGAAAGGGTTCCATATTTTGGTTAGTGCAAGGCGCACATTTTTTCTCACTCCGGGCAGCACGCATCAAGGAAAGGCCGGCGGAAAAAACAAAGAATTCCTCAAAAATCAGCCGCTTTTTTGCCATCTCCGCCTCTGCCATCGACATCGGCTGATGGATCGCATGATAAGCCCGCTGTGCCGGCAGGATTCCATAGGTATTGCGAACGGATTCCGGCAAAATTTCCGGCGGTGTATCGCAGATCGCCAATGCCTGCTGCACCGCTTTAAGTACCGCCCCATTGGACAGTCCTGCCGTCAACGGATACACCGGCAACACCCGGCGGGTGGTAATCGGCTGAGAATCCACTCCTTCAAACACAGGATTGGTCATACCATAGCCGGCATAATCTCCGGACAGCGTCCCATAAAAAATATATTCCTGCCCATAGTGCAAAGCATCGGCTGCATATTTGTTGTTAAAAAAGGTCACACTCAGCCGCCCTGTATGGTCAGCCAGTTGCAAGCGTGTCAAGTCCAGTCCTTTGCGGATGTGGGCGGTTCTGGGGGTGTTCATCACCATGGCTCGGAAACAGGCCGGCACATCGGTCTCCAACTGGGAGATGGTGATGAGTCGGGTACGATCTTCATAGCCTCTGGGAAAATGACAAATCAGATCCCGCAACGTAAAAATATTCAGGTTTGCAAACTGCTTTGCCTTGGCAGGCCCAATTCCTTTTAATATCGTAATGGGATCCGAAAGTCTTGCCATGTCTTCTCCCCCCTTCTTTTGATAATTATATCATACATATAACAAAATTTCAAATTTCAGTTTGTCGATCCAGCACCACCGGGCAGCATAACACCGTCGGGGGACTGTTTTTCTGTCCAGCCCGTATCGCAACGGAAATCCTACAGATACCTGCGGGCCATAAAATGAAAAAACTCCCTCCGGAAGATCGGGAGGGAGATATTTTCAGAGAAATCAAGCCATCTTGTTCAGCTTCAGAGTCATGCTGCTCTTCTTGCGAGCGGCATTGTTCTTGTGCAGCAGGCCCTTAACAACGGCCTGGTCAACAGCCTTCACTGCAACAGCATAAGCAGCCTGAGCGGCAGCCTTATCGCCGGAAGCCAGAGCGGCCTCAAACTTCTTGAGAATGG
>CAZOVE010000050.1:0-13854 GCA_964583135.1 uncultured Oscillospiraceae bacterium | reverse complement strand
GGAAAAGCAGATGAAGGACGAGCGTGACCGACGGCAGGACATTCTGCAGGCAGAAGGACAGAAGAAGTCGGCCCTCCTGATCGTCGAAGGCGAGCGCGAATCCGCCATTTTGAGAGCTGATGCCGAGAAGCAAGCCGCCATCTTGCGGGCAGAGGCCGAGAAGCAAGCCGCCATTCTGAAAGCCGATGGCGAAGCAGAAGCCATCCGCAAGGTGCAGCAGGCGCTGGCAGATGCGTTGGGCATGCTCAATGCTCAGTCCCCCAACGAGCAGGTCATCAAGCTGAAGGCTCTGGAAGCCATGCAGCAGGTGGCCAACGGTCAGGCGACCAAGATCATCATCCCCAGCGAGCTGCAGGGTCTGGTGGGCTTGGCAACCGGTCTTGTCGAAGGCGTGAAGGAGTAAAAAGGAGTCCATTATGGCAATCAAAGAGGATCGTTTTATCAAGACTGTCGTGGATGGCGGTGGTATGAGCGACAATTACATGGCCATTTACGTTGACCGCAAGACCGGTGTGAACTACCTGTTCACGCAGTCGGGCCACGCAGGCGGAATGTGTGTGCTGGTAGACCGAGATGGCAAACCCATCGTCACACCGATACCCAATCAATATGCCGAATAAACGCATTACCGCCCGTGGAATTTCCACGGGCGGTAAAATTATGCTCCAACGATCAGAAAATACAGCAATACCACGACGCCCAGAACGATGCGGTACACGCCAAAAATAGAGAAGGAGTGCTTGCGCACATATTCCATCAGTCCCTTGATGACGATCAGACTCACCGCAAAGCTGACGACGCAACCTACGATCAGCACCATGATCTCCGTGGAAGTAGCGTCAATGCCCTTCAGGATGAATTTCAACAGTTCCAACGCACTGGCGCCCAGCATGGTAGGAATTGCCAGAAAAAAGGAGAATTCCGCACCGGCGCTGCGGCTGACACCCAACAAAATGGCACCCAAAATGGTGGCGCCGGAGCGGGAAGTGCCGGGAATGATGCTCAGGCATTGAAACGCACCGATCAGCAACGCAGTCTTGTAGTCGATCTGCCCGATTTCCCGGATACGAAAATCGTCCCGGGCGTTGCGTTTTTCCACCAGAATAAAGGCAATGCCGTAAAGGATCAGTGCGCCTGCGACGACAAAGGTGTTCAAATGTGTCCCAAGCACCTCCGTTTCTCGCAACCATGTGTCCAGTGGCTCTTCCAACAGGATACCCAGCACCGCAGACGGTAGTACCGCCGCCACCACCTTGAACCACAGACTCCAGGTATCTTTTTTCTGCACGGCCGTCTTTTTGGGTGCGAAGGGATTCAGCTTATGGAAAAATAGTACGATCACCGCCAAAATGGCACCGAGCTGGATCACGATCTCAAACAGATCATAAAAATCCCGAGAAACCTCCAGCGGCCAGATGGCATTGAGCAGAATGATGTGTCCGGTAGACGATACCGGCAACCACTCCGTAATGCCTTCGACGATGCCAAATAATACGGCTTTCAAAAATTCGATCATAAAAGGTCCGTCCTTTCAAATTTCAGTTTTGCGTTCCGCCGTTGCAGGAGTCGGAACCTACGGCTATGGAATCTCTTCGTAAACAAAAACCGCCCGTCAAGGTCAGATCTTTCGACGGGTCGATGAAGGCATCGATCCCTACAGGTGTATTCGATCGGTCGATCTTCCCTTATCATACCCTGAACGGGGTGGGTTTGCAAGAAAAAGTTGTCCGCAAAGGCCGACCGATACAACTCTTAAAAAAAAGTTCATGACAAACCGTCAAAAAAGGCTATAATGTAAACAAAAGGAAATATTCAGGAGGATCTCATCATGGCAATTTCTGTTTTGATCGTGGAAGATGACCGCAACATTGCGCAGTTGCTGCAGATGTATCTGGAAAAAGAGGGATATGCCGTCACCATGGCCCACGACGGCGGTGCCGGTCTAGAAAAATACCGGGCCATCCGGCCGGATCTGGTACTGCTGGATGTGATGATGCCGGTGATGGACGGTTGGGCCGTCTGCCGGGCCATCCGTGCCGATGGTCAGACCCCCATTATCATGCTGACCGCCAAAAGCGAGACTGACGACAAAGTGCAAGGCCTGCGCACCGGTGCCGACGACTATATCACCAAGCCCTTCGAGATGAAGGAGGTGCTGGCCCGCGTCGAGGCGGTGCTGCGCCGTAGTGCCGGAACTTCCGACACGCGGACCCGGCGGCTGACCTTTGACAAGCTGGTCATCGATATGGATGCCTTCGAACTGTTGGTGGACGGCAAAAAAGTGGATACGCCTCCGAAAGAGATGGAGCTACTGTTCTATTTAGCTTCCTCTCCCAATCGGGTCTATACCCGCAACCAGCTTTTAGATGAAGTGTGGGGCTTTGACTACTTCGGAGACAGCCGCACCGTGGATGTCCATGTCAAACGTCTGCGTGAAAAGTTGGAAGGGGTGTCCGAGCGGTGGAATCTGCGAACCGTCTGGGGCGTGGGCTACAAATTTGAGGTCATTACCGAATGAAAACCACTTTTGCCCGTCATTTTGTCCTCTTTGCCTTGTTGCTGATGTTGACGTTGCTGCTCAACGGCGTTGGTTTCCGCTTTCTGGCCGGTGCGTATTTGCGCGATCAGGCCGTGGAGGAGCTGCAAGTAGAAGCGGATGTCATTGTCCGTCTGGCTCAGGCTGCCCATGACGGCAAAACCTTGGTCAACCACGATTTTCTGGTTTCTTTCAGCGTGGCCACCGCCGCATCCGGCAATGATGCCGTGATTTTTGATGAAAACGGTGTGCTGCTGTTGTGCGCCGATTCGCCTCTGGGCTGTGAGCATCAGGGAATGCCCTTGGGCGAAGACTACCACCAGCGCATCCTGCGAGAGGGAAGCACCATAGACACCTATGTGCTGAACGGTCTTTACGAGGATGTGCGCTATGTGGTCGCAAAAACCTTGACCGATCCGGATACCGGTGTCCATCTGGGCATTGCGTTGGTTTCCTGCACCGTGGATCAAGCCCAGCAGGTACTGGGACGCATTACCGAGATCCTGACGGTGGTGAGTGTCCTGTGTGTGCTATTGTGTGCGATCCTGCTGACCTATATTTTGCGGCAGCAGAGCAGCCCTCTGCAGGAGATGGCGCAGGTCGCCCGGGAATTTGGCCACGGCAATCTGTCTGCTCGGGTCAAGACCGACGGCAAAAATCCACAGGAGGTGGAGGAACTGGCGTTGGCTTTTAACAACATGGCTTCTTCTCTGGAAAAAGGGGAGCTGCAACGGCAGGAATTCGTGGCCAACGTATCCCACGAGTTGAAAACCCCCATGACCACCATTGCCGGCTATGTCGATGGCATCCTCGACGGCACGATCCCGCCCCAACGGCAGCAACAATATCTGCAGGTGGTCTCCGATGAGACTAAGCGGCTGAATCGACTGGTGCGCAGTATGCTGGATATCTCCCGTCTTCAGGAGATGGGGGGCGTACCGGAGGAGCAGAAGATCCACTTCGACCTGTGTGAATTGCTGACCCAGATCCTCATCACCTTTGAGCAGAAAATCAACGGAAAGCATATCCGCGTACAGTTTCAGATCCCCGAGCATCCGGTGCATACCTTTGCCCATCGGGATCTGATAACGCAAGTGGTCTACAATTTGGTGGACAATGCTGTGAAATTCTGCCCCGAAGAAGGGTTGCTAGAGCTGCAGATCGTGGAAGGCGGCGGCAAGGCCTATATTTCCGTCACCAATGAAGGCCCCACCATTCCGGCAGAGGAGCTGCCGCTGGTGTTTGACCGCTTCCATAAAATCGACAAATCTCGCACCCAAAACCGGGATAGCTGGGGTTTGGGGCTGTATATCGTCAAGACCATCGTATGCGCCCATGGGGAGGATATCTCCGTTGCCAGTCGGGAGGAGAAGACCACCTTCACCTTCACCATGACGCTGGCCAACTAAGTCATGTCATTTTTTAAGAGGTTCGTATGAGAAATCATGATCATCAACACAATGCAGATCCTTGGAATCGGGATTTTTATGGAACCGGCTCCACCCGACCCCCAAAGCAGCAAGGAGGACTCATTGCCTTTTTGCTGGTGCTGATACTGCTGATGGGCGGTCTGTGCAGCGCATTGGGCATTATCAACGTGCAACTGCTGGCGCGGCTTGCGCAGGTTTCAGCAACGCCGGAAACTCTGCCGCTGTTTGGAATAGATGATGGCGACAACACCGACATCGGGGATACAACCGACATTGCAACTCTGTCTGGTCAGCCCTTGCCCCGGTTGGATGCCCATGGGCAGACCGTTACGGAGTTCGAGCGCCACTTTTATGAGCTGCCTTACGGAGTGCTGGTGACCGACGTGCTGCAGGATCGGATGGCAGACCGAGCCGGTCTGCGCTCCGGCGATATCATCGTTTCTCTGGGTGGTCAGATCGTCACCAGTCGGGAGGAACTGTTGCAGGTACTGGAGCAGTGGCAGCCCGGTGAAACGGTGGTGGTGGAGTATTACCGCCAGCAGAATCATCAACAAGGTACTACGCATATCACATTATCCAATGAGGAATAACTATGGAACCCATCTTTCATCATCAATATACCGTAGAAGACAACGAAGTAGACTGCTTCGGCAGACTGCAGCCTTCGATGATCCTGTTCTATGCGCAGGATGTGGCCGGGCGACACTGTACCCTTCTGGGCACCGACTACGATACCATGGCCGCCAAGGGGCTCTTCTGGGCCGTGATCCGGCATCGTGTGCAGGTGGAGCGGCTGCCCCTACGGGGCGAGACCATCACGGTGGAAACTTGGCCCATGCCCACCACTCGGGTGGCCTATCCCAGAGCCACGGTGGCCTACGATGCCCAAAAACGGGAGTTGTTTCGCATCATCAGCCTGTGGGTCATCATGGATCTGGAAAGCCGAGCCATGATCCTGCCGGGTCGCTCCGGCGTGGAGGTGGCCGGCCTTGTCCGGGGCGGCGAATTGGCAGCCCCCGGCTCCATCACACCCCGAGATCTGGAGCAGTTGCAGGAACGTAGCGTCGGCTACAGCGATCTCGACCGCAACGGGCACATGAACAACTGCCGCTATGTACAATGGGCCGCCGACCTGTTGCCCAGCGATTTTCATCGCGCCCACCCCCTGCGGGAGTTGACCCTGTGCTACCTTTCGGAAGCCCGGGAGGGCGAGTGCTTGCGACTGCATTGGCAACAGGGCGAGGATGATATTTTCCGGGTGGAAGCGGTACGTACCGACGCCGCGTCTGTGGGCCATAGCCGTGTGTTTGCCGCTCAGATGCAGTTCCAATAGTTGTTATGGAAACCTGCGACCGTTTTCCCCATTGCACACAAGCCTGTGGATAAAACTGTGAAACCCCTGTAAAACCATGGTTTTACAGGGGTTTTTACACAGTCAGGCTGTGGAAAAAGCTGTGGAGAATGTGGAAAACTGATGTTGACCAAGGGCAACAAAACCCCTGTTTTCAACAGTTTATGTCAACTGACGTTCTGTTTCCCTTATTTTTTCCGCAACTGCTGCACAGATACGATCAACAGGCAAGCCCACAGGAAGATGGGCAACGCCCAGAAGCCGCTGCAGACCATCGGCGCAGACAGCACGATCAGCATGGCATACAGCGCCGTACCGGCCGCTTCGCTCAACGCCACAGAGAAAATATTCAGCAGGATCATCAGTACCGTAACGCCCAACCACAGCAGGCTCAGATTTCGGACACGCCGCAGGAGCGCAGTATTACCGGCACGGACAGCCCGATGCAGCAAGATGGCAGGTGGCAGAAAAAATACCACGCTGCCGACCAGCCCCACCCAGCTCGGCAGGTCAACAAATCCCAAAGCGACACAGATGGCATAGAGAATGCCCCAATAAATAGATAAAAATGTGTTGGTCATAGCCCTTTTCCTTTCCGATTTTTCCGATCCGGGGCGGTGCTTCCCGATATGGCGGCAAAAAGTACCTTTACGCCTGCGCCCGGAATTCTTCTCCCAGATCGGCGATCATCATTTCGTATACCAGATCCGAAATCTCTGCCGTGGTTTTGCCGGCATACTGCTCCGGCTGGATCACATCCACCAAATGCAACCGCACCGATGTTTTACGGTAAGTCTTCAGGTTGTGAAACAATGGTCTTGTCCCATCGATGGTGCATACCACGATGGGCACACCGGTTTTCTGGGCGATCTTGAACACACCGGCGCGGAAGGGATGTACTTTGCCGTCCCGGGCAGTATAACCCTCTGGGAAAACACCGACGGAAACTTCATCCTCCCGGATCATGCCGATGCACTTGAGGATCACCTGTAGCGCCTGCCGGTTGTTTTCCCGATCGATGGACTGGCACATGGTCTTGTGCAGAAATTTATTGATAATGGGCAGTTTCTCGTTTTCCTTCTTGGAGATGAACGCCAGTTGGCTCTTCCTAAAAAAATATAGCAAGATCCCCGGATCGGCCATCTGCTGATGATTACACACCAACAAAAAACGCCCCTCTTTGGGTGTTTTCTCCAGACCGGTGGCTTCCGCCTTCACCCGCAGGACATTCATCAAAAACTCAATATACACATACATATTCGCCCGATAGAAGGGGCTGTCATGCTCCTGCGGCTTTTTTATATCCACGCAGGCGCAAATGATGACGCAGTAAGCCACCGCCACCAATAGTCCCACCACAAAATACAGCAAAAAATAGACAAGGATCATCCAAAATGGATGCCCAAGGGTGGTCAGCGCCGCCAAAATCACAGACAAAACGGCGATTCCCCGAATCAACATACACTTTCCCCCTAAGCAAAAGGTGGTAATAGTATACTATTTTTTACCGATCGATACAAGAAAAAAATGTAAATTTTCAAAAACACTAGAAATTATAGCAATATACTGATATAATAAGTCGTCAGAATATCCAAATTATTGTAATTCAGGGAAAACAAGTTTCCCTATGCGACACAATTGAAAGGAAAAATAGATTATGAGCATTTCTGCAACAGCCCCTTGGCTGAATTTCTACGGCAACACACCCGCAACCATCGACTATCCCGACAAGACCATGTATCAACTCTTGTCCGAAACCGCCCAGGCCCACCCTACCGCTACCGCCTATATCTTTCAGGGCAAAAAGACCAGCTACGCCCGGTTTATGGCCCGGATCGACGCCGCCGCCAAGGGTCTGCTCGCCATAGGCATTGAAAAGGGTGACCGGGTCACCATCTGTATGCCCAACAGCCCTCAGGCACTGGATTGCTTCTACGCCATCAATCGCATTGGTGCCATTGCCAACATGATCCATCCTCTGTCTGCAGCCAAGGAGATCGCATTCTATCTGAATTTCTCCAAGAGCAAGGCCATCCTGACGCTGGATCAGTTCTACGAAAAAGTGGCTTCCATTTTGCCGGAGCTGGAAAACCCCACCCAGATCGTGATCGCTAAGATCGCCGAGGAACTCCCCTTCCCCCTCAACCTCATCTACCCCCTGACCAAGGGCGGCAAGCACCCCCTGCCCAAGGATGGTTATATGCTCTGGAAGCACATGCTTCGTGCAGGCGCAGATGTGCCAGAACTGCCCGCCGACGACGGCAAGGCCAATGATTGCGCCGTCATTCTCTATTCCGGCGGTACCACCGGCACCAGCAAGGGTATCATGCTCTCTTCCCGGAACTTTAATGCTCTGGGTCTGCAGACCATCGCCGCATCCGGCTTCGGCTCCATTCTCGGAATGAAGATGCTGTCGGTCATGCCCGTGTTCCACGGCTTTGGTCTGGGTATCGGCATTCACACCGCCCTCATCGGCGGCGCCACCTGCATCCTGATCCCCCAGTTTACCCCGAAGACTTACGCCGAGGTTCTGCTGAAGCAGAAGCCCCACATCATTCCCGGTGTACCCACCCTGTTTGAAGCCTTGCTGCGGGTGGACTGTCTAAAGGATGCCGACCTGAGCTTCCTGCGCGGTATCTTCTCCGGTGGCGACAGCCTTTCCCCGGAACTGAAAAAGAAAGTGGATGCCTTCCTGAAGGCCCACAATTGTAGCGAGCAGATTCGGGAAGGCTTTGGCACCACCGAGTGCGTCACCGCCTCCTGCCTGACCCCCAAGGATTATGCCCGGGAAAAATCCATTGGCGTTCCTTTCCCGGACACGTACTACAAGATCGTCACCCCCGGTACCAAGATCGAGGTGCAACCCGGCTTGGAAGGAGAGATCTGCATCAGCGGTCCTACCGTTATGTTGGGCTATATGGATAATCCCGAAGAAACCGAGCACACCCTGCAAGTCCACACCGACGGAAAAACGTGGCTGCACACCGGCGATTTGGGCTACATGGATGCCGACGGCTTTGTCTATTTCCGCCAGCGCATTAAGCGGATGATCGTCACTTCCGGCTACAATGTCTATCCCTCTCAGTTGGAGAATATCATTGACGGCCACGACAAGGTGCTGCTTTCCTGCTGTATCGGCGTTCCCGATGCCTACCGGGGTCAGCGTGTCCGGGCTTACATCGTGCCCATGCCCGGCGTAGAGCCGACGGACGCACTCAAAAAAGAAATTCTGGACTACTGCACCCAGCACATCGCCAAGTATGCCCTGCCCCGGGAGGTGGAATTCCGCACGGAGCTTCCCAAGACTCTGGTGGGAAAAGTGGCTTACCGGGTGTTGGAGGAAGAAGCCGCCAAAGAGGTTCAGCAATGAAAAAGCGAATATGGGAGCTGGATGCATTTCGCGGAATTTGCATTCTGGGAATGGTTTTAGTCCATTTTGTCTATGATTTGGTGGATCTGTACCACATCATCGATTGGCAATATCCTGCATGGTTCTCCTTTATCAAAGACTGGGGCGGCGTGTTGTTTTTGCTGATATCCGGCATCAGCGCCACCTTGGGCAGCCGTAGCCTGCGCCGAGGGCTGATCGTATTTGGTTGCGGCATGATCGTGTCTGCCGTGACCTACGGGATGTACCGCCTTGGTTTTGCACAGATGAACATCATTATCTATTTTGGTGTGCTGCAATGTCTGGGCGTCTGTATGCTACTTTGGGCAACCTACAGACCGATGCGCCCGGGCGCTCTGCTGATCCATGGCGTACTGCTGACATCGCTGGGACTGTATCTGAATCAACTCCTGCATCAGGGGCTTCTATCCACCACGGTAAAATGGCTGATGCCGCTGGGTCTACCATGGCAGGGCTTTGCTTCTTCGGATTATTTTCCGCTGCTACCCAATTTGGGCTATTTTCTGATCGGCGCAGCCCTGGGTGGATGGTTCTATGCCAAAAAAGAAACCCTGCTACCCAAAGTCAATGCGCAAAATCCCCTGCTGCGATTCTTCTGCTTCTGCGGCAGGCATTCCCTGTGGATCTATCTGCTGCATCAGCCGCTGCTGAGCGCGATCTGCATGGTACTGGCAAAGCTACTTTGACCGTATCGATTCCAATCCCTCACGGAGGCTTTCTATGAAACAATCACTACAATACCACCATCTGCCCCTGCTGACTCTGGTTTTGGGTACGCTGGGATTGCTGTTGCGTCTGCTGCAACGT
Organism: uncultured Oscillospiraceae bacterium; assembly: GCA_964583135.1. Classification (GTDB taxonomy): domain Bacteria; phylum Bacillota; class Clostridia; order Oscillospirales; family Oscillospiraceae; genus Faecousia. The sequence continues at coordinate 4,321 of CAZOVE010000050.1, read as the reverse complement.
CAGAATCTCAATGATCAGGGGTTTGTCCTGCGTGGTCAATTCACCGGCATTTTACTGGCGATCCTGACCGTAGTTGTACTGCTGGGGCTGTTTCTGGTGACCCGACCGCTGGTACAGGGCAGCAAGTATTCCTTCAATTTCCCGATCTCGACCCGCAGCGCCTTCGGCATCCTTGCTGCCGCTTTTGGGCTGAGCATCCAATCGGTATTTGAGTTGCTGATGGGACCCGAATATATCAACACGCTATGTTCCGCGCTGGGTCTTGTGGCAACGATGGCGCTGGCTCATCTGGCCTATGGCCGTTGGACCGGGCAGAAAGCCACCGTGCTGGCGCCGGTGATGCTGTGCGTCTATCTGGTGGTGCGGCTGATCTGCCTGTACCGTAGCTGGAGCGCCGATCCCCAACTTCCGGACTACTGCTATCAGCTTCTGACCATCGTGTGCATCATGCTGGCCGCCTATCAGCGGGCCGCTTTTTCTGCCGAGTTGGGCAACCGGCGACAATATACCTTCTTTTGCCTTGCCGGGATCTACTGCAGCATCGTAGCCCTTGGGGAGACCGATATGCCCGTGTTTTACCTTTCCTTTGCGATTTGGATGCTGTTTGACCTGTGCAAACTCAATCCCTTGCGTTCTCGAGGAGGTGCCCCTGCATGATGCCGCTGCCTGCCGCGATCCATGACTGTTTGACGGCGTTGGAGCCCCATCCGGCTTATCTGGTGGGCGGCTGCGTCCGGGATCGGCTGCTGGGGTTGCAACCCAGCGATTACGACATCTGCACCGCCGCTACGCCGGAGCAGATCAAGGAGATCTTCCGGGATCACAAGCTAGTACTCTCCGGAGAAAAACACGGCACCATCGGTGTGGTCACCGACGACGGCGTTGTGGAGATCACCACCTTCCGCACCGAGGGTAGCTACGGCGATCATCGGCATCCGGATCGTGTGACCTTCGTTGGCAGTATCGAAGAAGATCTGGCACGGCGGGATTTTACTGTCAATGCCATCGCTTACTCCCTGCACAGCGGCCTACAGGATCCCTTCCGTGGCGCTTGCGATCTGCGCAATCAAATTCTTCGGGCAGTCGGCGATCCCTGCGAACGCTTTGCCGAGGACAGCCTGCGGATCTTACGAGGCGTGCGCTTTGCGGTTCGCTTTGGGTTGCAGCCGGAGGAACAGACGCTGCAGGCCATGATCGCCCAAGCGCCGCTGATGGATGCGTTGGCACGAGAGCGAGTCTTTGCGGAGCTGGATCGACTACTGTTGCAGATCTCGGCGGCACAATTGCTGCAATTTCGGCAGATTCTGACACAACCCCTGCCAGAATTGGGTCGCTGCATGGATTTTGACCAGCACAGCCCCCATCATGCTTATGATGTATACACCCACTCCGCCCATGTGGTGGAACACGTTCCGGCAGAGCCTGCCCTGCGCTGGGCTGCGCTGCTGCACGATGTGGGTAAAGTCAATACCTTTACAATGGACGAACAAGGTCGGGGACATTTTCTGGGACACGCCAAGGAAAGTGCCCGTCTGGCCGATGAAATACTGCATCGTCTGCGATCGCCCAAGGCGTTGCGGGAGCGAGTCGTGCAGCTCATCGAGTTGCACATGACCCGGATCCCGCCGGAGAAAAAGGCGGTGCGCCGATGGATGGGTCGTCTTGGCGCAGACCTTCTGGAGGATCTTCTGCTGTTGCAGGAGGCGGATATGTGCAGCAAGGGGATCGATAAGCCGGCGGAATTGTCGCAATTTGTCGAAATCCGTCGACTGGTCACCCAAATTCAGGCAGAAAATGCCTGCCTGACTGTACGCCAGTTGGTCGTCAATGGTCACGACCTGATGGCTCTGGGCATCACCGGTCCACAGATCGGTCAAACCCTGAATGCACTGCTGGAGCAAGTCCTAGAGGACAAACTGCCCAATGAGAAGCAAGCCCTTCTGGCAGCGGCACAAGCATTCACCACATCCACATAGACGCCTGCTCCGGCAGACAAGGAAAACAACGAAAAATCAAAAATTTTCCGTCAGGAGGTATGGAATATGAACATTGCCATCGTGACCGGTGCATCTTCCGGCATGGGCCGTGAATTTGTACTGCAGCTACATAACTATGTGCAGGTAGACGAGATCTGGGTGATCGCCCGGCGAGCGGTTGCCTTGGAAGGGCTGCGACAGGAGGTATCCACGCCCATCCGCCCCATTGTTCTGGATCTGTGCGACAGCCACAGCTTTGAATCCATTCGTACCCTGTTGGAAACAGAAAAACCCAATATCCGCCTGTTGGTCAATGCGGCCGGTTTCGGCAAATTCGGTGCATACCATAAAGTTTCCATTGAAGATGATAAGCGGATGATCGACCTCAACTGTACGGCTCTGGTGCTGATGACCCGGCTGTGCCTGCCCTATATGACCTCCGGCAGCCACATCCTACAGCTTGATAGTCTGTCTGCTTTCCAACCCGTCCCATACATCACTACCTACGGTGCGACGAAAGCCTTCGTGCTGAGTTATTCCCGGGCGATGAACCGGGAGCTAAAAGGTCGCGGCATCCGCATGATGGCCATGAATCCCGGCTGGGTCAAGACGGAATTCTTCACCCATGCCTTCCAAACCAACGACGGCGGCGAAGTGCAGTATTTTGACCGGCTCTACGAAGCCAAAGACTGCGTCGCCACCGGATTGAAGGATCTGTACCGCACCAAAAAGGACTACTCCGTCCATGGTCTGCCGGTCAAATTTCAGGTATTGCTGGTAAAGTTGGTACCACACCGCTTTGTACTGAGCATCTGGCTGAACCAGCAGAAGAAATCAAAAAACAACACGGGACTGACAAAGGAGCTGCGCAAATGAAAAGAATGATATCTCTACTCCTGTTGCTCCTGTTGCTGACGGGTTGCACCATCGGCTCTGACGGTTGGCTCTCCGAGCCCAATTCCGAGTCCACCGATGGTGTCACTGTGCCCTCCACAGAGGCAGGTGGCGACGAGGCGGCAAAAGAACTGACCGTCCATTTCATTGATGTGGGTCAGGCAGATTGCGCTCTGCTGGAATATGACGGCGAATTTGCCATCATCGACGGTGGCAATGTGGCCGACAGTTCTCTGGTGGTATCGTACCTGCAGCAGCAGGGCGTGCAGGAATTAGAAGCGGTTTTCTGCTCCCATGCCCACGAGGATCATGTGGGCGGTCTGTCCGGCGTGTTGGCAGTGTTCCCCACCGAGGCGGTGTATGCCCCCACGCGAACCTATTCCTCCGCTTGTTTTGACAATTTTCTATACTATACCGACCAGCAGGGTCTGCAGATCACCATTCCCCAACCCGGCGATACCGTGGCATTGGGCGATGTCAGCATTACGGTACTAGGCCCGATCCAAAGCTATTCCGATCCCAACAACACCTCTCTGGTGTTACTGGTGGAGTACGGGCAGACCAGTTTCCTCTTCACCGGTGATATGGAAACTTCTGCAGAAAACGATATGATCGACTACTGGGGCGACAGCTACGACTGGAACGTCGACGTGCTGAAGGTGGGTCACCACGGCTCGGATACCTCTACCGGTCACCGCTTTTTGTGGGAAGTGATGCCTACTTACGGCATCATCTCTGTGGGCGCAAGCAATTCCTACGGCCACCCCCACGAGGCACCCTTGTCCCGACTGCGTGATGCCGGTGTCATCGTCTACCGTACTGATGAATTAGGCACCATCACCGCCACCTCTGACGGAGAAAGTCTGCGCATCGCTTGGGCCACCGGCTCTGCCGCGCCCATCCAACCCCAACCCACGGAGGGTACGGAAAGCACAGAAAGCACAGAAAGTACAGAAAGTACGGAAGCTACGGACAGCACCGAGAACACGGAAAGCACGGAAAGCACGGAAAGTACCGGTCAGGCGCAGGTTCTCTACATTGGCAATATCAACTCCCACAAGCTCCATCTTCCAACCTGCAGCAGTCTGCCGAAGGAAGAAAACCGGGTGGAATTTTACGACTATGATACTGCCATCGCTGCCGGCTATCAGCCCTGCAGCCGCTGTATGAAATAAGGAAAAGACCTGAAATCTAAGGGTTTTCGCGCAAAGGGATAAACATTGACCAATGGATGAAAGCCGATACGGAGCAAAACAAAAATCCGATCATCGAGAGATGGTCGGATTTTTACGATTCCACTTTGTGTTTTGAATGCACGACATATAAATTTCTGTTCGCAATGGCGAATTTGCCTTTATTTTTTCACAATTAAGTGCTATAATAATACAAAAAGAATCGAAAACAGCGAAGGGATATCCCTTCATAGGTTACTTTGTAACCTATGAACTCCC
>CAZOVE010000049.1:0-15138 GCA_964583135.1 uncultured Oscillospiraceae bacterium | reverse complement strand
TGGAGGAAGTGGGTCAGATCTTCGGCGTCACCCGTGAGCGGATCCGCCAGATCGAGAATAAGGCCATCCGCAAGCTGCGCCACCCCAGTCGTGCGAAGAAGATCAAGGATTTCTATTGCTAATGATAAAGACCGATGGGATTTTCCATCGGTCTTTTGCTATGTGTGTATTTTTCGGAATCAGAATTACAGTAACATCTGATGGCACAGATTGTCGATGCTCACGGCATAGGTCACGAGATTCACATGGGACCAGTTGAGCTTCGATGCATAGTTTTCGTAGTTGCTTTTGGTGATGGTCAGCCCATCCAATCAAGCGGGTGCATCATAGTAGGCCTGTACCATCTCTTGCATGGTGGCGTAGTCACTACCCGATAGGCTCACAACGTTGTTGGCTTTCAATATTTCCGGAACTGTGCCCAGTTGTGTGTGGGCCAATTGCATACAGGAAATTGCTTGTGAGTAGGACGTGACCTTGATGCTGACCACGTATTGGTGGGCAGAGGGGTTGGTCTTATCGTGACGCTCTCTCGGTCGACCGGAAAAGACCCTGAGGGGTCTGTGCATACTGCCAGTACGACCGGCGATTACGATCATAAAATGGCAGATCACCGACCCAATAGTTTGTCCAGAGGCAGCCGCTTTTGCATAGCATCGAGAGAATGGACGGTATCGCGCAGGAGTTGATTCCATTCCTTTGCCGTCAGGTGTCCGTCCATTCCGGTGGTCAGGTAAGGGCAGGGCGGTAGGGTGGATTTTTTGAGATGACGGGCGAATTCTCGGTCTACGCCCAAAGCCAACGCATAGGGAGACATATCATAAAAATACTGGGGGTCGATTTGCATATTGCGCCGGATCTCCTCTTGCGTCATATGCTTGAGGTAGTGTCGCAGCCCTAGGATCTCCCATTGGTTGGTTTGCCCGGCTTCGGTACGTCGTCCACCATATAATGCGCCCAGACCGGCCAGACACTCAAAAACGATCAAGCATAGTGCCACATTCCATTCGCCACCGACGATGGAGAGCAGGAGCCACAGTATGCAAGCCGTTATTCCCAAGATCAGAGGGCTGCGACTGCGGCTGTGTAAGGATTTGCTTATATTTTGCATTAACAGGGCGACGAAGAATCCGATAATGGCCAGCAGTATTGACAGCACGATCCGCCAGCCTGCATCTATGGTCAGCGCAACAGCCAGAGAAACACCGCTGACTGCGCCAACGGCTCCGGCCAGCACTCGCATCAGCATGGGGTTGCCACTGTTGCGGCGGTATTGCTCCTGCATGCCGGGGCGGAAGAGCCGCACCTTCCGGCACAGACGGGCGTAGGCATAGCCGGTGCCGTCCACAACATATCGGCGCCCAAAGAGCTTTCGGAAGCATTTTTGTTCAAAATCGCTGCGTTCGCTACCCATATCCATCCGCTTGTGCAGAAGAACACGATCATTGTCATCAGGCTGGATCAGCAAATATCCCATCTGCGCCCAAGATAGGATCATCAGCGTCAGATCCGGTCCCTGTCCGGTTAGACGGCAGGGGATCTCACCGGCGGTGATGCCGTCTGGGGGTGTGGTGCGGCGCAGTTTCTTCGGCAACGGACAGCGCAGGAACAGCAACCAATAGCCACAGGAAGCGGCGGCGATGCCCAGCATTACCAGATCCGGTGTATCCAATGCCCATTGTTTTGCCACAGGCTGAGGAAACATCTGATCATCCACCGCCAAAGTCATGGTCAGCTTTTCGTGGTCCTGAAGCCGCTGATCCAAAGAGCCGGTGATGGTGCTGCCGGATCGTACCACCGTCATCATGGTTTCGATGCTGGCTTGATAGTACATACTGGAAAACGCCGGGCGAGCATCCACCGCACCGGGCAGCGTAATGGAAAAATTCAACTGATCGATGGGGTATTCAAATCCGGACAGCAATTCCAGCGTCAGCGTCAACTTACCGTTTTTGTCGGCAGTGATCACATCCTCCAACCAATACCGGATCACTAGCGTGTAGGTGCCCGGGGCGGTGATCATGTCCGACAGGTCGATATTACGAACCTTGCCACTGTGATAGGCGATGACATTGGTGCCGTTGACGGTAATATGGCTGGCGTCCTCCGGCACCGGAAAGACCAATCCCGGTGTCAGGGAATCGAGCTGTAGCGTTATGATCAATTCCACCTGACAGCTTCCGTCGGAACGGATGGTGCTACTGCTGGAGGATTCGGAAATGCCGCTGAAGGCCGATACCGGCAGCGTCAGCAAAAAAACAAGCAAAAGCGCTAAAATGATGCGCCGCATACCGGCACCTCCTTACTTTACATAATAACGGTATTCTATCACGTCACCGCTAAAAATGCAAGGGTGATACAATATAATATATATGTATAACGATGAACCATCGTGCGCTCACCGGGGAGAGCGGAAAAATTCAGAATTTTCAGGTTTCCTTCAGAGTGAATTTGTAGTATAATAGTATCGAACGATACAGGAGGCACACCTATGAAAATTTTACTCATCGAAGATGAAAAGCGGCTGGCCGATTCGCTGAAAACACTACTTATGGCCAAAGGTTTTCAGGTAGAGGTGGCTTATGACGGCGAGACCGGTGCGGACTACGCCTTGTTGGGCATTTATGATCTGCTGATCCTGGATGTGATGATGCCGGGTCTCAATGGTTATCAGGTGGCGCGGCAGGTGCGCAGCAATCGATGCGCCGTGCCGATCCTCATGCTGACGGCGAAATCCGATGTGCTCGATCGTATCGAGGGTCTGAACGCCGGCGCGGACTATTACTTGACAAAACCCTTTGACACCCGGGAATTGTTGGCTTGCATCAATGCCTTATTGCGCCGGCAGGGGCAGCAGGTGGACCAGTTGGTCTATGGCAATACGGAACTGGATCTTGCTACTGCTATTTTGCGCTGTGAGGGAAAGACGGTGCGCCTAAGTGCCAAAGAATTCGATGTTATGCGTTTCTTGCTGCAAAGCGGCCATCGCAATCTGAGCAAGGAAGTGCTGCTGAGCCGCGTGTGGGGTTATGATTCCAACGCAGTAGATAATCACGTGGAGGTCTATGTGGGATTCCTGCGGAAAAAGCTGCGGGCCATCGGCTCCAATGTGTCCATTGTGTCGGTGCGGCGGCTGGGATATCATCTGGAGGTGTCTGAAGAATGATCCGACGCTTGCGCCTGAAGTTCATCTGCATCAATATGGTGCTGGTGATGGCCATGCTTCTGGGGATCTTGGTGGTGGTGTATTCCGTTACCGCAACCGGTCTGGAGGAGGACAGCGTTGCCGTGTTGCGGCAAGCGTTGATGGGATCCATGGTTCCGGGCAGACCCGGCACCGGTGCGCAGCCCTGCTTTGTGCTTCAGGGCGGTCAGAATGGGGAAATCCTCGTCTCCGGTGGCGAATTTTTCGACCTGTCGGATGAAAACATGGTTGCGGAGATCTATGCTCTGGCGCAGCAACAGCAGGAGCAGACGGGAATACTGGAAAGCTACAGCCTGCGATACTATCGGCAGCACAGCCCTTTTGGCGATCGCTACGCTTTTGTGGATATAACGGCTGAGCGTAGCAGTCTACAGGATCTTTTGCAGCTATGTGCCCTGATCTTTGTGTTGGGATTGGGTGTGTTTTGGATCATCAGCATCGGTCTGGCCCGTTGGGCGACCCATCCGGTGGAGCAGGCATGGGATCAGCAGCGGCAGTTTGTGGCGGATGCTTCCCATGAGTTGAAAACGCCTCTGACGGTGATCCTGACCAACGCAGAGATGCTCCGCTCGGCGGAATACGACGACGCACAGAAGGATCGCTGTTCTCAGAGCATTCTGGATGTGAGCCTGCAGATGCGAAATCTTGTAGAGCATCTGCTGCAGCTTGCCCGTAGCGATCGGGGGCAGTATAAGCCGGTGTTGTCGACCGTGGATCTGAGCAATTTGGTAGAAAATGCCCTGTTGCCCTTTGAACCGGTGTACTTTGAGCAGGGGTTGCTGTTGGAAAGCGAACTGGAGTCGGGGTTGCAGGTGTGCGGGGATGCCAGCGCGCTGCGACAAGTCGTTGATATTTTGCTGGACAACGGGCAAAAGTATGCCTGTGGCACGCTGCCGGCAAAAATGACCCTGCGCCGCCATGGAAAGAAACTGCAACTTGCCTTCTTTACGCCGGGTGACCCCATGACACCACAGCAGTGCCGGGATGTATTTCGGCGGTTTTACCGTTTGGATGAGGCCCGAACCAGCTCCGGCAGTTATGGTCTTGGGTTGGCCATTGCCCAGCAGATCGTGCAGGAGCATGGCGGCCGCATATGGGCAGAAGGGAACGATCGGGGAAACGTATTTGTGATACAGTTGCCCGAGGCGTGATCAAACAATATATTTATAATGTATAAACATACACAGGGGACGGATGCAGGCCGCTCCTGTGTATTTTTGTATACATTGACGACCCTTTGGTGTCTTTAAGGGCGTCTTCCAACGGTGGACAGAAACACAAAATAATGGGGAAATTCAAAAATATCCCTATGAAGTCGAAACAGCTTTTTCCGAAACTCGGAGAAAACCGAACTTTTTGAAATAAAAACAAAGGGGGTGTGTTTCGGTGGGAAGACGGTTGTATTTTGAGCCAAAATGACGAAAAACGAGTAAAAATCTGTACAACTCTACAAAAACCACCCGAGGTGGACAAGTGTTTTTATATCGATTTCATAAAAAATTAAAAAACAGTTGATTTTTTGCCTTTTCATATGTACAATATACCTACTTTATTTGTATCTCTTTCGGTACATCCCCGTTAGACCTATGAATAAAATTTTTGAGAGAATCAAAAACTAGGAGGAAAGCAAAATGAAGAAGATTCTGTCTCTGTTGCTGGTCCTTTGCATGCTTCTGTCTCTGGCAGCTTGCAAGGGTCCCGATGTTGACCCCACTGGCGATAGCAATCCCACCAATGCTACGGATCCTGTCGTCGAAAAGTTTGATACCGTCGATAGCTACACTGTCAATTATGGCAGCGTTGCCGGCGGCACCATCACCATGAACCCCAACACCGCTACCGGTGGTGGCGAGGTCAGCTATGATCTGTTCTCCGGTGTTTCCGGCAAGGACTATACTGACTCCGAAGTCTACACCCTGAATGACTACATCTCCGGTACCACCAACATGAACTGGGACCCCCTGAACTGGGAGACCAGCGATGACAGCTACGTTCTGGGCTACATTTCCGACAGCCTGGTGACCTTCGCTCTGAACGCCACCAAGGACGGCTGGGCCATCGAGTTCAGCTTGGCTACCGGTTATGAAGACGTTACTGCCGATTATGTCGGTAGCTTCGGCGTTGTCGAGGGCGACTACGGCAAGGCATGGAAGTTCACCCTGAACCCCGATGCTTGCTGGGAAGATGGCACCCCCATCACCGCTGACACCTATATCTACACTGCTATGGAGCAGCTGAGCCCCCTGATGAACAACCGTCGTGCCGACTCTCTGTATGCCGGTAACGCCGCCATCTACGGTGCTAAGAACTACTACTACCAGGGCAAGACCGCTTGGTTCGCCGCCAGCGACTCTTATTCTGAGTACTCCGACACTCTGGACAGCGAGCTGATCTTCTCTCTGGCCGCTCCCAGCGCTGATCGTAACTGCGAAGCTTACATGAGAACTTCCATGGGCTTCCCCTCTAGCTATGACGCTGCTGCTTGCGCCGCATACCTGATCACCAACTATCTGGCCGATACCGCTTTCACCGCTGATGCCGCTGCCGCTATGGAAGGCAAGACCTTCGCTGAGATCAAGGCTGACGAGACCCTGAAGGCTGCTTGGGATGCCCTGATCGGCTGGTGGCAGACCGATCCCAACGAAGAACTGCACTTCTTCGTGACCGAGGGTACCTTTGGTGCTTACTCTTGGGACGACGTCGGCTTCCTGAAGACCGGTGAGTACGAGATCGTTATGATCGTCACCACCGCTATCGAGAGCCCCAACTACTACGTTCCCTATATGCTGGGTTCCGCTACCCTGGTTTACCCCTCCCTGTGGGAGTCCTGCAAGACCTACTACGATGCTGATGGCAACACCGTGTCCGCTGATTCCGACAAGGTCGCTTCCATCACCACCAAGTACGGCACCTCTCTGGATACCACCATGTCCTATGGTCCCTACAAGCTGACCTACTTCGAGCTCGACAAGCAGATCACCTTCGAGCGTAACGAGAAGTGGTACGGCTACCATGACGGCAAGCACCTGGGTCAGTATCAGACTGACATCATCTCCTGCACCGTCATCAGTGAGCACAGCACTGCTCTGCTGGCTTTCTTGAGCGGCGAAATTGATTCCGTCTCCCTGATGCAGGAAGATATGCCCACCTACGGCACCAGCGACTATGTCCGCTACAATCCCCAGTCCTACACCACCAAGTTGTCCTTCAACACCAATTTCGACTCCCTGTACAGCCGTGGCACCGGTTCTCAGATCTTGGTCAACAAGACCTTCCGTGAGGCCTTCTCTCTGGCTCTGAACAGCGCTGAGTTCGCTAGCTCCTTCACCACCGGTTCCGCTGGCTACGGTCTGCTGAACTACCTGTACATCTTCGATCCGTTCTCCGGCGCCACCTACCGTGACACCGATGCTGCTAAGGGTGCTCTGGTCGACCTGTACGGCATGACCTACGGCGAAGAGGGCGACTATGAGACTCTGGATGAGGCTTACGAAGCCATCACCGGTTACGATCTGGACGCTGCTAAGGCTCTGATGGTTCAGGCTTACGAAGAGTGCACCACCGAAGGCCTGTACGACGGCGTTTCCGCTATCGAGCTGCAGATCAACGTTTACAACACTGAGGACATCTATGTCCAGATGGTCAACTACTTCCAGTCTTGCTTGGATAAGGCTACTGCCGGTTCCGGCTTCGAAGGCAAGATCACGATGAAGTTGGTTGCTGACGACGACTACTACAACACCATGTACTCCGGCAACACCGACATCATCTTCACCACTTGGGGCGGCGCTGCTTCTACCCCCTACACCATGCTGTACCAGTGCTACTGCGACGCCGCTGACGGCTCCAAGAATCAGATGGAGTATGGCTTCGACACCTCCAAGATCCCCGTGACTATCAACATCAATGGCGTTGACTACACCTCCGACCTGCAGACTTGGTCCAAGTGGGCCTGCAACTACGGCGAGGAAGATGGCGTTGTCATCACCGGCACTGACGGCAGCACTCTGGCTGGCTTCAACACCTATGATCCCGAGTCCCGCGCCAATGCCTTTGCTCGTCTGGAGTATGCTTACCTGAGCTACTTCACCACCATTCCTCTGTACTACCGTGCTTCCGCATTCCTGGTTGGCCAGCAGGGCAACTACGCTGTGGACGCTTCTCTGGATCTGATCGGCTTCGGCGGCATCCAGTTCTACACCTACAACTACACCGACGCTCAGTGGGCTGAAGTTGCTGGTTCTCTGACCTACTAAGATCTGACTTTTTAGTAGACATCGTTCGTAATTCTAAGCAGTCACGGGCGCCTAGCGCCCGTGACTGCGCCCTGTATTTAGGCTTCTGCCGATTGCCGAGGACAAGGGCATGCTTCCGCCATAATTTGTAAGGCAGAGGTATGCCCCTGTCCTTCGGATCGGCATACTTTCCGGTCTTTTGACCGGCCCTATCATGGACTTCTCAGTCCGGCTGTGCCGGACTTTGATTGATAGATCGGAATCGATCCTCATGCAAGTGTCGATTTCGCCCTGATCCTTCGCAAAAGAGCGAAAAAGGAAGGTAACATCTATGAAAAAACACACACTTCTCAAATATGTGATCAAGAGACTGTTGCTGATGACGCTGACGTTCTTGATCATCGCCACTATGTGTTTCATACTGATCAAACTGCTGCCCCTGCCGGAAATCAAGACGCAGGGTCGTGACGTTGAGGTCGTGCGGGCGCGCCGTGAGGCAATGGGCTACAATAAACCCATTTTGACCCAGTATTTCCTGTATTGGAAGCACGTGCTTCGGGGTGACTTTGGTGTTGGTGAGCAGATGTACTGCGGCCGTGAAGTTGCTGAAATCATGCTCGACAAGATGCCCTACACCATTACCGTGAATGTTTATTCCATCATCTTCTCCATTCCGTTGGGCCTGATGCTGGGCATCTATGCTGCTCTGCGGAAGAATAAGTGGCAGGACCACGTGATCTCCACCGGTGTTATGATCACCATCTCTGTGCCTAGCTACGTGTATGCGTTCCTAGTGCAGTATTTGCTGTGCTATGCCACCAAGTGGTTCCCACTACAAGCGGAATCGCGGGAGAATACGGAGTTTATCAGTTGGGCCATGTTCTATTCCATGTTCCCGGCTGCGTTGTCGCTGGCTTTCGGCTCCATCGCAGGCTTTACTCGGTTCACCCGTGCCGAGCTTTCTGAGGTTTTGACCAGTGAATACCTGCTTCTGGCACGTACCAAGGGCTTGACCCGCAGTCAGTCCATTGTGCGCCATGCGCTTCGTAACGCTATGGTGCCGATCCTGCCCATGATCCTCGGTGAATTCATCGGTATTTTGGGTGGCTCGTTGATTATTGAGAGCATTTTCGGCATCCCCGGTGTCGGCAACCTCTATGTCAGCTCCATCACCCTGCGTGACTATAATTTCTTCATGGCTTTGACCTTCTTCTACACCCTCATCGGTCTGATTGCGGGTATCGTGGTTGACTTGAGCTATGGCTTTATTGATCCTCGTATCAAGATGGGAGAGAGATAATATGGCACACGATAATATTCCTCAGGAGAAGTTCCGCCTTGTCGATCGTGGCGAGCGTATCTCCGATAAAAAGTTTGAAAATAAGGCAGTAGGATATTTTCAGGATGCCTTCAACCGCTTCAAGCGGAACAAGTCTTCTATGGCTGCTGCGGTGATTCTCGTTCTGCTGCTACTCTACGCAATTATCATCCCCTTCATTTCCAATTATAACGTCGACTTCCGTGACGGTTATTACAAGACCGTTCTTCCTAAGGCTGAGATCGAGTTCCTTGCCAATTTGGGTTGGGATGGTTGTGGCGTGCAGAATGAAGGACAGGCTGGTTTTGACTACTATTACTCTATCGGTTATGAGTATGGCGATTCAGCCGTTAAAGAAATTCGCAATAGCTTTATGGATCCCAATACCGGCAAAATGAATTATGAGCTGTATGTTGACTCTTATGCAAAGGTTGGCTTTGCCTATATGGATCTGACCAACGACGAGTACGAAGCTCTGAAAGCCTACCAGAACGAGACTGGTATTCAGGTCATCTACCCCATGAATGCCAACTATAAGGTGGAGTATAAGGCAGTCAACGCAGCCAACATGTGGTACGAGCTGGAGGATACCACCGAGTATTCCACCGGTACGTCCGCCCACCATGACGAAAATGGCAACCCCATTTATGTGCCGAACTATCGCCTGAGTACCAACGAAACCGCAGGTAACTACGATTCCCTGCGCATTGCAGGTGACAACGGTACCGCCGGTGAAGAAGGCAACCAGTGGTACGTCTACGCAGTCAAGAACCAGAGCGGCTTCCGTGTTCGTGTTCTGTATAGTGAATACTACAACTATATCAATGGTTTCTATGCTTCCCATCTGTTTGGTACCAACCAGCATGGTCAGGACATCCTTGTGTGTATGGCCAGCGGTGCCCGGCTGTCTTTCCTGTTGGCTTTGAGCGTATCCGTCATCAACTTCTTCATCGGTGTGATCTACGGTGCTATTGAGGGCTACTACGGCGGTGTTCTGGACTTGCTCATGGAGCGTTTCTCCGACATTTTGGCCTCCGTTCCCTTCATCGTGGTGGCATCTCTATTCCAGATGCACTTGGCGGAAAAAGCGGGCGCAGTACCGTCAATGCTCTTTGCCTTCGTATTAACGGGATGGATCGGTATTGCTTCCAGAGTCCGATCCCAGTTCTATCGTTTCAAACATTCTGAGTATGTTATGGCTTCCCGGACGTTGGGCGCCAGCGATATGCGCCTGATTTTCCGGCACATCCTACCAAACTCTCTGGGTACCATCATCACCGGCACAGTGCTGATCATCCCCGGTGTCATCTTCAGCGAGTCTATGCTGACCTACTTGGGCATCGTCAGTCTGGAAACCTCCGGCATGACTTCCATTGGTACGATGTTGGCAGGTGGCAGAAACTACCTGTCCACCTATCCCCACGTGCTGGCATTCCCTGCTGCGTTCCTAGCTTTGTTGGAGATCTCCTTCAACCTCTTCGGTAACGGTCTGCGGGATGCATTCAATCCTTCTTTGAGAGGAGCTGACGAATAATGGCTGAAAAGAGTCTCGAAGTCAATAACCTGCGGATCTCTTTCCGCACCAACAACGGTAAGGTGCAAGCTGTCCGCGATATTTCCTTTAGCTTGGAGCGGGGCAGAACTTTGGCCATTGTCGGTGAATCCGGCTCCGGTAAGTCTGTCACCAGCCGTGCCATTATGGGCATTCTGGCAGGTAATGGCATCATCGAGAGCGGCGAGATCATCTATGACGGCAAAGATCTGCTGAAAATCGGCGAAGATGATATGTACAAGATCCGTGGTGACAAGATCGCTATGATCTTTCAGGATCCTTTGTCCTCTCTGAACCCCATTGTCAAGATCGGCAAGCAGATCACTGAAGCCATGCTGTTGAAGAACAAGGCTAGCCGTAAGGACGCCCGTAAAGAGTTCAATGCCACGCTGGCGCTGCTGCAGAAGAACATGATCGCCGCCTGCGGTGATGCAAGTGCTGCTCGCATCAAAGCGCTGGTGAAGGAATTCGATACCTTCTGTGTCGAGGCCAACCGGTTGGAAAACAGCTACAATACTGCCGCTTCCGAGGCGCAGTACGTCATCGACCGGCTGCAGGATTTCTTGTTCCGGGCCAGCAAGAACCAGAAAATGGATATCTCCGTGGAGCTGCGTGACCTGCTGAACAAAGTCGCTAAGCTACGCGATCCTTTCTTCACGGCCAAGTACGCCGATCGGCTGAAGGCTTTGGTTGATGAGCTGCGCACGGTGGGTCAATATAAGCAGGTGAGAGCAGATAAGGGTCTGCCGGAGCATATCACCGCCACCTTGCAAAAGACGGTGGATCTGCTCAGCGAAATGTTGCAGCAGACCAAGCCCAATTTCTTCCGCATCGGCTTCTATTCCCTGAAGCATCCCGGTGAGAACCTTGCACAGCGCAACATCGAGCAGCTCAATGAGGAAGCACTGACTTACCTCAATGAGCATTTCATGACCGAGTTCATTTCCATGCAAGCTAAGGGCGTGGAGCACTCCCACCACCAGGCGTTGGTGCATAAGAAGGAGGTCCTGACCCAGCTTCAGGCCGCCCGGGATTTCTTCACCGGCGAATTCACCAAGTCCGCTGCGTTGCGCTACGCCAAAGAGCTGTCCGCAAAGGTGGAAACCGGTATCGACCAACTGGAGATCGTGAAGGATGGCGTTGCTTACACCTTCCGTACCAGTATTATCGCTGCCATTGAGCGCTATTTTGCCGCGGTGGTCAGTGATCCCAAGGAAGAGCGCCGTTATGCACGGCAGACAGCCAAACGCGAGAAACTCATCGCTCGTGGCAGGAAAGTGGATTGGAAGGTCATCCCCAAGTCTGTCCACGATTTGGATGCCCTGAAGGCGGAGATCGTTTCCATCATCAATCGTCTGGAAGAGCGTTACACCGCTGCGTTGGAGGAAAACGTAGACTACGAAAAGCGCTGCATCGAGATTATTGATTTCCTCAAGGACAAGGCTTCCAAGGTTGTCTATAAGATCACCACCGCCATGGCCAAGGAACGTGCCATCAAGCTGATGGAAGAGGTCGGCATCGCTGAGCCTCGTATGCGTTTTTATCAGTATCCCTTCGAATTCTCCGGCGGTATGCGCCAGAGAATCGTTATCGCCATCGCCTTGTCCGCAGACCCGGAGATCCTGATCTGCGACGAGCCCACCACCGCTCTGGACGTGACCATTCAGGCTCAGATTCTGGAACTGATCAACAATCTGAAGCGAGAGCGCAATCTGTCCGTTATTTTCATCACCCATGACTTGGGCGTTGTTGCCAATATGGCGGACGACATTGCCGTTATGTATGCTGGCAAGATCGCAGAGTACGGCACTGCGGATGACATCTTCTATGATCCTCGTCATCCCTATACTTGGGCGCTGTTGAGCTCCATGCCCGATCTGGATACCCGGGAAAAGCTGGATGCCATCCCCGGTACGCCTCCGGATATGATCTATCCCCCCGAGGGCGATGCTTTTGCAGACCGCAACAAGTACGCTATGCAGATCGATTTTGAGCAGCAACCCCCGATGTTTAAGGTGTCCGAGACCCATATGGCTGCTACTTGGCTGCTGCATCCCAGTGCACCGAAGGTGGAAGTGCCCAAGATCATTACCGATCGTATTGCCAGAATGAAGCAGAAAGCAGGAGGTGCAGAGAATGGCTGAAGTGAATAATAGCGAAGTTCTGCTGCGCGTAGAAGACCTGTGCCAGTATTTTGGCAGAACAAAAGCCGTGGATCACGTGAGCTTTGAGGTGCACAAGGGCGAAGTCTTCGGCTTGGTCGGAGAGTCCGGCTGTGGTAAGACCACCACGGGCCGCTCCATCATCAAGATTTATGACATCACCTCCGGTAGCATTTACTTCAAGGGCCAGCGCATTTGCGCCGGTACGATGAGCTATCGTCAGCAGATCGGTGCTTGCAATGCCCAAATCCGCCGCCTGAAAAAGGAACAGCCTGCCGACGCTGCGGAGCGAATTGCCGCTCTGCAGGCAAAAATCGCTGATCTGCGTCAGGAAATCAAGAGTGCTAACTTCGATCATAAGCATTCCGATCGAGAGTACGCCAAGACTCTTGTTGCACAGATCCAGAAAAAGTACGAGCCCCTGCTGAAGGCTGCTACCGGTGAGGAGCTGTCCGCCCTGAAAAAGCAGCGTAGTGAGGAGCTTCGCGTTGCCCAGAAGACACGTCTGATCACCCAGATCCAGATGATCTTCCAGGATCCCATCGCTTCGCTTGACCCCCGTATGACGGTGCGTGAGATCATCTCCGAGGGTCTGATTATCAACGGCATACGCAACAAAAAGTATATTGATGAGAAGGTCTATGAGATCTTGGAGTTGGTTGGCTTGGTGCGTGAGCACGCCGACCGTTATCCCCACGAATTCTCCGGCGGCCAGCGTCAGCGTATCGGTATTGCCCGTGCGGTTATTATGAACCCCGAACTGCTGATTGCCGACGAGCCCATCTCTGCGTTGGACGTTTCCATTCAGGCGCAGGTTATCAATCTACTCAATGAACTTCGGGAAAAGTTGGGCCTGACCATTCTGTTCATCGCCCATGACTTGTCCGTAGTCAAGTATTTCTCCGATCGTATCGGCGTTATGTACTATGGTAACATGGTAGAGCTTGCATCCTCCGATGAGCTGTTTGCCCATCCGCTGCATCCATATACCCGTAGCCTGTTGTCCGCCATTCCGCTGCCCGATCCTCACTCCGAGAAGAAGCGTACCCGTATCGCATACAATCCTCTGGCAGAGCATGATTACAGTGTGGATCAGCCCAGCCTGCGGGAGATCCTGCCGGGGCATTTCGTCCGCTGTAATGATGTGGAAGAGCAGCGCTACAAGAAGGAGTTGGGCCTGCTGTGAGCAAAGCAGTCAAGAACTGGCTCAAATACGGTATTACCGCCTTGGTTTGTCTACTGATCGGAGTCAGTTATCTGACCACACGGGAATATACGGACGGTACCATGGCCATTGCCATTGAAAAGCTATTTGAGGGTACTATCGCCTTGGAAGCAAAGAAGGAATTGATCCGTTTTTGCTGCGATGCGCTGTTTGTGCCCGGTGTATTGGTCACTTTGCTCGGTCTACTGATCGCAGTGGCCAACGAGGGTGCCTTTTACGGTGTTGGATATCTGATGTCCAATTTGGGTAAGATGCTGATCCCCGGTGGTCGTATGCGCACGGAAACCTACGGCGACTATCTGGAGCGGAAGTCCGGCAAGAAAACCACCGGTTACGGTTTCCTGTTTATCGTTGGCGTGATTTTTATGCTGCTGAGCATGATCTTTTACGGCTGGTTCTACAGCCTATAAGGGTCGATGAATGTACTTTGGATCCAGTCCGGCTATGCCGGGCTGGATTTTTTAATACTGCATTATTCTCGAAAAAACGAAAAAGCACCCCGTTTCAGAGCAAAAGCAGGAAAACCTACTGGCTTCATCAACGGGGTGTATGTTACTGTTTGTGGGATCGTTAGCTTTTTTTCACGAAGCGATTTTGACATTTGGGGCAGGTGATGGCGATCTTTCCCTTGCCACGGGGCACACGAACCGTTTGCCGACAGACGGGGCAATTAAAATAACGGTGTTTTCGATCTGCGATGCGATCCAGAGTTGCCTGAAATTTACGATTTTCTTGATAACGTTTGTAGGTGTTTCGGGAAAAACAGCGCCAGAGTGCAACGATCATCAAACCATAATAGACGATACTAAGCAACCATTGTATCGAAGGGAAAAACAGACTGATGACCATCACGATCACTGCTGTCCACAACAGGGTCATATTCAGTTTGTCCGTACCGTAACGACCAGCCATAAAATTCCGAAACCATTGTCCGATTTTTTTCATGCGGTGATTCACCTCTGCTTTGATGTTATCATTATAGTGGTTTTTTTTAGGATTTCAACCGCACAGCGCCATTGTTAACGGATTGTTTTAATTTTCGAGCCATTCATAACCTTCGTTGCACCCGGTTGGCGAGGGCGGCAACGGTAACCGGAAACAGAAATTTGAAAAAATCTGGCAAAATGGTTGCGGTATTGAAATTATTGATGTATAATTATGGTGTAAAATTACGGGCATAGACCCGAGATGGAGGAGATTTCCCATGTTCAATGCAATGATCGAAACTCTGAAGGCTAACCCCAGAAAGATCGTCTTCACGGAGGGCCATGATGCCCGTATTCTGGAAGCCACCGCACGTCTGGTGGAAGGCGGTTTCTTGACGCCCATCCTCATTGGTGACGTGAACGTTGTCAAGGAAAATGCTGCCAAGGGCGGCTTCAACATCGAGGGCGTCGAAATCATCGATCCTGCCACCTATGTGGGCATGGATGAGATGGTCGCC
>CAZOVE010000048.1:0-15159 GCA_964583135.1 uncultured Oscillospiraceae bacterium | reverse complement strand
TACCTACAATGGCCGTCAGGTCCTGGCCGCCAAGGCTGACTAAGGCAGGAAATGTAAGAGGAAGGCACTTTGCCTTCCTCTTTTTCCTTGTCTGCGGTTGGCAAGATAAATTGGTGTTTATCGTTTTGCAAGAATGCATTGCAGAGGGCGTCGGTCGCTGCAGCAGATCGATCAACAACAATTTATGTTCCCAATCTATTAACAATATTAACATTGATTTCTTCACATTTTTGTGGCATAATATCCCAGATGAAAGGAAGTGATCCTCATGGCAAAACCCCTCGTGGCCATTGTTGGTAGACCCAATGTGGGTAAGTCCATGCTATTTAATAAGCTCACCGGTCAGCGTACCTCCATTGTGGAGGATACCCCCGGTGTCACCCGTGACCGCATTTATGGTGACTGCGAATGGTGTGGTCGTCAGTTCTCTTTGGTAGATACCGGCGGTATTGAACCGGGTACCGAGAATGATATGCTGAAATTCATGCGTCGTCAGGCGGAGATCGGAATTGAATTGGCGGATGCCATTATCATGGTGGTTGATGTTCGCTCTGGCGTGACCGCTGCGGATCAGGATGTGGCGACAATGTTGCGCAAGTCTCGCAAACCTGTTTGTCTTGCGGTCAATAAGTGTGATTCCATCGGTCTTGTGAATCCCGATGTCTATGAATTTTATAGTTTGGGAATCGGTGATCTGTTTGAAACATCCGCTATCCATGGCCATGGTACCGGCGATATGCTGGATTGGGTTTTGGAGAACATTCCGGAGGATACGCAAGAGGATGAGAACGATGACATTATCAAAGTTGCTATCGTTGGCAAGCCCAATGTTGGTAAATCCAGTCTTCTCAACCGTATTCTGGGGGAAGAGCGTGTCATTGTCTCCAACATTGCCGGAACGACCCGAGATGCGATCGATTCCTATTTTGAAAACGAAACCGGCCATTATTGCTTTATTGATACCGCCGGTATGCGTCGCAAGAGCAAAGTCGATGATGCCATCGAAAAATATTCCAATATGCGTACTGTTGCAGCCATTGAACGGGCGGACGTTTGCTTGATCCTCATTGATGCCAACGACGGTGTTACCGAGCAAGATACCAAGATCGCCGGATTGGTTCATGAAGCAGGCAAAGCGGCCATCATCGTGGTCAATAAGTGGGATGCGGTGGCAGATAAAGAAACAAATACTATGCGGGATAAAGAAGCTGCTGTCCGGGAAGGCTTGAGTTATATGCTTTATGCTCCCGTTGTGTTCCTGTCGGCATTGACCGGTCAACGTGTGGATAAGCTATATCAAGTGATTCAGGACGTCCACAAGCAGAATACCAGCCGTATTACTACCGGTGCGCTGAACTCTGTTCTGGCCGATGCTACTGCCCGAGTCCAGCCACCTACGGATAAGGGCCGCCGTCTGAAGATATACTATATGACTCAGGCCAGCACCAAGCCGCCGCATTTTGTCATTTTCTGTAATGACGCCCGGTTGTTCCATTTCTCCTATCAGCGGTATCTGGAAAATCAGATCCGGGAAGTTTTTGGTCTGCAGGGTACTCCCGTGCGGATCACCATTCGCCAAAAGGGCGATAAGGAGGACTGAATCATGTGGCTTCCCATTCTTCTTACTGTGTTGGTAGGTTATCTGTTGGGTAATCTTAATGGTGCTGTTTGCATTTCCAATCTCGTGGCGCATGAGGATGTGCGTAGCCACGGCAGCGGTAATGCCGGTCTCACCAATTTCATTCGCAACTACGGGGCAGGGAAGTCTTTGTCCGTTATCGCCATTGATGGCGGCAAGACGGTCGTATCCTGTCTGGTGGGTTCGTTGCTGTTAGAGCCCTACGGTATGGGGGTAGAAGGCGCTGCGATGGGCGCTGCTGCAGTTATGCTAGGCCATATTTTCCCGGCTTTGCTGGGCTTTCGTGGCGGTAAAGGTATCCTTAGTGGTTTCTTTGTTGCCCTTACGATGGATTGGCGGATTGCCTTGCTCATCCTGATCGTTTTTGCGATCGCCTATGTCCTGACGCAGTATGTTTCCTTGGGTTCGGTATTGGCTGCCGTTGCCTTTGGAATCGGGTTTATCATTTTCTATTTCGATCATCCGATCGTGTTATTGTGCGGTGTGTTGATGGCGGCATTGGCTATCTTTATGCATAGGGAAAATATTGTCCGACTCTGCAAGGGTCAGGAACGCAAAACCAATCTCTTCGGGAAAGGAAGAACACAATGAAAGCTGCAGTGATCGGTAGTGGTGCATGGGGTACCGCCCTGGCCATCTGCCTTTGCAAAAACGGCCACGATGTGATCATGTGGACCTTTGAAAAAGAACTCATCGACGAAATGGTCACCAATCGCCGGAATCCACGCTTGCCTGGGGTGGTATTGCCTCAGAATTTGCAGATCAGCGACGACTATGCTTGCGCGGCTGGCTGTGATCTGGTGGTCATCGCTAGCCCCTCTTTCCCGTTGCGTAGTGTTTGCCATGGTGTGGCCCCCTATATTGACGAAAATGCGGTGGTAGTTTCTGTGACCAAAGGCTTGGAAGCGGAAACGCACCTACGCATGAGTCAGGTGGCGGAGCAAGAAATCGGAAAGACCGTAGTGGTTCTGACTGGACCGAGCCATGCTGAGGAAGTATCTGCCGATATGCCCACGGGCTTGTTGGCGGCGTGCGCTGATCAGAAAAAGGCGGAATTTGTCCAGAACGCTTTCAGATCCGACACGCTTCGAGTCTATATCAGCCCCGATCCGGTGGGTGCAGAATTGGGTGCGGCGCTGAAAAACGTCATTGCCCTCTGCGCCGGTGTAACCGATGGCATGGGCTGTGGTGACAACACCAAAGCCATGCTCATGACCCGAGGACTGACGGAAATCGCTCGTCTGGGCGTTTCGCTGGGAGCCCAGAAGGATACTTTTGCCGGCTTAGCCGGTGTAGGTGATTTGATCGTCACCTGTACCTCTATGCACTCTCGCAATCGCCGTGCCGGTATTCTGATCGGTCAGGGCAAGTCTGCACAAGAAGCGATGGCGGAGGTGGGCGCAGTGGTAGAGGGTTACTATGCCGCACGATCCGCCTACGCATTGGGTAAGGCTATGAACATCGATATGCCTATTACTGAGGCTGCCTACCGTGTCCTCTATGAGGGCATGGATGCAAAGGTTGCGATCCAGAATCTTTTGAACCGCCAGCCCGGTGCAGAGTCCGAGGATGCCGGTTGGTTGTAAGAAATTAAA
Organism: uncultured Oscillospiraceae bacterium; assembly: GCA_964583135.1. GTDB lineage: Bacteria > Bacillota > Clostridia > Oscillospirales > Oscillospiraceae > Faecousia. The sequence goes on along the minus strand of CAZOVE010000048.1, from coordinate 11,925 downwards.
AAACGGATGCTTTCGGGCATCCGTTTTTTGATAAAAACCACGCGCCGCATTGACCTTTGGATCAAAATCTGCTACGATATGAAAAATCACAAAAAATGAAACAGGAGAATGTTTTATGAAAAAGACTGTATTGCGCGAATATGCACGTCTCATCGTCCACTGCGGATTGAATATTCAGAAGGGGCAGGACGTTATCATCCGTGCCCAGCTTGATCAGCCGGAGTTTGTCAGGATGGTGGTGGAAGAGTGTTACAAGGCCAAGGCTCGTTCCGTGGATGTTCGATGGGACTATCAACCTTTATCGAAGGTCCATGTCCGTTACCAATCCGTGAAGGCTATGGGTGCCGTTGAAGAGTGGGAAAAGGCCCGCCTGCAGCATTACTGCGACACCCTGCCTGCTACTTTGTACTTGACCTCGGAAGACCCGGACGGTTTGCGTGGCATGAATATGGAAAAAATGTCCAAAGCTCGTCAAATGTCCTATCCCATTCTCAAACCCTATGCCGATGAGCGGGAAGGTAAATACCAATGGTGTATTGCCGCTGTGCCCGGCGCTGCATGGGCAAAGAAGGTGTTCCCCAACGAGCGCACCTCCGTTGCAATCGAAAAGCTGTGGGAAGCCATTTTGGCGGCATCCCGTGTGGATGCCGATCCCGTTGCGGCATGGCACAAGCACAATGCCGACCTGCATGAGCGCTGCGCTTATCTGAATAGTCTGGGCATCGCATCGCTACACTACACCGCTGACAATGGCACGGATCTGACGGTCGGCATGATTCCCGAAGCGGTTTTCTGCGGTGGCGGCGAAATGACCAAGGGCGGCGTGTTCTTCAATCCCAACATTCCCACCGAGGAATGCTTCATCTCTCCCATGCGGGGCCAAGCCGAGGGCATCGTCTACTCTACAAAGCCCTTGTCTTACCACGGCCAGTTGATCGATAAATTCTTCATGCGCTTTGAGGGCGGTAAGGTAGTAGAATCTGGTGCCGAAGTGGGTGCCGAATTGCTGGAAACCTTGCTGAACATGGACGAAGGCGCCCGTTATCTGGGTGAGTGCGCCCTCGTGCCACAGGCAAGCCCCATCTGTCAAAGCGGTTTGCTGTTCTATAACACCTTGTTTGACGAAAATGCCGCCTGCCATTTGGCCATCGGCATGGGTTTTGCCGATACCATCCGTGATCACCACAATAAGACGCTGGAAGAATGTCGTGCTTTGGGCGTCAACGATTCCATGATCCACGAAGACTTCATGATCGGTTGTGATAGCATGAATATTGATGCTGTCTGCACTGATGGTAAGATCGTCCCCATCTTCCGGGGCGGCAACTGGGCATTTTGATATGCCGTAATTTGGCAAACTCCATACCGGGGAATTTTGCTTCCCAGGAGATCTGTAGATCTACTGAGAGCAGCCAGCCTGTCAGAAAAAGCTCTATGTGACTATCACCGTCAGCAGCGTAGTCACCAATGACATCCCTTCCAATGTGGTGGGAAATCCTTGCCATGTATTGCGCCCGATCGGGGAATGTGACCGGGAGTGCGATTACTGCAATCGTAAGATTCCACCGGAGTTTTTTGAAAAATAATGAAAAAAACACTTGCAATCTGAAAATAGATGTGCTATTATATCCGAGCGATTGAAATTGCTAGGGCGATTATGCCCTTTTACATGATAAGAAAGAGGTGAACAAAATGAAGGAAGGTATCCATCCCAAGTACGAACAGACCACGATCCGTTGCGCCTGTGGCAACACTTTTACTACCGGCTCCACCAAGAAGGACATTCGTGTTGAAATCTGCTCCAAGTGCCACCCTTTCTATACCGGCAAGCAGAAGCTGGTTGACACTGGTGGACGTGTTGATCGTTTCAACAAGCGTTTCGGCCTGAAGTAAAAATGTTTTGTCCGTACTACGGGTTTCCGTGGTGCGGACTTTTTATATTTTTAGTGGAAAAACTTGTCCGCACTGCGATATTTGTGGTATAATAAAGATTAAAGTGAAGGAAAAGATAAATTGTTGTTGACAGTACCGATCTTGTAACAGCAATTTACCGCCCCATGGGAGGAACTATGGAAGAGATCTTGGAACACAACGTACAGGAGCGTGCCGTCCTTGTCGGTTTGAATGCAGCTTGCTTCACGCCAGAGCAAACTGCGACGGACGAAACGCTAGAAGAGTTGGAAGCCCTGTTGGAAACCGCCGGCGGCTTCTGCACCGCTAAAATACTGCAAAATCGTCCCACACCGGATGCCCATAGCTTTATCGGTGAGGGGAAGGCACAAGAAGTGCGGATGCTGGTGGAGGCCACCGCTTCCACTATGGTAGTCTTTGATAACGAACTGTCTCCGGGTAACATCCGTGCTTTGGAGGAGATCATCGGGGTCACGGTCCTCGACCGCAGTGCATTGATTTTGGATATTTTCGCCCAGCGAGCCAAAACCAAGGAAGGCCGCCTACAAGTGGAGCTTGCCCAGTATAAGTATCTTTTGCCCCGACTGTCCGGCATGGGCAAAAGCCTTTCTCGTCAAGGCGGTGGCATTGGCACACGAGGCCCTGGCGAAACAAAACTGGAATCAGACCGTCGTCATATCCGTGAGCGCATTGCCCGGCTGCAGACAGAGCTGGAACAGGTGCGTCAGGTTCGTAGCGTTCAGAGGGAACGCAGGATGAAAAACTCCGTCCCGGTGGTGGCGATTGTGGGCTATACCAACGCAGGCAAATCTACACTTCTGAATCATTTGACCGATGCCGGTATCCCGGCCAACAACCGCCTTTTTGACACATTGGACACCACTTCCAGACAGCTTACCGTGTCCGACAATCTCAGCATCATACTGACGGATACGGTTGGTTTCATTGCTAAGTTGCCCCACCATCTGGTAGAGGCCTTCAAGGCTACTTTGGAAGAGCTGGAATACGCCGATTTGCTGCTGCACGTGATAGACTCTGCGGATCCTAATCGGGAGGAGCATATCGAAGTTGTGGATCGGCTCATTGCCCAACTTGCAAAACCCGGTGTTCCGGTGTTGCGTTGCTACAATAAGTCGGATCTGGTGGAACGTACCGATATTCCCGTCGGGCAGGATATCGTATCCATTTCGGCTGCCACTGGTTGTGGCATGACGCAATTGATGCGTTCCATTGAGGAGAAACTGATCGACAAACTGCATCATGTGCTGCTGCGTTTACCTTACACCATGGGTGGTCAGGTAGAAACGCTTCACAACAATGCCCAAGTCCTTTCCGTGGACTATACGGCGGAGGGTATCCAAATCGAAAGCATTATGGACGATATTCTCTATGGTCGGTTGAAGGCATATATCATCGAAGAAGAATAATCGAGTCATTGCCGATAACGGTGCGGGAACCGCCATGTTTCGTGGATTTTCACGGCGCTATGGAACTGCGCAACGACAAAGATCTGAGGGGTGTAAAAGCGTGGACGAATATCTGATCCCCACCGGCTACGGTGAAGATGAATTTTGCGAGAAAAAATCTCGCTTTATCGGCCGCCTTTGGCCGGTAGAAACAGAGGAAGAAGCCTTAGAGCATATTACCCAGATGAAAAAACAGCATTACGATGCCACCCATAATTGTTGGGCCTACATCATCCGAGACGGAGCGGTCCGATTTTCCGATGATGGCGAACCCGGTGGTACAGCGGGCATGCCGATGCTGCAGGTGTTGCAGCGGGAGGGACTCTATAACTGTGTCTGCGTGGTGACTCGTTATTTTGGCGGAATTTTGCTGGGGGCGGGTGGCCTTGTCCGGGCTTATACCAAAGGTGCGAAGATTGCTGTGGATGCTGCCGGAAAAAGTATGAAGCGAATTTGGACGGTGTTGTATGTCCCATGCCCCTATACTTATTATGAAAGGGTCAGATTGGAAGTGGCCAATTTCGGCGGCATTATCCGGCAGACCCAGTTCGGCTCCGAGGTGGAGCTGGAGCTGCTGTTTCCGGAAAATCAGACCGATGCATTTCTGGCTCGACTGACAGATATGACAGCCGCCACAGTCGAAGGCATGGAAACCGGTAAAGAATACAGAGCATTTCCAATATAATCATTGTCAACTTTCAACTGATAAAGGAGTGATCTTTATGACCATCCGCGAAGAGCTGGAGCGACTGGAACACAAACGCCTCAACCCCAAAGCTGCTTTTTCAGATCAGAGCAAGGGGCGTCTCAGACAGGAACCGGAACGTGAAATGGATGTGCGCACCTGTTATCAGCGGGATATGGATCGGATCGTCCATAGCAAATCCTTCCGTCGCCTCATGCACAAAACACAAGTGTTCCTGCAGCCGGAGGGTGACCATTACCGTACCCGCATGACGCATACCATTGAAGTCAGCCGTATTGCCCGTACCATTACTTTGGCCTTGGGCCTAAACGAAGACTTGGCGGAAGCCATTGCTTTGGGTCATGATCTGGGTCATACGCCCTTTGGCCATGCCGGTGAAGATGCACTTTCTCGTTGTTTGGGTCAGCCGTTCCGCCATAATGAGCAGTCTTTGCGTGTGGTGGATTATCTGGAAAAAGATGGAATGGGTCTGAATTTGACGCAGGAGGTCCGCAACGGCATCTTGTGTCATACCGGTGATCCATGGCCGGAAACACTCGAGGGCATGGTGGTTCGCCGCAGTGACCAGATTGCCTATGTCAACCATGATATCGATGATGCCATCCGTGCAGGTATCCTGACCAACGAGGATATTCCGGCTGCCATCACAGACGTTTTGGGTTGCGATCACAGCATGCGTATCAATACATTGGTCTGCGATGCCATTTATACATCTCGGGAAGCTGGAACTGTGTGCTTGTCACCGGAGGTGGATCGGGCGCTGAAGGATTTGCGTGCCTTTATGTTTGAACGCGTCTACCGTAGCCCCATCGCCAAGGCAGAGGAAAGCAAGGCGAAAGATATGCTCCAGCGACTATTCGAGTACTATCACAATCATCCGGAACAATTGCCGGAAGATTTTCAGCCCCAGATGAGTTTTGACGGTCTGGAGCGCACCGTCTGCGACTATGTGGCTGGCATGACGGATAATTACGCCGTAGATAAATATACTGAGATTTTTATTCCGATAGGGTGGAATGTTCGCGGATAATGTGATATAATACACATCTACGCCTCGATCCCTCCTGCTCGGATGGGAGGAAAATATGATCGAATTACAAGGAAAATACGCCACCGCTACGGTTTTTACCGATGTGGTGGATGCGGAATCCATTTCGCAAGTGATCGGGCTGCTCAACCAGCCCTATGCGCAAGGTAGCCGTGTACGGATGATGCCTGATATCCATGCAGGCGCCGGCTGTACCGTAGGTACTACCATGACCATCGGTGATAAGATTTGTCCCAATTTGGTGGGGGTCGATATTGGCTGTGGCATGGAAACGGTTCGCATCCGGGAAACCCATTTGGAACTGCAGAAGTTGGATAAGCTGATTCGTCAGGAGATCCCTTCTGGCTTTGCCGTTCGGGATAAGGTCCACCGTTATATGGACCGCATCGATTTGCAGCAGCTCCACTGTGCAAAGGCTTGCGATCTGCTGCGAGCCGAGAAAAGTCTGGGTACTCTGGGTGGGGGTAACCATTTTATTGAAGTGGATCGTGATGACGAGGGATATTTGTATATCGTTATCCATTCCGGCAGCCGCCATTTGGGCTTGGATATTGCCAATTATTATCAGGAACAAGGGTACAAAGCCCTGACGACCTACCCACAGGAAGAGGTGGACGCCGCTGTTGCTGCGTTGAAGGCAGCGGGGCGGAAAAGTGAGATCCAGTCTTTGTTGCAGCAAATGAAGTCCAGACATACGACTGTTCCTAAGCCTTTGGCGTATGTGGAGGGAACGCTTCTACAGCAGTATCTGCACGATATGCGCATTGCCCAAGAGTATGCCATGCTCAATCGTCAGGCAATGATGGATGTGATTATCAAAGGCATGGGATTGCACGTGGAAGAACAGTTTACTACTGTCCACAACTACATCGATCTAGCCCATGGCATTCTGCGTAAAGGTGCCGTATCTGCTCAGGCGGGAGAAAAACTATTGATCCCCATCAATATGCGCGACGGCAGTTTGATCTGTATCGGAAAAGGCAACGAAGACTGGAATTATTCCGCACCCCATGGTGCCGGTCGCTTGATGAGCCGTAGTGCCGCCAAGGAGACCTTCACCGTTTCAGAGTACAAAAAGCAAATGCAGGGGATCTATACGACTTCCGTTGGACAGGGTACTTTGGATGAATGCCCGATGGCTTACAAAGCCATCGAGGATATCGTTGACAATATTGGCCCCACGGCAGATATCATTCAGATCATCAAACCGATTTATAATTTCAAGGCCGGTAACGGCGACTGAGAATAATAGGACAGGAGGTACAGTCTATGGCATTTCCGGCTGCATTCATCGATGAATTGGTTCTTCGCAACCCGGTGGAAGACGTGGTGGGTCAGTATGTGAATCTAAGACGCAGCGGTGCCAATCTGTTCGGTCTGTGTCCGTTCCATGGGGAGAAGACGGCTTCATTTTCCGTCAATCCCAATAAAGGTATCTACTATTGCTTTGGTTGCCATAAAGGCGGCGGTGTCATCAATTTTCAGATGGAGGTGGAAGGCCTCAGCTATCCCGATGCAGTTCGGGTCTTGGCGAAACGTGCCGGTCTTACGGTGCCGGAGGATGAGCAATACCAATCCCGTTACCGTCAGCAGGAACGTCTGTGGGCCTTGCATACGGAGGCAGCCCGTTTTTTCCACAGTCGGCTCTATGCCCCCGAGGGGCAGGCGGCATTGAACTATGCTCTGGGACGCGGTATGTCCCGTGCGGTTTTGACGGCCTTCGGCATAGGTTACGCTCCGGATCGATGGGATGCCCTGGTGACGGTTCTGCGATCCAAGGGTTATACCGATGAGGAAATCACATCTTCTGGTCTGGTCTCGGTATCCCAGAAAAACGGCACTTTGTTTGATCGCTTTCGGGGACGACTTATGTTTCCTATCATCGATGTTCGAGGCAATGTCATCGGCTTCGGTGGTCGTATTCTGACAAATGATCCCAATGCCGCCAAGTACCTTAATTCGCCGGAGACCCTCATTTTCAATAAACGCAAGAATCTGTTCGGTCTAAATCTGGCAAAAAAGTCCAAGAAAGGCTACCTGATTCTGGTGGAAGGTAACATTGACGTGGTGGCGCTGCACCAGTACGGTTTTGACAATGCCGTTGCCTCTTTAGGCACCAGCTTGACCGAGGAGCAGGCTGCTCTCATGACCCGTTATGCTGATCAGATCGTTTTGATCTACGATGGAGACAAAGCCGGCCAAAATGCCACCCAACGTGCCATTCCTATTTTGGAGAAGGCAGGCCTCCAAGTGAAAGTATTGCAGTTGCGCGATGCCAAAGATCCGGATGAATTCCTGAAAAAATTTGGTCCCGATAAATTCCGCATCTTGTTGGAGGAATCCGCCAATCGGGTGGAATACCAGCTCAACGCCATCTTCAAAAAGTATGATCTGCGCATCGATGAGCAGAAAGTAGCCTATCTTCGGGAGTCTGCCGACCTGTTGAGTACCCTCTCCAGCCCGGTCCAGCGTGAAGTGTACGCAGGACGGGTGGCGGAAGCTGCCGGCATTGCTATGGATGCTATGAAATTGGAAATCACCGGTGCGCTGCGCCGACGCCGCAACCGCCAGCAGAAACAGCAGGAGCAGATCGATCTTGCTCCTGCGCAGGCGCTGCAACCCAAGAGTCGTAGCATTCGCTATGATAACATCCGTTCGGCCGCAGCAGAAGAAACTATCCTTTCGCAAATCCTTCTGGAGCCGGCTTTGCTGGAACGGACTGCCGCGTTGAAACCAGAAGAATTCTCCTGCCCCTTGTTGGGACGGGTCTACGGACAGTGGCAGCAACGCTACCGGCAGGGCTTAGAGGTCTCTGTGGCGGTCTTGGCTGACCTGACAGGGGAAGAGATCTCCCACATTACCGGAATCGGACAACGGTTGACGGGTCCGGTCAATGAGCGCGCCGTGGATGATTGTGTGCGTATCGTCAAGGACGAACATCAGGCTGGCGGCATCCACTCAGAGGATGACCTTTTGGCATTGCAGAAAAAGTTAAGGAAGAAAAAAGGAGTCCATAATGACGGCTGAATTGATGGAACAACAGCTCTCGAAAGGTGAAGACGATCTGCGTCAGTACCTGCAGGAGATCCGACGTTATCCCCGGTTGACGATCGAGGAAGAACGCAGCTTGGCGCAGCGTTGCGCCGCAGGGGATGAAGATGCCATTCGTAGAATGGTCAATTCCAACCTGCGTTTGGTCGTCAGCGTTGCCCGAGATTATGCCGGTCGAGGTGTGCCTATGAAGGATTTGGTCCAAGAGGGTAGTATCGGCCTTTTGGTAGCGGCAAAAAAGTTTGATTATACGCTGGAATATCGTTTTTCAACATACGCCACCAAGTGGATCCGTCAGGGTGTGACACGTTGTCTTGCCAATCACGGCCTAATTCGGGTGCCGGTCCATACTGCGGAAAAGATCCGTAAAGTTCAGGCCATGAAAAACGACCTACTGCAGCGCAATGGTTACGAGCCTACCATGGACGAGCTGGCCGCTGCCTGTGGTCTTTCGGAAAAGAAGGTATACCAGCTTCTGCAGTTGGCCCCACAGCTCTGTTCTCTGGAAGCGCCGGCTGGCGATGATGACGGAATGTTGAGCCAGCATTTGGAGAATATTCTGGCAGAACAGCCATATGAATCCTTGGTGCGTGATGAATTGTCCCATTTGATGGCGGCTTTGATAAGTACCCTCGACCAACGCCAGCAGCTTCTGTTGCGCCTGCGTTTTGGTATGGAGGATGGGGTCTGTTATTCCTTGGAGCAGATCGGTGGCATCTTGGGGATATCTAAGGAACGTGCCCGACAAATTGAAAAGCAGGCCATTGCGAAACTGAAAGAAGCTGGGAAATCAGTGGGACTGGAGGATTTTTTGGAATGACGGAATTTGAGTTTGACCGCCCTGATTGGGCGCTGGCCATCGATGCCCTGCGCAGTGGTACTACTTTTTCCGCCCTGCAATTTTTGACTTTGCTGGAGCGGGAATCGGAAGAGGATTTTGAAGAAGCCCTCGTCATGCTTTCTGATAAGGATATTGCCTTGGATGTTTCGGAGTTGCCTACCTTGTCCGACGGTAGTGACCTTGCCACTCGCCTTGCACGGGAACGGCAACTGGTGCAGGAGCAGAATCTTCCGGAAGGCTTGGAAGAGAACGACCCTCTGCGGTTGTATCTGCAGGAATTGCAGCATATGGATGCCCATGACGATGTGCATTCTTTGGTACGGCGCAGTTTGGATGGCGATGAAAAAGCTCGTCTGCGCCTGATGGATCAGATGCTTCCCCGGGTGCAGCACCATGCCTTTGCGCTGGTTGGGCGCAGTATGCTTTTAATGGACCTGATTCAGGAAGGTAGTTTGGGTCTGTGGCAGGCGATATTGACTTATCAGAGCGGTGACTTTGAAAGTTATTGTGATCGCCGTGTGCAGTATGCCTTGGCAGCAGCAATGACCCATCAGGCCCGTGAACAAGGCGTGGGTATGAAGTTGCTACGCTCCATGGAGCGTTATCGCAGTACGGACCAACGCCTGTTAACTGAATTGGGCCACAATCCGACCATGGAGGAAATCGCTGCGGAACTGAATATGACGTTGGAGGAAGCGGAATTGGTGCTGCAAACACTGGAAGCTGCCCGTACCCTCAGTCGTACCCGGGAAGCCGCCCAGCCCCGGGAGGAAACGCCGGAGGATTCCATGTCTGTGGAGGATACCGCTTATTTTCAGATGCGCCAGCGGATTTCTGAATTACTCAGCGTTCTGTCGGAGGAAGATGCACAGATCCTGACGCTACGTTTCGGTCTGGAAGGCGCCCTTCCTCTGACACCGGAGGAAACTGGCCGCCGCATGGGATTGACTGCCCAACAGGTTTTGCAGCGTGAAGCTGCGGCTCTGGCACAATTGCGTGAATTATAAGAGAGTGTATGGTTGCCGATCATGGCATCATCTCTCTGCACATCAAGGAAAAGAGGAAACATACTATGCCCAAAACTTACTCCATCGCCATTGATGGTCCTGCCGGTGCAGGGAAAAGCACCATCGCCAAGCGACTGGCCCACGAACTGGGGTTTCACTATGTGGATACCGGTGCCATTTATCGTACCGTTGCCTATTTTTTGGATCTTTGGGGTGTCAGTCCCAAGGATGTGGACGGCGTTAACCGCTACATTGACGAACTTACCATTGGTATTGAATACGATGCAGACGGTCTACAGCATATGATCATGAATGGCATGGATGTTACGGCGGACATCCGCACGCCGGATATTTCCCGAAAAGCCTCCGAAGTGTCTATACATGCCGTCGTGCGAGATATGCTGCTGGAGATGCAGCGGGATCTGGCTAGAACTTATCATGTGGTGATGGATGGTCGTGATATCGGTACAGTTGTCCTGCCGAAAGCCAACGTAAAAATATTTCTTACAGCTTCTGCTGAAGTGCGCGCCCGTCGTCGTACCGACGAACTCCTTGCTAAGGGCGAAAAGGCTAATTATGCCCAGATCCTTCAGGAAATCGAAAAGCGGGATTATAATGATAGCCATCGTGCCATTGCACCCCTCAAAATGGCGAGAGATTCCGTCAAGGTGGATACTTCCACTATGAATATTGATGAAGTGGTAGCGGCCATTCGTACCATTGTTGCGGAGAAAATCGGCCTATGAGCATTACCGTGGCAAAGAACGCCGGCTTTTGCTTCGGTGTCAGTCGGGCGGTAGAGATGGTGGAAAAGGCTGCCTCTGAAGGAAAGCAGGTCGTGACCTTGGGACCTATTATCCACAATCGCCATGTGGTGGAGCACTTCCACCGGATGGGTATCCGAGTGATCGCTGCTCCAGAAGAAGCAGACCCGGAAATGACGGTCATTATTCGTTCCCATGGTGTTAGCCGTAGTGTGATGGACACCCTTCAGGCTCGCGGTGTTGAGGTGGTGGATGCTACGTGTCCCTTTGTCAAGCGCATCCATACCATTGTGGAGAAGGCGGAGCAGGAGGGACGCATTCCCGTCATTATGGGCACTCGTGCGCATCCGGAGGTGGAGGGGATTGCCGGTTGGTGCAGTAACGGTTTGGTGTTTGAATCTGCTGAAGAATTACAAAATTGGGTAAAAATGGTAAATCCCCCTGCGGATTTACCCATTACCATGGTCAGTCAGACCACTTCTACCGAAAATTCGTGGAAAAAAAGTGTCCAAATCGCAAAAAAACTGTTTACTAACTTGAAAATATTTGATACAATATGCAGAGCGACGGAATTTCGGCAGAACGAGGCGGCGGTTCTCAGTGCTGCTTGTGATGCCATGGTTGTGGTCGGGGATGCCAATAGCTCCAATACCGGCCGACTGGCAATGCTCTGCCGTCAGCACTGCGAAAGAACGATTTTGGTAGACAATGCGTCTGAGCTAGATTCGGCCTTTTTTGCCGGTGCATCCAAAGTTGGAATCACTGCCGGTGCGTCGACACCGGTGTGGATAATAAAGGAGGTCAATAAGACTATGAGCGAAATTATCAATGCTGATGTTGCACAGGAGGAAAACTTCGAAGAACTCCTGGAGCAGTCCATCAAGACTTTGAATACAGGAGATAAGGTCATGGGCACCGTTACCGGTATTGGCAACACCGAGATCCAGGTCGATCTGGGCACCAAGCATGCCGGCTACATTCCCTACGACGAAGTCAGCGCCGATCCTTCTGTAAAGCCTGAGGACATCCTCAAGGTTGGCGACGAGGTCGAGGTTTTCGTTGTTCGCGTCAACGATCAGGAGGGCACCTGCCAGCTGTCCAAGAAGAAGCTGGACGGCATGAAGATCTGGG
>CAZOVE010000047.1:0-15272 GCA_964583135.1 uncultured Oscillospiraceae bacterium | reverse complement strand
CTTTTGCAGCATTCTTATGTTTTTACTTCTCGAGAAGCTGCTTCAAAGCAGCAAATCTGGGGTCCAGCTCCTTCTGGCAAGTGCAAGAGCCGTGATTGAGGTTCTTGCCGCAACCGCAGCACAGTCCCTTGCAATCCGGATCGCACAGCAGTTTGGAATCCATGTTCAAAACGAAAACCGTCCGAACAATATCCTCCAAATCGGCGCTGTCTCCCTCCAGAGGGAATACCCATTCGTCTTCGTTCTCTTCATTACTCAGTTCCTGCACCAGAACCACATCGATGGGAATCTGCACATCCTGATCAAAGGCTTCCGCACATCGATCGCAAATGCCATGGATGATCGTTTGAATGCTACCTGTCATCACCAGAACGCCGGCAGTATTACGCACCGTACCCTCTGCATGAACGGGTTCGCTGACCGGATTGCACCGGCCGTACTGAAGATCGCTTAGATCCACGTCTGTGAAAAAAGAAACGCAAGCACCCGGGCTATCTATAATTTTGGAAAGCCCTAAGAGCATACTTTTCCCCTCCTCGCAGTCATGCCTTGATATTATATAGGCTTTTATTTCATTTGTCAAACATTATTTTCTCAAAAATTGCAGATTTTTTCAAAGGATCCCCTTGTGCAAATCCGCTGCCTTCCCTATATATCACAGCGAAAATAGCATACAATTTTGCGGTCGGTCTTGGATTTGCCCGCAGGGGCGAGTTCTAATCCTGTCCCCGGATGCATAGCCTGTACAAAATCCATGTAGGAGGCTGACTATGGAAAGTATTTATGCCCAAATTGCTGCCCGGACCGGCGGCAATATTTACGTAGGCGTTGTAGGCCCCGTCAGGACCGGAAAATCCACACTCATCAAGCGTATCATGGAACAATTGGTGATCCCATGCATCGAAGACCCCTACCGCAGGGAGCGGGCGCGGGATGAATTACCGCAAAGTGGCAGCGGTAAAACCATTATGACATCCGAGCCAAAATTTGTTCCGGAAGAGGCTGTGGAAATCTCACCGGACGGCACAGTGCTGCTTCGTGTGCGCCTGATTGACTCCGTGGGCTACATGGTGCCCGGTGCAGTAGGCGCTCAGGAAGACGGCGTACCACGTATGGTGACGACGCCATGGTACGACCATGAGATCCCCATGACTGAGGCAGCCGAATTGGGAACAAAAAAGGTCATGGAGGAACACTGCTCCATAGGTCTTGTAGTAACCACTGACGGCACTATTACTGACATTCCCCGGGAGGATTATGCGGAAGCAGAGGATCGGGCTATCCGGGATATGCAGGCAACCGGAAAACCCTTTTTGGTTCTGGTCAACTCCCGTACACCCGATGGGCAAGCTGCCTTGATCCTACAGGAACAAATTCGCAGGCAACATGGCGTAGAGGCGGTGATCGCAGATTGTCAGGCATTGGATCGCTTGCAAATCGCCCAACTACTCCGGCAAATGCTATACGCTTTTCCCATGCAACAGCTTCGGATCTATCTGCCGCGATGGATGGATGCGTTAGAGGGCAGTCATCCTGTGAAAAAGACGCTGTACGACGCTCTTCTCCGGCAGGCGCAAGCCATTGACACACTGGGGCATGCAGAGCAGGCACTGCAGCCGTTACAGGAGCTGGATTCGGTAGCTGAGTATACGCTACGTCCGATAGATCTTGGGACCGGTACGGTGGATTGCGTATTGGACTTTCCGGACAGCTTGTATTACGAAATTCTTAGCACCCGGGCAGGTATGGATATTCACAACGATGGGCAGCTTTTGGAAATTCTGGCGCAGATGCGCATCATCAAAGCAGAATACGACAAAATTGCCGACGCTCTGGAGGCCGTGAAAGCCACAGGCTACGGCATCGTAATGCCGACGGCAGAGGAAATGAAACTGGAACAACCGGAACTGCTTCGCAAAAACGGAACCTTCGGCGTAAAGCTGAAAGCCGGCGCACCCTCGATTCACATGATCCGTGTGGATATCGACACCGAAATTCAGCCAATGGTGGGCAGTGAGCAACAATCGCAAAATCTCATCGCCTGCCTTGCCGGAGAAGATCCGGATAAACTGTGGGAAAGCAATATTTTCGGTAAATCCGTGTATGAACTGCTGCAGGAGGGGTTAAACGCCAAAGTGGTACAGCTTCCGGAGGACGTTCGGGCAAAATTTCGAGGCACTCTGAGCAAGATCGTCAACGAAGGGGCAACAGGGTTGATCTGTTTAATATTGTAACACACATTGAAGTTGCCGCTCCTGTGACAACCTAAGTATCAAAATGCAGACGGATTACCACCATGGCGAGGTCCCGGCAGGGCCTCGCCATTCGGTTTCGTGGATAGCTTTGCGACGGGACACCCTCACAATTTGTCTTTGCAATTTTGAAAAGATGTGGTATACTGTTCTCCGGACTTAAAACAAAAGGAGAACTGTATGCTTTCTATCGCTGAAATTCTGTCCGCAGAGCTGGGGCAGAAACTTACATACATCGAAAACGTGATTGCTCTGATGGACGAGGGCAACACCATCCCCTTTATTGCGCGTTATCGGAAGGAAATGCACGGCGCTATGGATGACACGACGTTGCGCACATTGGAGACCCGATTGACCTATCTGCGAAATTTACAGCAACGGCGGGACGAAGTAAAGAGTTCCATCGAAAATCAGGGGAAAATGACGGAAGAATTATCTGCTGCCATCGATGCCGCCGCCACGCTGGCTGAGGTGGAAGACCTGTATCGACCCTACAAACAGAAACGCCGTACCCGCGGTTCGATCGCCAGAGAAAAAGGGCTGGAAGGGTTAGCCGCTGCCATTTTTGCTCAAGACGGCAAGGACCCGGCGGTCTTGGCGCAGGATTATATTAATCCCGAGAAAGGCGTAGAGACACCGGAAGACGCGTTGGCCGGTGCTTCCGATATCATTGCGGAAGATCTTTCTGACGATGCCGCCATCCGCAAGAATTTGCGGGATCTGGTAAATCGAAGAGGTCTGCTGGTCTGCAAGGCCGAGGATCCGGAGGCGGACAGCGTATACCGACTGTATCACGATTTTTCACAACCTATTTCCCGTCTGCTAGACCATCAGATCCTGGCCATCAATCGCGGTGAAAAAGAAGGTGTTCTCAAGGTCACCGTCTCCATGCCAGGAAACGAAGGCGCAGCGCTGGTATGCCGGGCTGCCCTGAAACCTACGTTGCAAGTGTCCGCTTTTGTACGGGCGGCAGCAGAAGATGCATATGAACGTCTGATCTTCCCCTCCATACAACGGGAGATCCGCAGTGAGCTGTCGGAGCGAGCCTACGGTGGTGCGATCCGAAATTTCGCCCTGAATCTGAAACCGCTATTAATGCAACCGCCAGTCAAGGGTTTTGTGACCATGGGCTTGGATCCCGGATACCGCAACGGCTGCAAAGTGGCGGTGGTGGACGCCACCGGCAAGGTGCTAGACACCGCAGTGGTCTATCCCACCTTTAGTGAGCGTAAAAAGCAGGAAGCCATTGCCCTGCTTTCCGGACTGATTCGTCGCCACAACGTGCATCATATTGCTATTGGTAACGGCACTGCGTCTCGAGAAACCGAAGCCATGACCGTCGAGCTGTTGCACTCGTTCCCGAATGCCAGTTACGCCATCGTCAACGAAGCCGGTGCGTCCGTGTACTCGGCCTCCCCTCTGGCTGCGGAGGAATTCCCGGACTATGATGTGAATCTGCGAAGCGCCGTATCCATCGCTAGACGCTTGCAGGATCCTTTGGCAGAACTGGTCAAGATCGATCCCAAGGCCATCGGCGTGGGGCAATACCAGCATGACTGCCCCCAGAAAGAATTGGATGCGGCATTGGGTGGCGTGGTGGAAGACTGCGTCAACGCTGTTGGCGTAGATGTAAATACTGCCTCCCGTAGCCTGCTGCAGCAGGTTGCTGGCTTGAACGCCACCACCGCCAAAAACATCGTGGCCTATCGGGAAGAAAACGGGCCGTTTACCAGCCGCAGTCAACTAAAAAAAGTACCCAAACTGGGTCCCAAGGCATTCCAACAGTGTGCAGGCTTCCTTCGGGTGCCGGAAAGCCGGGAGATTCTGGATAACACCGGTGTTCACCCGGAATCCTATGATGCGGCAAAAGCATTACTGGCCCTGTTCGGGCTGAAAAAAGGCGATGATTTGAGTAAATTGTCGCAACAATTGGCTACTTACGGCACTGCCAAAGCAGCGGCAGAGTGCGCTGTGGGTGAGATCACCCTCATCGACATTGCCAAGGAACTGAGCAAGCCCGGCAGAGATCCCCGTGACGAACTGCCCCCTCCCATTCTACGAAAAGATGTGCTGGAGATGAAAGACCTGCAAAGTGGCATGGTCCTGACCGGTACTGTACGCAATGTCATTGACTTTGGTGTTTTTGTGGATATCGGTGTCCATCAGGATGGTCTGGTGCATATCTCCGAGGTCTGCAATCGGCGCATAAAGCATCCCAGCGAGGTGCTGAAGGTAGGCGATATTGTGAAGGTCGTGGTACTTTCTGTGGATGAAGCCCGGCATCGCATCAGCCTGAGCATCAAGCAAGTGAAGGAATAATTCAAAAACCGGGCAGAATTTTGCCCGGTTTTTTGTATTTTTTATGCTTATTTGGCATTTGTTGACAATTTTTCTCCAATATGATATAATGTTGAAGATTATATCCTTTGAATATATGAGGTGTATAAAAATATGAACCGATTAAAGGCCGCCTTGGCTGTAATGTTATGTTTGGGGATGCTGATATGCATGGCCGGCTGTGGTACGGACGAACCTCCCACCACGGAACACACCGAGCCCAGCATCGCTACCGACCCCATTGCCTCCGAGCCCCCATTAGACCCTGTACTCGCATATAACCTGGCCGCGAAAAAAACCGCTGCGTTGTCGGGTATGGTGGTAACTTATCAATATACTCAAAGTCGGGAAGTAGGGGGCGAAACCTACAACGAAAACCGCATTGGCAGTGCAACATACGTCAACTTTGGAAAAGAAAATATGCAGGCGCTAATTCAGGAACAGTTGACCTATGGCACGTATACAACGGAGCATCGTGAAACTTTTCTGGATGGAAGTGCCTATACCCAACTCAACAATTACGATTTCGTTTGCGCAATGGAATCGGAAGAATTTCTGGCGTTACAAATCCCGGTAGCAATCTTTACTGACGAATTATATGACACCGTTACATCGGAAGAATCCAAAGATGGTATCATAATTCACTTTGCGCAGCCTCAAGGGCTAGAAAGTTGGTTTTGCTCCGACACAGCCGTGACCCTGATCTGTGCCGATGGCAGCGCCACATTAGACAGTAATGGATACTTAACTTCGGCTACATACGAAGCCGAGTATGTGCTTGGATATATAACCTACTCCGTGCGTTTGGAACTATCTGTGGAGATCGCCACACCAACGCTGGAAAATTTGCAGCCGGAGAATGTGGAAAACTGTGCCGACATCAGCGACTTGCGCATCGTACGCTATATGCTACAAACCGTGGGTGATGTGTACACTTCCGAGAACATCTCCGCTTACCACAGCGATACACTATATAGTGAACTGTTTGCGGTGGTACGAAACCAAAGCGGTCACTATTATAGCTATGGTTCCGGATCGAGTTTTATGTCCTCTCTTTCTAGCCAAGTCACCGTCACGGATTATGTGGGACACGTGGAAGCCAACACGCAGACCAATGCGTACATCAACGGCATTTACACCAATACGGTGAACGGTGTTACATCCACTGACTCCAGTATCACCGCAGAGCAGATGCGCGCCAAGTGCGAGGATGCCATTCTCTCTTCCCTATTCTCCCCCGGATGTATCGCCTCCGCGCAACTAACCGATGCGGGTGATTTCCTGTGGATCGAATTTATCGGTACCGAAGATTTTGCTGAAACACTTTGCAACAGTATTTATTCGTTACTTCAGGTAGATGTAGACAACTGGGCAGATTCTTATGTTACCGATTCTATCAGTGGGTATCTAACCATCAATCGATATACCGGTTTGCCTACCGCAATGGGACTCGAACTGTGTCGCACTCATACCAAAGATCAGGTCGCCTACCGGTTGACCTATCAATTGGATCAGAGTTTGGAACTATCCAGTGATGAAGCCTATGAAGGCATTACCGGTACGTCTGCGGAGATATCTACGGAAGCAAGTGCCACACCGCTGCTCTACAAGGTCAGTGGTGCCGACGGGCAGACCCTATGGCTTCTGGGCACCATTCACGTCGGTGACGACCGTACCGCCAATCTGCCGCTAGAACTCATGAACGCCTTTACCGAAGCGGATGCTCTGGTGGTAGAAGTTGATCCATTGAGCTTTGAAATGGCATTGGCGCAGGACGCACAGCTTCAGGCTCAGGTGGCAAATGCATATTATTACACTTCCGGCAGTTTGCACGATTATCTGTCTGAGGCATTGTATGGACGGTTGCAACCGCTGATGCTCGCCTCCGGTGGCAATAGTATCGACAGCGATTATCTGCGGGCCATTATTTGGCAAAGTCAGATCCAAAACTTTTTTCTGCAACAAGGATACAACCTGCGTGCAGATGCAGGGATGGACCAAAGACTGTTGGAATGGGCACGAGCTCAGGAAAAATCCATTTATGAGATCGAGTCCGGTCTGGCGCAGCTACAGGTGCTAGCGAACTTCTCCGTACAACTGCAGGAAATGTTACTGGAGCAAATGCTGGATCAGGGAATGCTAGATTATTTGGCAGAGGTGGATATGCTTTATCAGCTTTGGTGTCAAGGCGACGAAACAGCGCTGACACAGTTGCTGGCTCAGGAAAGCAACGGCATGACCGAAGAAGAGCTGAAGCTCTACGAGGAATACTACAAGGCAATGTATACTAATCGTAATGCTGCTATGCTCAAAGCGGCCACCGGTTATTTGGAAAGCGGAGAAACCGTATTCTATGCCGTGGGTCTTGCCCATCTACTGGGTGAGGGTGCTTTGGTGGAAAGCCTGCGCACGGCAGGATATACCGTCGAGATCGTCAGTTATGAATAATAAAATCCCGGGCGTGAAATGTATCACACCCGGGATTTTTGCATTCTGTTAGAAAGGGGCATTTTGGAGCGTTTTTGCCAGAGTCATGGTAACCTGCGCGCAACGACGGGCGGCAACAGCCTCAAAGGTGGGATAATCCATCTCAGCAGAATCGTCCGCCTTGTCAGAAATGGCACGGACGATCACAAATGGCACACCATTGCGATAAGCTGTATGCGCAATGGCTGCGCCCTCCATTTCCGCGCAGATAGCACCGGTGTCGGCAATGATCTGCTCTTTCTGCGCCTTAGAGCAAATAAACTGATCACCACTGGCAATGCGACCGACTCGAGTATGACCGGGGTTTTCCACTTCAGCAGCGGCAAAAGCATACTGACGCAACAGCGGATCTGCCGGGAAAGCGGTCACATCCATTCCGGGTACTTGACCGATGGGCCGACCCCAGAAGTGAAGATCAAAATCATGGTAGATGGCATCATCGCTGATCACCAAATCGCCAATATCCAGTCCGGCATCCAAGGAACCGGCAATGCCGGTATTAACAATATGGGTCACACCATAGACATTCACAAGAATCTGGGCACACAAAGCCGCATTGACCTTGCCCACGCCACATTGTACCACCACCGCCGGCAAAGACTCTAGAGTACCCTCAAAGTAGGCAGAGCCCGCCAATTGGGTAGTAGTCACATTTTGCATTTTTTCTTTCAGTACTGTCACTTCCACATCCATGGCTCCAATAATACCTAGTTTCATAAGCATTCTCCTTATTGTGGATAGACCAAACGGTCGGGTGTGATATTTTCCAGTAGTGTCACATAGCGTGCGCCCCAGTAGTTGGCCATGGGTAGGTTCATATCTAGATAATTGCCGCAGTCTTTGGCAGAAGCACCGGGTACTTCGCCACGATAATCACGAATGAAGGCAAAACAATCACGCACCAATCCCACCACATCGGAGGATGGATCATCCCCGATGAGCAATAGGTAAAATCCGGTGCGGCAGCCCATAGGCCCAAAGTAAAGAACCCGATTCTTCCACATCGGCTCGTTACGCAGATAAGTTGCTGCCAAATGTTCGATGGTGTGTAGCTCGGCAGTATTGAGTACCGGTTCTTCATTGGGGCTGGTCAGGCGCAGGTCATAGGTGGTAATGACAGTTTCGCCGGCGTGGTCCTTGCGGGAAACATAAAGCCCCGGCTGAAGACGAATGTGATCGATGGTGAAGCTAGTAATTTTCTCCATGGTGGTCTCCTTGCAGATGGATCTATTTGCAATTATCATAGCGCATTTCAGGGGAGAATGCAAGAATAAATGCGCTCAACCAACCGTTGAGTCGGACTCAACGGGACGTTGGGCGAAATAATTTGGGGATTTAACGGATAATTGATAGCTTTTTGCTTCCATTTATGGCATAATGAAGGCACAAGAACAAGGAGGTGCTTCTATGGAGCAAACATTGGGCAAGCGCATTGCCGAGCATCGGAAAAGGCTAAAAATGACTCAGGATCAACTGGCTGAGCATCTGGGCATCACTGCACAGGCAGTAAGCAAATGGGAAAATGATCAATCCTGCCCCGACATTACGATGCTGCCCAAATTGGCTGAAATCTTTGGCATTACCACGGACGCCCTTCTGGGCTACGTAGGCGAACCGCCGATATGCGAGGCTGAGGTTGTGGAAAAAGAGCAGGAAGAAGATGGCGCAGATCCCCAGTGGTCCGATCACAGCGGTGACAAGTCGGTATTCTATTGGGACAGCGGCAAACGTGGGGCGATTTTTTTTGCGCTGTTGGTGCTGATGGTGGGTGTGCTGACTTTGGTATCGAAAATTCTCCATTGGGATGTCTCTTTCTGGAGCATTGCTTGGCCCTGCGCACTGCTGCTGTTAGGCCTGAAGGGACTGTTTCACAAATTTTCCTTCTTTAATCTCGGTTGTCTGTTGTTTGGCGGATATTATTTGGTTGAGAATCTAGGTATCTGGCAAATCAGCATCGCAGGCGAACTGATCTTCCCAATCATTGTGGTGCTGTTGGGCATCAGCCTTCTGGCGGATGCCCTGCGCAAACCGAATAAACCCCGTTTCCGCGTCATTCATCAAGGGCCAAACCAAAGTACAAAAACGCACTGTGAATGCAGCAACGAGTCTGAGGGATTTCAATGCAACGTCAGCTTTGGTGAGAGAGAGCATCGCGTTGTACTACATCGACTGGTCGAAGGCGACGCTTGCGTCAGTTTTGGTGAGCTAACAGTGGATCTAACAGGCTGTCAAAGCATCGGCAGCAATTGTACCGTCAGCGCCAACTGTTCTTTTGGTTCTCTGAAGCTGGTAGTTCCGAAGCGGTTCCGGGTCGAGCCGCAGTCAAATACATCCTTCGCTTCCGTGCAGAGCCATGGACAACCCAATGCCGATAGCGATGGTGTGATCTATCTAGATGCCAATGTCAGTTTCGGCGAGATCACCATTGAATATGTGTAAAGGACAAAGCCTATGCTGACGAGAGAACAATTTCACGAAAAGGTTTCCCTAGGTTTTCAATATCTGGACGGTGCTACCGGTTCCAATCTGCAGAAAATGGGTATGCCAAGGGGGTGCTGCACGGAAGAGTGGATCTTGGCACATCCGGATGCGTTGGTGACGCTACAGCGTCGGTATGTTTCTGCAGGCGCCCAGATCCTCTACGCACCCACTTTTCAGGCACAGCCCATTGCGCTAGAACGAGCAGGTCTGGAAAAACAAACCGAGACGATCAACGCCCATCTGGTGGCGCTCAGTCGCAGCGCAGCACCGCAATGTCTGATCGCCGGCAATCTCACCACTCTTGCAGCTTTCTGCGACAGTTGGGATGAAGGAAATTTTGATTTTCTAGTAGACAACTATCGTCGCCAAATTCGAGGCCTGCTAGAGGGTGGTGCAGATCTTCTGGCAGCGGAAACATTGATGTATCCGACCGAAGCGGAGGCGATCCTAACCGCAGCGGAGTTGGAAGGAGCAGGTGCGGTATTGTATACCTTTACCATGCAATCCGATGGAAGTCTGTTCTCCGGTCGGGAAGCCGGCCCCATACTGCGAGAGTTGGAGGACGCCGGCGCCGCCGCCGTAGGCTTTAACTGTGTCGCAGCGGATATGATGACGCCCCATTTGGTCAGTAAGCTTCGACGGTTTGTCCGAGGTCCGTTGGTGTGCAAGCCCAACGCCGGAGTCCCGGTCATCGGACCAGACGGAGTGCCAGTCTATTCCCTGCCTCCGGCGGAATTTGCAGCAGTAATGGCTGACTGCCAACACAATGGAGCAGATCTTTTGGGTGGCTGCTGTGGAACCGACCCTGACTATATTGCTGCACTACAGAAATAATTGTAAAAGAAGCGGAGCCGCCGGAAAATTCTGGCGGCTCCTTTTCAAAGAGGAAAGAAAAATGAAGAAATATCAATCGTTCATGCTGAGAAATTCCATCGGATCCACACTTTCGTCATCGCACATGACAGCAAAATGCAAATGGTCACCAATTGCGCTTTCCACCAGCGCAGTATTGCCTACAGCACCAATAGTCTGCCCCATGGTAACAATATCCCCGGGGCTGACCAATACTTCGGCTGCCAGACTGGAATATACCGTAACATAACCGTCATCATGGCGAATCACCACCGTCATGCCCATGGTATCATCTTTATAGGTGGTATACACCGTACCATCAGCGGCAGCGCAAACAACGCTACCAGCTTCGGCGGCGATGTCGATGCCGTCGTGGACACGCCAATCACGGGTGGTCTCATTGTAGGCCAGACAGTCCATGGCATAATCGGTAATGGTTTGGCCAGTCAGCGGATGGCACACCTGCATTGGAAGATCCACCGCAGGCTCCGATGGGTCCACTGCATGGATCGGATTGTCATTCTGGCCCGGTTGGGTACCGACAACAGGCAAATCGCCCTGAATGCCGGGATCGACGACACCTGCGTCGATCGTTGGGTCTTGAAGCTGAGGGTCTTCTTCGGTTGCGTTTCGGTAATACAGATAGCCGCAGATCCCGATGGCGACAGCGCACAGGATCAGGGCTATGTAGTAGCCCTTCACGCCGAAGTTAAATTTTTTGTTGCTTTTCATTCGTTCAGCACCTCCGTAGCTCAGTATTGCCAGATTTTCGGAGATTAAACCTACCATTGGAAAATTTGTGGCTAATAGATTCGCCTTTTTTCCAATTTCTGCACTTTCGTCAGGGTGATGCATAAACTGTCCTGTAAGCTATATGCTTTCGCAACTGTGACAGGAGGTATCACTATGTCCGAACAAAACAGGGACACCATGTCCATTCACGTGCGCAAAATCACGGATGCCTGCCGTGATAAGGACTGCATCGAAGATCTGCGGGTCTATCTGACCAGAAGCTCTCAGGCACTTCTGGATACCGCCGCAAACGTCCGCGTTCGTCAGGCAGAGCTGGTATACACTTACATCGACGTGGAGCCGGTGGCATTTGACCGACAACACTATTGTGTCGACGTGACATTCTTCTACCGAATTCTGGCTGACGCCACGCTAGGCACCGGGCGTCCGGTGGCGCTGTGCGGTCTGGCGACCTTTAATAAGCGCGCCGTGCTTTGCGGCGAAGACAGTCACGCCCACATTTTCCGCAGTGACACAAGAATCGATGCGGCTGATGGGCTGACCCGGCGCTACTCCAATCGTCCGACTGCTGTGGTAGAGGTGCTGGATCCCATGGTCCTCAGTTCCAAAGTCAAGGAGGTTTGTGATTGTCGCAATGAAGAATGTGCGCTGCAGATACCCGATGGCGTACGCACGATTTTTGACGATGAGTTGGTACTCAGCGGGGAACGGCGGCGGCTGTTTGTCAGCTTAGGGCAATTTTCCATCATTCGTTTGGAACGGGATGCTCAATTGGTGATCCCGGTGCTAGATTATGCCATCCCCACACGGGAGTGCTGCGATGCGACTTGTTCTGCAGAAGATCCCTGTGAGATGTTCAGCCGCATTCCTTTCCCCACGCAGCAGTTTACATCCAACGGCTGTGATCACAACGATTGCGGCTGTCAGGAATAACAGGAAACCGCCGGAGATCTCTCCGGCGGTTATTCATTGAAGTTGTGGCATCGCATGAAAAAACCACCCGACCTCCGAAGAGGTTGGGTGGTTTGCGTTCTCTAACGGTTACTGCACAACGGTTGCACCGGTGGCAGTATTGGTGATTTAAATCGTACCCTCGATGATGGTATTCTCTACGAACAGGCTATTATGCCAGAGGATTCCATGCAGCGCCGTCGACGGTATTACCCTCAAAGATAACCGTACCCAGAGTATTGGCCTTGAAGTTCGAGCCATCCGTATCACCGCAATTGGTGATCACGTTATTCTTGTAGGTGATGATACCGCTATTGGTGCCGATACGGAAGGCGCGGTCGCCGCCGTTCGAGATCGTGTTGCCCTCTACGAGCAGCACGGCACCCGACGCAGCGGTGCTACGCACGGTAACGGCATTGTGACCGACGTTGGTGATGGTGTTGCCAACAACCTTGTTGTCTTTTCCGGCAACGCCGCCAAGGCGCATGCCCTGGATTGCATTGCTAACGGTGCAGTTTTCAATCACAATGTTGAAATACTGGTTGCTCTGAGGGGAATCGCTGCCTACGTCAAACAGACGGTTGCCGATGCTGGTGTCGGCAGTGCCGGTACCCACGAAGGTGCAGCCCGTCATGGTCAGGTTCTCCACATAATTCCAGGGAGTGCCGTTGCAATCGAAGTACAGACCCTTATCCTGGAAGGCAATGTTCTTCAAGGTCAGACCGACGACCTTCAATTGAGCGGTGCTCTTAACACCATGGATACCCTTAACGACAGCGCCTTCTGTACCCACGATAGTCAAGTTCTTAGCAATGGTGCCCTTCAGCTCCACGCCCTCGTAAGTGCCGGGAGCCAATTGAATGGCGGTGCCTTCGGCTGCAGTTGCGATAAGCGCATTCAGCTTCTCAACAGAAGTAGCAACCAGCAGACCCTCAGCGGTGTAGTACACCGTATTGCTAAAGCCATAACGGATCACGCCGCCGTTGGTATTGGTTTCCGCAACGTAAGTATTGCCGTTGCCGAAGATATCGAAGTTCAGACGGGCATTGATGGCTTCATCGCTGTGCTTAGAGGAGTCCAGATCACCAATGTAGTTATGAACCCAGAATGCACGGTTGCCCTCGGAGTAAATGGTGGAGTTCTTGATGGTCACATTGTTCATGTCGTAACCGGAGTTGAACACACGAACAGCGCAGTAGGTGGCCTTGAGGGTGGAGTTCTCCACGTTCAGGGTAACCTCGCCCCAGTTGTTCAAGTGCGCCACGAAGTTCATATCGGTGCCGCCCTTGTTTTCGGCGACAACATGATCAAGGCTTACAGCACCACCTGCGGTGATGTCGAAGATGGTGGACATAGCGTTCCAGCCCTGGTTCTGAGTAACAGTCAGGTTAACAGTGCCGTCCTTCATCGTCAAACTGCCTTTTACAAGGAACAGATCCTGGTTACCGGTACCGCTCAAAGTGCCTGCAATGGTCTTGCCGTTCATGTACAGAGTCACATTCACGTTGGCAGGAACAGTGACGGTTTCGGTCAGGGTAATGTCAGCCGACAAAGCATACTTGCCACCGGTAGCCAGAGCGGTCTTCAGAGCGTCAGCAGTCTTGATGGCCTGAACCTCAACCAGATTATTGGTGATGTTCTCGGTGGTGTTGTTCTCCAGAGTGAAATTGGCAGTAGTTGCGCCACCGTACTCGGAACCGTACAGTACATTGTAGGCACTGTATGCAACATGGGTACCTTCCAGAGTTGCGTTCTTTACGGTGTTGTTGCTCAGGGTGATGGCCTTGTTCGCATTATAGCTCCAGCCACCGGCAATCAGGCCGATACCGGGGTTTCCATCCGCACGAGTCTTGGTGAGCTTTACGTTTTCAACAGAGCAACCGTCGATGGTATTGCTGTAGTGAACAAAGCCGGTAATGCCGCCGACATTGGTCCAGCCAACCAGGTTCAAATTCTTAACGTGGCAATCGGTAACCTTGTGGTCGCCTTCCAGCAGCCAAGCGGTGATGCCGCCAACAGCATTACGGGTCACGGACTGAATCAAACCGGTGCCTTCCGCAACGACAGAACAGCCGTCTACCTGGGTTTTGTAGTAGCAATAACCGGCAACACCGGCAACATATGCCCAATCAGCAACGATGTTCACATCACCAGTGATATGGCAATCAGAGATCGTTGCGGGATAAGCAGCACCCACAACGCCAGCAACCATGGAATAGCCGGTGATGTTCACATTGTGAATATTGACGCCCTTGATGGTTGCATTCTGCACAACGCCAAACAAGCCAATGCCATCGCCGGCAGCATCATTGATGTACAGGTTGTAAATGGTGTGTCCCTGACCGTCAAAGGTACCATTGAAGGTATAATCCCAATTGCCGACAGG
Source organism: uncultured Oscillospiraceae bacterium (assembly GCA_964583135.1). GTDB lineage: Bacteria > Bacillota > Clostridia > Oscillospirales > Oscillospiraceae > Faecousia. The sequence continues at coordinate 773 of CAZOVE010000047.1, read as the reverse complement.
AGTCCAAGGCAGATTGTTCAGGTTGATATCAGAGACCAGCTTAATGGTCTGACCAGCAAAGTCATCCTGAATGGTAGCTGCACCATCTGCGGCATAGGTGGTCACGGGAGCGACAGCGGTGCCGTTAACGATTGCTGCCAAACCAGCCAACTGCTCAGCAGAGCCGATGGTCAGCTCTGTCGCATCGGGATCATACCAAGACAGATCGATGTCACCGTACCACACGGCAGCGCCGTCATAGTACTTATCAAAGCTGTCCGACTCGGAAGTCAACTGGGTAGCAACCAGCTTGACGCCCAGATCGATGTGCAGATAAGAAGCGCCGTCGGAAGTGGTCTTGCCATTGTTGACATTATAGTTGTTGTCAGCATCGGAAGGCGCCCACCAGATGACGATGCCGTAAACATCAGACTCTCCCTGCTGCAGATCACCGGGCAGGACAAAGTCAGCCAGAGCCGTGCCATTCAGCTTCATAGCATCCTCACGGGAGCCGTTAAAGCCGCCTTCAACAACGGCCACCTTCAGGGCAGTGGACAGACCATAGCCGTTGACGGTGTTCTCGTTGGTGAAGTTGACACTCATCTGATACTTCAGTGCCAGAGTGCCCAGGTTGGCAACAGTCAGGTTCTCATAAGCGACTGCGCCGGGCTCCCACAGCGTCACATCGTTAAACAAAGTTGTGACATCTTGGATACTATTGCCGTCCTCGGTGTAGACTTCCACATCCAGATTACCGGCGATGATCTGGTTCACGCCGGACTCGACAGAGTCGG
>CAZOVE010000046.1:0-15298 GCA_964583135.1 uncultured Oscillospiraceae bacterium | reverse complement strand
GACACCTACGGCAGTAACTACGGCTTGTTCGGTTTGGGCTCTTACTTCACCGACTTGGGGATGGGTTCTATTTTACAGATCGTCAGCCGCTTGCTGGGAATTATGGAGAACAGGTTTACCCGGTTTATCTGCAGATGAAGAAGCCGTACATGGCGAGTGTGGAGGATGCGTATCAACTGAGTGCAGCGCAACTGAGCGAGCAGGGATATGACGGCGCCATTCTGCAAACGCCAAACGGAACGGTATACATAATGTATTTGTAAGATCTTTAACGGCTGTGCTAATTACATTTTCTGAGTGTGTGGCAAAAAAGATTTGTGTTGTTAGTGATCCTCCAGAAGAGAATAAGCCGGTATAATAATTGAAAGCTTTTGCCTGCCATTTCGGATGCATACTTAATTCTGGCTCATCGATAAGGACGATGCCGCCATCTAAGTTTTTGCTGTCCCGTAAAATAATGACAATGGCCTAAAAAAACTATTTTATGTCGCAATAGAGATAGACGGCGCGGGGGGGGGGTGGTATACTAACATTGTTATATCTTTGACTTCTTTGTGAAAAATCTGAGGAGAATGTATATTCATTTGGTGCAGTATTCACATAAAAGTCTATTGGCATCACACCATTATACGAGGAGGAGTATTATGAAAAACCAACGCAGAACTCTGGTTGTGATCCTGTGTCTGATTCTTTGCGTCTGTCTGTTTGCACTGCCAATCATGGCACAGACGACCACGCAGGACGGTATGGAGGTCACTTTGACCACCGATAAGGCAGAGTATGCAGCAGGCGAGGACATTACTGCGACTCTGGCCGTGAAGAATACCACTACCGAGGCATTCGAAAACCTGAAGCTGGAGCACATTGTGCCCGAGGGCTTCGAGGTTACCGGTGAACCCAGCAGGGAAGTGGATGTTCTGGCTGCCGGCGAAAGCATCAGCATCGCCGTGACCTATATCGGTTCCATCCCTGCAACCGGCGACATGAGCATTCACCTGATCGTCGGCCTGATGATCCTGGCAGCTGCTGCACTGGTCGTGCTGCTGGTAAGCGACAGGAAGCTGCGCACCGTCGGCATCTCCATGCTGCTGTGCTGTGTGATGGTCAGCTCGCTGGTGCTGAGCGCTGTTCCTGCCGGTGCTGTGACGCTGGGTGAAACGATCACCGTCAGCACCGAAGTGACGCTCGGCGGTGAAAAGCTGACCCTGCAGGGTAAGGTTTCTCGTGCGGACTCCACAGAACCTGCAAATCCGGAGTGGGATTTGGGCGAGTACGGTCCCGTGCAGAGCAAAAATGTGGCGACTGCAGAGGAAATCGCAAGAACCGAGGAATACTATCAGAATATGGTGGGAGATATTTCTCTCATTCCGGTCAGCTTCAAGCTGGACGGTATCGCCTATGAGGGCTTTACCGCAGATGCATTTACGCTGGTTTCCAATGTTCAGACCGCAAATGACGATCAATCCCAGCTGAAGAATGTCATTACGGTGGAGCACAAGGACAGCGGACTGCTGTTTGAGGTTACGGCGGTCTTGTACCGTGACTATGCGGCCTACGAATTCGTAACTTACATCTCCAATCCGACCGAGGAGAATTCTCCCGTAATTTCGGATTTGCTTGCGCTGAATGAGACTTATGTGGGCAGCAATCCTACCCTTCATTATTCCGAGGGCGATTCCGTCGGTCACTATGAGCCCCTTACGGAATACCTGAACGGCGCGATCACCTTTGCACCGACTGCGGGCCGAAGCACCGAGGGCGCATTCCCTTACTATAAGTTGAATTTCGGCACCGGCGGTATGATCTTGGCCATCGGCTGGGCAGGCCAGTGGGAGGCAACCTTCGATAATTCGGCGGATACTTCCAAGACGGTAATCACTGCCGGTCAGCAGGAGTTTAACGCATACTTGATGCCCGGTGAAGCGGTTCGCACACCCACCATTTCCATCATCAATTATGAGGGCCAGGATGATGACCGCATTACCAATCTTTGGCGCAGATGGTACATTGATAATATTATGTACCGCGTCAAGGACGAGGACGGCAATTTGCAGCTTCCGGCGCCTGCTACCCACATTCAGGGCCGGAACGGTAACGGCTGGATGGAAAATGTCGGCGTTACCGAGCAGAGCATCATGGAAGGTGCGGAATATCTGAAAGAAATCGGCATTGTGGATTTCAGCAAGTACGACCTGTATAGCTGGCTGGATGCCGGTTGGTATTTCGATGCTGATGAGGCCTTCCTGGGCAGCGGTGATTTTGCATGGCAGACCGTCGGCACATGGGATTTTGATACCAACCGCTTCCCCACAGAAATGAAGGAAGCCACCGAGCGGCTTTACGAACTGGGTTACGATGGCTATGTGCTGTGGTTTGAGCCCGAGCGCTTTACTGTAAGCGTTGCTTCGCTAAAGGATGACGGCACCACCGCAAAGAAAGAATGGATTATCGGCGAAGCGATGTTCGATCTGAGTAACGATGAGGCTACCGAGTGGATGCTCAACCGGATCCTTTCCGTTATGGCGGAGGGTGGATTTACGCTCTACCGTGAGGATATGAATCTGCATACTCCGCTGAGTTACTGGCAGCTGAAAGATGCCGTGCTGGGTGAAAACCGTACCGGCATTACGGAGAACAAGTATATCCAGAACCACTTCTATATGTGGGAAAAGATTGCAGAAGCAACCAATAACCCCATTGATGCCTGCGCATCCGGCGGTAACCGTCTGGATCTGGACACCATGCGCTATGCCGTTTCCCTGCACCCCACGGATTACGGCTACAGCGACACGATTATCCAGCAGTGCTACGGTCAGGAAATGTTTAAGTGGTTCCCTTACTTCCAGCAAATTTCCAACCCTACATCCAGATATTCCTATCGTCTGCGGTTCTCGCTGTTCTATCGCGCGCCCAGCTTCACCGAAAACGGTGTTTATATCGACTATGACCTCTTCAAGGATGTTTGGGCAGAGTGGGAGCAGGCCGTACAGTATATGTACAGCGATTATTACGAGCTGTTCCCCTACTCCACCTCCAGCAGCGATTGGATGGGTTACCAGTTCTTTGATGAGACTCTCGGCGAGGGCTTTGCCCTGATCGAGCGCCGCAGTGATGCGGCAGCTACCCAGACCGTTGCCTTGAAGGGCCTTGAATACGACCGGAAATACCATGTTTGGTTTGAGGATCGGGGTCAGCACGCCATCTACACCGGCGAAGAGCTAATGAACGGCATCGAGGTGACCCTGCCTACCGGTGAAAGCTCCGACATTCTGTGGATATCTCAGACCTACACGGAGCGGGGCTTGACCGCAAGCGTGACCCGTACCGCACTGAGCGGTATGTGGGGTGATGCGATTCAGGAGGTTGACGGCACCTACAACCGCTTTGATATCCGCTTTAACCGGTCCATTATGGATACGGTTCTGGAAGCCGGCAAGGGCATTCTGGCCAAGAACATTACCAACGATGCTGTGTTCAGCCAGATCGTCATCAATGGCAAGACTTTGGCGGAAATGGTGAGCGCAGGTGATGCTTATGTGCATTACGATGCCTCCAATATCATTCTGCAGGTCTACATCAAGAAGTCTGCGGTAGATATTTCCAAGGATGTTTCCCTGGTACTTAACAAAAACCTTGCAAACTTTGAAGGCTATGCTTTGGGCGAGGATATTTCCTTGACCTACAGCGCAAGCGCCAAGGCTTGGGGCGAAACCGGTACAGACATTCAGCCCAATCCTGTGCTGGATATGTATACATGGGTCGATCCCGAAAACTTTGAGAATCCTCTGGACCTTAGCGAGGAGCCTCTGTCGGTGATTAAATTCAGCAGACCTTGGGAATACAACAAGACCGGCGTATTCAGCTGGAGTTACAGCAGTGCGACCAACGGGCCGACAAGCGATTCCTATGCTGTATTCAAGCTGACAACTGACCCTGCGCATCAATATGGCGACGGTAAGCAAGCCATCATTGCGTATGCCGACCATATGGAGACAGGCAACAGTTATTATCTGGATATTGCCTTGAAGAACCTAGAGCCCGGTCAGTATATGACGGCAAAGTTTATGGTCTATTGCGGCCTGAACGATGTCAGCGATGTAAGCTTAGAGCTACGCAACGAGAATAATGCCAACGGCGGCAGCATGGGTAACTATATTGTTACCGGTGAGGTTGTCAAGGACGGCTGGGCAGAGTACACCATTTCTTGGGTGGCGAATCCTGACGGCAACGGTATGCAGATACTGAAATTTGGCTTCTATCCCAAAGTAAATAACCCTGAGGGTTATATCCTGATTGATCAGATCACCATTCAGGCAAATGAAATGGAGAAAGAGGTGCAAAGTCAGTACCAGTTCGAAGATGCCACCGCTCTCGGCAAGATTCCGTATTTGCCCTCTTATTCCGTAACCGATGCAACGACTTCCGGCTTCTATACATGGGATTGGCCTACCGTCAATTATAACGCCTTTACGGTAGAGGACGGCGAAGCCTACGACGCAGAGGGAAATGTTATCGTAGCAAACCTCGATGATGCCGACCGTATCACAATCGAGGAGTGGTCGGGTTACTTCCTGTACTATATCTTTGACGATCTGCAGCCGGGCAGTACCTATTATCTCAATTTCCGGGTAAAGGGTATGCTGGCGACAGATCTGCTACTGGCGGCATCGCCGGAGCGTAACTTCTACGGTGATGAAAACGGCAATACCTGTGTGGTCCAGGGCTTTGAGTACGAATGTGATTACACGAACGGCGAGTGGACCAATGTTCGGGTCGCCTTTACGGCCCAGCCCCTTTCCAACGGAAGAGCAGCGCTGCGTTTGGTTATCCGTCCCTCCTACGGTAAGTCTGGCAGCGGTAAGATCGTATTTGACGATTTTACTCTGGAAAAATCCACGTTTAATGTAGACGAGTTCGGCACGATTGCTTACTGTTCACCGTGGGAGTTCTCCTCCAGCAAGGAAGAGGATTACAGAACTTGGGTTTACGATGTACCCAGTGACCGTATCTTCCATTGGGTAACCGACGGATACGACGGCAACGCCATCGAGGGCGTGCTGGAAGACGCAACAGCCAGTGAGGGCCTTGCCGGCAGCGGTTACTATCTGGACTACTGGCTCAGCAATCTGGAGGCAGGCAAGACCTATAAGCTGACCTTTGCCTATAAGAACCAGCTGAACAATGCAAGCTTCAGTATTGCGAACGAACCCAACGGTGGCGGCACGGTGGTGATGAACAACAAGAACCTGCCTGCAACCTCTGATTGGAAGACAGAATCTGTTATTTTCACCGCAAATAGTACAGAAGCAACCCACTGGTCTTTGCGGTTTGCTGTATATCTGAGCGAAACAGGCGTTGCCAGTGGCTCTGTGGCAGTGGATATTCTGAGCTGTGAGGAATATGTGGTGCCTGAGGATCCTGCAAAGCCCACCGCACCTGCCGTAGAGGGTACTTACGCCGAAGACGAAGTGACCAAGGTCGGTCATTACAACGGACCGTGGGAGTTGCCCTCCGGCTATACCGGCGGCTTCTATACATGGCAGCAGAACGGCTTTGCACCTCGTTTTGAAGTTGTCCCTTATGCGGATGCAAGTCTGGGCAATTACCTGAAACTGGATGTAACCAATGAAGAAGGTCTTGCAGGCCACTTGGTGCTGGATTACTTCGTACCGGGTCTGACGGCAAACAAGCAGTATGAACTGGTGCTTTATGTCAAGGCAACCGATGGCATCAACTTTAGCCATATTCAGCTTCGTAAGGAACACAGCTACGGCTCGATTACCGTCGACTCTGAGGTCAAATTTACGGACTTCTCCAGCGAGTGGACCAAGGTAACCATTCTCTTTACCGCAAACCCCAGCGCAAACACCGGCCTTTGTGCCATTGCCCTTGATTTCTACCCCGCGGAGGGCGCAGTGGACGGCTGCATCTACTTGGATGCCATCCATGTTGAAGAAGTGGAAGTGCCCAAGACTCCTGTTGCATATTACAACGGACCTTGGGAGTTCAGCTCCAGCGCCGAGGAATACTTCGTATCCTGGGCACACGGCGTAGCAAGCAAGAATGTTTATGTTTATGATGACGACGGTTCCATCATCGGTGAGGTAGCGGACATCAATGCGACTGCAGATGGCGCAGGCTATCTGCTGGACTACTGGGTCAGCGGCCTGACGGCCGGTAAGACCTACGAGATGAAGATCCGCTACAAAAATGAGCTTGTCAACGGTAGCTTCGTAGTAGAAAACGAAGCCAACGGCGGTGGCAAGGTGACCATCGACGGCGGCAGCGTTACGCTGGCAAGCGCATCCGAGTGGACGGAGGTCACCATCCGCTTTACTGCAGAGGAAACCACATCGACGCACTGGTCCTTCCGTTTTGCGCTGTATGTGACAAAGGATTCCTCCCTGTACACCAGCGGCAGCGTGGCTCTGGATGTTGTGAGTGTTGAAGAGTATGTGGTGCCTGGGGATCCTGCAAAGCCCACCGCACCTGCCGTAGAGGGTACTTACGCCGAAGACGAAGTGACCAAGGTCGGTCATTACAACGGACCGTGGGAGTTGCCCTCCGGCTATACCGGCGGCTTCTATACATGGCAGCAGAACGGCTTTGCACCTCGTTTTGAAGTTGTCCCTTATGCGGATGCAAGTCTGGGCAATTACCTGAAACTGGATGTAACCAATGAAGAAGGTCTTGCAGGCCACTTGGTGCTGGATTACTTCGTACCGGGTCTGACGGCAAACAAGCAGTATGAACTGGTGCTTTATGTCAAGGCAACCGATGGCATCAACTTTAGCCATATTCAGCTTCGTAAGGAACACAGCTACGGCTCGATTACCGTCGACTCTGAGGTCAAATTTACGGACTTCTCCAGCGAGTGGACCAAGGTAACCATTCTCTTTACCGCAAACCCCAGCGCAAACACCGGCCTTTGTGCCATTGCCCTTGATTTCTACCCCGCGGAGGGCGCAGTGGACGGCTGCATCTACTTGGATGCCATCCATGTTGAAGAAGTGGAAGTGCCCAAGACTCCTGTTGCATATTACAACGGACCTTGGGAGTTCAGCTCCAGCGCCGAGGAATACTTCGTATCCTGGGCACACGGCGTAGCAAGCAAGAATGTTTATGTTTATGATGACGACGGTTCCATCATCGGTGAGGTAGCGGACATCAATGCGACTGCAGATGGCGCAGGCTATCTGCTGGACTACTGGGTCAGCGGCCTGACGGCCGGTAAGACCTACGAGATGAAGATCCGCTACAAAAATGAGCTTGTCAACGGTAGCTTCGTAGTAGAAAACGAAGCCAACGGCGGTGGCAAGGTGACCATCGACGGCGGCAGCGTTACGCTGGCAAGCGCATCCGAGTGGACGGAGGTCACCATCCGCTTTACTGCAGAGGAAACCACATCGACGCACTGGTCCTTCCGTTTTGCGCTGTATGTGACAAAGGATTCCTCCCTGTACACCAGCGGCAGCGTGGCTCTGGATGTTGTGAGTGTTGAAGAGTATGTGGCACCTGCTGTTGTGTATGCCGAGGATACCATCACTTCCGTTCCTACCGCAGCACCGTGGGAGCTGAGCGCAACCTACGCCGGCGGTTTCGTAAAGTGGACCCAGAGCAGTAATGTGCCTACCTTCGCTGTAGATATCCTGGCCGAGGGAGATAACGCCATCAAGATCGATGTGAACGGCAAAACCGGCGGCATCAATATGGACTGGTATATTGCAGGCTTGACCTCCGGCCAAAAGTACACCATCAGCTTTATGGTTAAAGCAAGTGAAGATATCAATTGGGGCTCTATTGTCCTGCGTAATGAGCATTCCTTCGGTCATGGTGCGGTTACTTCTGAGGTGAAATTTACAGCGTTCTCCACCGAATGGACAAAGGTAGAGGTGGAATTTACTGCCGCAAATGACACCACAAGAGGTCTGAGCGCTCTTTGCTTCGACTTCCGGGCGCCCTCCGAGGGTGAAGGCGTTGGTAGTATTTGGATCGATCAGGTTATTGCAACTCCTGTTGGATGATGAAAGGTTATTGCAGCTTCGTATGAGAATTCCCCCCCTGGCAATAGACCTTTCACAGTAGAAAAGGGGCTGCCTCACTTCCTATGTGAGGCAGCCCTAAAATAATACTAAAGCCTTATATAGTATGTCCCTGTTGGTGCTGTGCGTTGTGGTCATTCACCATACAAAAAACGATAATCCCTCCGGTACTGTCGGAGGGATTACCATTCATTATATCATCGCAAAATATTTGAGTGCCGTCTTGATGGCTTCTTCCGTTTCCGGAGAAACCTGCGGCTGGAGTCTGCTGCCTGCTTTAGGGAGATTGTAATTCTCGCCTACATCCAGACCGCACTTGCGTTTGACCTGTGCAATGTAGAGGCTTGATACTTTCAAGCCGTAGCGGTCAAGTACAAACTCCTTGATTTCTGGATAGGTTACTTTTGACTCAGCGGCGGCAAAAGAGGCCATTGCCGTCATTGCCCAAAAGCAGCAGGAAACGGAAGTGGACAATCGCAGCCAGAACGAACAGAGTGTGGACGAGGTGATCCGGGAGACGGTGGGGCTAGAGCCGGTAGGGCAGACCCAGCAATCCACAGATGCCGGGAGTGTCCGTGAGCAGATCCGGGCGCATCAGGATTCCCTGAATCAGATGGAACCGGTTGCGAATCTGAATACACCCACCGATTTTTCGCAGATGAGCATTTCGGAAAAAATGAACTGGGTTATAGAAAAATTGCGGCCCACCAATTACAAAGTGGACCGCAAGGGATTCGGGGTTATTGACTTTACGGCAAAACAACTGAAATCTGCTTTTAGCTATTTCGCAAAGGGTGGTGCAGAAGAGGCAGCTTTTGAAGCCATCCCCTATGTTCTTGAGCACGGAACACAGATTTCGTCTCATGGCGATCACAAGGGGAGGGGATATGAGACAGTGACATTCGCCGCCCCGGTGACGGTCAATGGACAGCGTGGGAATATGGCCGTGGTGGTAAAGAAAACAACGGGCAATTATTACAAAGTACACCGCATTTTGACCCCGGATGGTTCTGTATTTCAACTGCAGGAAAAAGCAGAAGCAGAGCCTACCCCGGCGGGGGAGTCACCGGAAACCGGCTCTCTTGCCACGCCCATCAGCTCTGCTTCTGCGGAAGCCGGCGTCGTTGAGACGATGCCTGGCCACCGCCAGACCTCGCCCCTGTTACCTGCCTCCAATATCAGTATACCCGATGGGGGCGGAAATGTCAATGGGCAATCTGGTGTGAGAAACGGGCAATCTGGCGTGAGAAACGGGGAATCTGGCATGAGAAACGGGGAATCTGGCATGAGAAACGGGGCGGGGAATCTTGATGCTATGGGTGCCGCCAGCTACAATTTTTCGCCCTTTACCCGGATGCAAAATGAATACGGAAACATCCCCAATGGCGAGAATCCGGTGCGGCCGGATGATGCGCCGCGCTCCACGGATGGAACTGATCGGGTAAGCTATACGGCAAGAACTGCCATTGGCGCAGAGGTGACCCCGGATGGCTTTGTATCCCAAATCGAAGATGAAGTCGTCCGCGGCGGATTCTCGTATATGCCGATCACCAATAACCAAGCGACGGCAGAGGCTCAGCGGATCATCCAGGCAGAAGGCTGGGAGCGAGCACTGGGAGCATGGACGGCGGATGTGCGGCGGGGCATGACCAGTGCGGTGATGGTTGCAGAAGGCGCACTGCTTTACAACAACGCCGTAAACAGCGGCGATTATCAGACCGCCATGGACATCCTGCTGACCTATCAGCACGCCGTGCGCAACAGCGCGCAAGCTACCCAAGCATCGCGCATCATGAAGCAACTGACTCCGGAAAACCGGCTGATGGGGATCCGCCGGAGCATCGCGCGCATGGTGGAGGATATGCATCTGGACCGGCAGATCACCATCGACCCGGAAATCGAACAGGCATATCTGAATGCCGAGACATATGAAGAGGAAGACTGGTATCTGGATGAGATCATGCAAAGCGTTGCGGATCAGATTCCGGCGACGCTGGCAGAGCGCATCACCGCACTGCGATACCTGAACATGCTAGGCAACTTCCGTACCCAGGTGCGGAATGTGGCAGGCAACCTGGGTGCAAAGTTTACGTACCTTGCCAAGGACGAAATTGCGGCAACCATCGAGGCGCTGGCTTCCGTGGTAAGCGGTGGGCGATTTGAACGGACGAAGGTCCATTGGGTGGACAGAACGACCCGCAAAGCCGCCCGGGCAGACTTTGAGAATGTGGCGCAGTGGGTGAGCAACGGCAGCAGAGTCCGGGATCAGGAAACGGAATCCGACGCATTCGCCAGAGGGGTACAGGAGCGACGGAGAATCTTATCCCTGGGGCTGGAGCAATACCGCAGAGCAACCGACTGGGCGATGAACAACCGATACTTCGGCGATGCTGCCTTTGGCAGGGAGGCATATGCCCGGGCGCTAGCCGGATACCTGAACGCCCGGGGAATCCGCACGAACAATCTGGAAACGGTGGATCCGAATGTGTTGGATCAAGCCAGAGCCTATGCGGTGCGACAGGCACAGGAAATGACCTTCCGGGACAACAACCAAGTATCGGACTTTGTAACCCATGCCATGAGAGGACCCAATGCGCCTGCATGGGCGCAGGTGGTGGGAGAAGCATTGATGCCATTTAGGCGGACGCCGGCCAATGTGCTGGTAAGGGCGGAAGAATTATCTCCGCTGGGTCTGGTCAACTCGGCGGTGGCAACCGTGCAGGCGGCCCGGGGGAATATCACCGGCGCAGAACTGGTGGAAAGCTGGGCCAAGACTTTGACAGGCAGCGGCTTATTTGCCATCGGCTGGGCTTTGGCCAATATGGGTATCCTCCGGGGCGGTCCCGACAGGGATGAGGAAAAAGCGGCCTTTGACGAACTCAACGGCAATCAGGACTATGCCATCGTGCTACCAAACGGCGTGAACCTGACCATCGATTTCCTGACTCCGGCGGCAATGCCTTTGCTGTTGGGTGCGCAATTAGACAAAGTCCTGAACGATACAGATTTGACCTGGGCGGATCTGGAAGGAGTATTCGCCACATTGGCTGACCCAATGATCAAGATGTCTATGCTGCAGGGCGTGAATGACACCATTGATTCGATGCGCTATGCAAATAACTCCTTTGGTCAATTTCTGGAGAACGCCATGATCAGCTATCTGACCCAGGCGCTGGGCAATACCCTCTTAGGGCAGATCGAGCGGAGCACGGAAGACAGCCGCATGACAACCTACATCGACAAAGACAGCGGCGTCCCTGCGTGGCTGCAACGCAGCCTGGGCAAGCTGAGCCAAAAGATCCCGGGATGGGACTATCAGCAGACGCCATACATCGACCAATGGGGAGAGGAGCAAAATAACCCGGAGGGGATCGCCAACTGGCTGTATCAGCTGCTGTCGCCATCCTATGTGGACAAGGTGAATGTGGATGCTGTGGCGGAGGAGCTATACCGACTACATGAGGCGCAGAGCGACATCAATGTATTCCCGCAAAGCCCAGAGTCCAGCCTGACTTATACGGACAAGGACGGAAATCGGCACGAGAACTACAACCTGAGCCTTGAGCAAATGGATGTGCTGCAACGGGCAGAAGGACAAACCCAGGCGGAAATGGTGGCGGAGCTGACACAAAGTGATGTCTACAAGGCTATGACCGACATCCAGAAGGCGCAGAGCATCAGCTTGATCTATGACTACGCCAGAGAGACGGCACGGATTGCGGCCATCGAGGACTACGGCGGATACAGCGCAAGCTGGATGGAGGCAATCGAGGAAAAAGCCGTGGATCCCATCCTGAACAAAGCGGTGGCGGACAGCATCAGCGGCGCATTCGACAGCCTGACCCATGCATGGGACTACGGGAAGGACGCCACCGCCGGCGTGGAGGCGCTGGGTGAGGCGTGGAGCACCTACCAAGCCTTGCCCCAAGAGCAGCAGCAACGGTTGAAGGAGAGCCTGTCCGGACGGGCTCTGGAAGCCATTGAGGCCATGGAGGGAGGAAAGAGCGCACAGGAGTTCGCCCAATACTACGAGGGCTACTACGCCATCCGGGAAACACGGGATGCCGGACACTACGAGGACATATTAGGTGCTGGCATAGAGCAGGAGAAGGCACAGGATCTGATGTGGCTGCTGGATGGACTGGAGCTGGAAAGTGACTACAAGACGGTGCGGACGGTGCAAAAAATGGAAGTGGTTTCTGCAATGGATGGTCTGAGCGAAGAAGAGAAGGTCAATGTGATGATGCTATACCTCAGCGACAGTCAGGACGCGGCGCTGGAGCGGATGATGGCGGCCGGATATTCGCCCGAGGTCTACGCCCAGGTGTACCGGGCGGATCTGGACACCGACGGCGGCAAAGACGCCGCCATTGAGGCAATCCGGCAGATGTACGGGATATCCAAGACCCGGGCGAGAAAGCTATACGAGACCTACGCAGGATAAAAAATCCGCCCGGCGCAATGCCGGGCGGTGAGTTTGGATATCACTTTTATTTGATCTCGTCAATACAGATTGGATCGCCGGGGTTTCCGTCCTCGTCCTTGCCCTCATCGATCACGGCGACGTAGGCATCAGGGTAGCCATGCGCCCTCCAATCAGCAACAAGGGCTAAGGCTTCGGCCAGATCGTAAGTGCCTGTTCCCCAGTCGGTGTCCTCGCCATCCATCATGACTGCGTACCAATAAGACGTGGGATTGTGGGATTCATAGTGATTTTTCATAGTTTTCTCCTTTCTGGTGATCGGCGCCTTTGCGGCGGCTGCTTATGTGGCGGAGGGCTTCAGGCAAATGTCATAGTAGAAATTCGTATTGAAATAATCCACCATGCCGTTGCTTTCGTCGTAGCGGTAAGCGCTGATCAGGGCGTCCAGCTTTTCCAGCCTCGCTTTTGCGGAATCCGTGAGCCAATTAACCCAACTGATCCGGACCGGCTGCTCCTGGGTGGTCAGTTTCTGCCACTCGAATTCGGCGGCGGCAATGCGGATCTGCGCCTGTGCTTCGCCGTCCAGGCTGTAGAACTTGTCGACGTGCATATACTCACCGGCGCCGGGGCCGTAGTAGATCCAATACTGGGAACCGCTGATCCGGTAATCCTCTAACCACTGCTTGTGGCTGATGTAATCGCTGGGCTGCACCTTGACGGTGGCGGTGATGCTCTGGCCGCCGGCGTAGGTCTTGCATTTGATGGTTACGCCCTTGAGCCCGGCAGCCTTGACATCTGCCCGGATGGCTGCTGAGAGATCCGCGCCGTAAAGATGGCGGTTGCTCTTGCTGCCGTAGACGGCGCCGCCGCCCAGGTAGCCGTCACCAATGACGGTATTTTGGGTTTCTTCGGTGGATGCGTCGGTGATGGCGTGGGCGATCTGCTCTTCGCTGCCGTAGCCATACCAGCAGCGCTTGACGCTGTGCCACCGGAACTTCAGGGCCTTTAATGCGGTGCGGACTTCCTCGGACGGCTTGCCGTCAAAGTAAATTTCGGTGCTGTTGAACTGGGCGTTGTAGGTGATTTCGTAAGTCATGATAGAGCCTCCATTTCTTAATAGCCAAGCCAGCTGCGCAGCTGAACAAGGGTGTAATTGGTCAAGTCTTCGACTTCCTCAAAGATCGCTGCAAATGCGATCATGCTGTCGGCGTAGATGTGGTCATCCTCGATGAAGTAGGGCACGCAATGGAGATCCAGAATATGTGCGATTTTTTTAATAGGCATAATATAATCTTCCTTGTTTTCGTTTGCACATACTAAGTTAGTATGCTATGGTTTAGAGGGTCAGGACAGACCCTCATTTTTTAATTTTTCCAGACCGGCACGGAATATCTCGGACGTTCCGTGCGTGTCTTTGTGCTGCTCGATAAAGGCAATCAAGTCAGCGTCTTCTTCTTGCCTGAGGTAGATCTGATAACGCTTGTATGTCTTTTCGTTCCAGCGGCGCTTGACCTCTGTGCTTGTGGTGGTTTTGCGGTTTGCCATTGACTTTGCCTCGCTTTCGTGTTATCATTGTCCCAGAGGTCGCCGGGCAAGGCTCCCGGCTCCCTCGCTTCCGGGCTTCGTGTAGTTTTCCTATTGATCCAGGGCTACACGAAGCTTTTTACTTTTGCGGAATCGCTTCCCGGATTATCCGGGCGGCGTCTTCAGCGTCCTTGGCGGTTGCCTCGACGAGTTTCGCCAGCGTTTCCAACAGCGCGGTAAGCTCTGCATTGGTCATCCCTTCCAACTCCTCACTTCCTTTCATAGGGGCTTTCGCCTCGCCTTGTCGCTCTTGCGTGGTTTCAATATAGCATACTAAGTTAGTATTGTCAAGCCACTTTTGAAAAATTCTTGAACGTTGATTTTGCGGCGTCAAGGAGGCTATAATAAAATCGCTCCTTGACTTGGTGGTTGGGTGAGCATTCCCGGCTTGGTGGTTCTTGCCGGGCCCCGGCAGGTGTTGGTAGCGCCTGCCGGGATTTTTTACTTTTTGGGGAGTGCCTGGTTGAGCAGCTCCCGGATCACTGCGGATTTGTTGTCGGCCTTGGTCAGAAGCTCAAACAATTCCGGGTCCTGATTGCGGTTGATTCGTAGATTGACGCAGATTGTATTTTCTGCGAACCATCGCCGCTTGGCTTCGCTTTCTGCTATTGACTTCTACCCCCTTTTGTGGTATAGTTTTTATACCGCTTCGGGGGATGGGTTAGATCCCCCGAAGGGGCAAGGCTTGCGACCGCTTGCACCGGTCACGGCTCAACCACAGGTACTAGGTGAAGATTGGCCGCTTCCTATGTAGGGGGGCGGTTACTTTTTTATAGCTACGATGATAAGTAATACCGCTAAGAGCGTTAAAACTATGTAGTCCATAAGCGCCACCCCCTTTTCTTTCTGTGTAAAGGCCTTTCACTTATATACACAAAAAATCGATGCCATCCATTGCATTATATATAGAATTATTTTACTATTCTAACATAGTTTTCAATATATAGCATAAGAGAAATACTATGAAAACCGATGATATGAAAAAAGCAGGAGATGTTCTCCTTGTGGATACATCTCCTGCTTCATCAGGCTCATTATACGGTTGTGAACTTTGTTCCTTACCTGCGTCTTACTTGCACCTGTTGGTGTCAAGCGCAACACATTTGAGGAACTCTCACAGCTCCAATAAGTTGCAAATTCCAGCAAACCGACGTCCGAAGACGTTGTGAAATGCTGTGAAAATTATCTCTTGGAGAACTGGGGAGCGCGACGGGCGGCCTTCAGACCGTACTTCTTTCTCTCCTTCATT
>CAZOVE010000045.1:0-15374 GCA_964583135.1 uncultured Oscillospiraceae bacterium | reverse complement strand
TGACCGAGCCCGCTACCATCACTGTCGATGCCGAGAAGGCTCAGACCTGGATCAAGAACGGCGCGCAGCCCACTGACACTGTCCGTGACCTGCTGAAGAAGGCTGGCGTGCTGTAAGACCCCTGAAGGAGTTAAAGCGCAATGAAAGAACTTTTGCTGTATATGGCAAAGAATCTGGTGGATGATCCCGAATCTGTCACTGTGACCGAAATCGATTCCGACGACGGTAAGGTGCTAGAGCTGCGTGTTGCCGAGGGCGACATGGGTAAGGTGATTGGACGCCAGGGTCGGATCGCCAAGGAGATCCGTACCATTATTAAGACGGTTGCCCAACGTACTGGCGAAAAGGTGACTGTTGAAATCGTGGACTAATGGATTGTGCGTGGCGTGTGCCACGCATTTTCCTTTTTTAGGATGATGGATAGAATAATTGTAGTTTAACGATCTCCTGTAGAGGTGGACACCCTATAATACATTCTCTCGGAACGATAAACGATAATTTATCTTAAATAATATATCAGGAGGGGAATATGAAACTCCAATTTGTGGAAGCTGGTGAGATCGTCACCACCCACGGCGTACGTGGCGAGGTCAAAGTCCTTTGTTGGCTAGATGACCCGGAAATGTTGTGTGAATTTGATCGTTGCCGTATCAACGGAAAAGAATACACGATGGAGCAGGTGCGTGTTCAGAAAACCTGCAATCTGGTGAAACTGCAGGGCATCGATACGATGGAGGCGGCGCAGGCGCTGCGCGGTAAGATCGTAGAACTGTACCGAGAGGATATCGATGATGAAGTGATCTTCGCGGCGGAATTGATCGGTGTCGACGTGTATGCTGATGGCATCCAGATTGGGAAGATCGTAGATGTGATGGATTATCCCGGAAATAGCGTATATGTGGTGAAGGGCGAACACGAATACATGATTCCTGCGGTGAGTGCCTTTGTTATGTCCACAGATCTGGAGAAAAACGAGATGCAGGTGAAGCTCATTGAGGGGATGCGTACCGATGAGGATTGACATCATGACCCTGTTCCCGGAAACGCTGGGAGATGTGTTGAGCGAGAGTATTCTTGGCCGGGCACAGGAACGGGGCTTTATCCGCATTGAGACCCACCAAATTCGGGACTATACCGCTAACAAGCAGAATCAAACGGATGATTATCCTTATGGCGGGGGGCGTGGTGCGGTGATGACGGCGGATCCGCTGTACCGCTGTTGGGAGGCCATCTGCGACGAGGCTTCCGGTCCGGTGCATACCATCTATATGTCACCGTGTGGGCACACTTTCTGTCAGGCGGATGCCATCCGCTTAAGCAAAATGGAGAATATCGTCATCGTTTGCGGTCACTATGAGGGTATCGACCAACGGTTTATCGACGAATGTGTGGATGAAGAGCTTTCTCTGGGAGATTTTGTGCTGACTGGTGGCGAAATTGCGGCGATGGCGGTGACGGATGCGGTGTGCCGTATGGTGCCGGGGGTTTTGGCAGATGCGGAATGCTTTGAAGATGAAAGTCACTACAATGGCCTACTAGAGTATCCCCAATATACTCGACCGGCGGTGTGGCACGGCAGAGAAGTACCGTCGATTTTGCTGTCTGGGAACCACGAAAAGGTGCGCCAATGGAGAAGAAAGCAGTCATTGCGCCGTACCCGGGAAAGACGGCCGGATATGTACGAAAAGCTGGATCTAAGTTCCAAGCAGGATAAGAAACTGCTGAAGGAAATGGAAGCGGAAGATAACACATAGAATTACACCCACCGGATGACCGGTGGGTGTTTCCAGTTATGTGAATACTTGTGATGCCTATGGTTTACTCGGTAAACTCTAGAAGGAGCTTACTGACTCTGGCTTGTACATCGATGTAATATGCAAGTTCGGCAGCATTCAAATCTTCATCTTCCCATTTTTCAAATGCTTCAACATATTCAGCGTATTTACCCATGAAAACAGCATACTCAGCAAGAATGCTTAGGTCGCTCGGATTTTCTTGGTATTTCTTCATGAATGCTACATATTCATTCATGAAGCTTTCATAGGCATCCATTGCGGCCTTAAAGTCAGGGTCGATCTTACTATCGCTTACGGGACTATTTTCGGTTGGGGTGGTTTCCGGGGGATCAGTAGAGGGCGCGGTTATGTTGGCTTCAGGAGCTCGTAATGCAATCTCAATTCTATTAAAACCAAGATATCGTAATGACAACTGATATCCGTCTGCGTTTTTAGCAGAGTAATATTCATCATCTTTACTATGATCAACCGTAAAACCTTTGTCTACGCAAGAATTCACATAGTCGTTGTAATCATCAATGGTCATATTACCCACATGAACAATGAATGTTTCACTATTATCACAAGAAATATCACCCCAAGTGGATTTTGTTGCCGATAACATTGCGCCCAAACCATTAGTAGGCCACTCAAATTCATCCATTTCTTCGGGCGCATCCAAATATACGGCCATTTCCTGATTGCTGGTGTAAAAAACAAGACGGAGAGAATAGCCGTCTTTGTTGTAAGCGGAATAGGATATATTGGATTCTTCAGGATCGATCGTATATCCCTTGTTGATGCAAGCGTTTGTGTAATTCTCAAATGCCTTCTCATCCACATCGCAGAGAGTAAGAATCAGAGCAGTTTTGGAGTTATAACTGATCATGCCGTATGCATTTTCCGGCATGGGGAGAACCTCGTGCATTTTTATATCGGTCCATTCAAAGCGTTCGGCGCTCGTGACACCATTATTGTTGCCGCCTCCTGAATTAAGAGCGATTACACCGGCAACAATAATGACCAACAGGATAAACCACCATCTCAGAAAGAATGGCTTTTTTGCCACTTGGGTTGGGGATGCCTTGGGCGCGGATTGTTGATGCGTTAGACTGGATGCCTGCTCAGCAGATGAAACAGCAGAAGCTGCATCAGCGATCTTTGCTCCACACGCAGGGCAAAACTTACCTTCAAATTTTGCCCCACATTGACTGCAATACATTATCAATTCCTCCTTTTCTATTGATTATCGCAATTATGTGCTGATCGTGGATCGGAATCGCACATATTACAATAATACTATATACATAGTAACTATAACCATAGTAATTGTCCAAGATGTATTTTTGAGGTTAAAATGTTATTGGTGATATTATGAATGAAGTTCGCAGCGTTGTTAATATGCAGTCTTATGGAAAGATATCTATTCATCTAAAAGAATTGATCGAAGAGAAAGGAATCTCTCGTTATCGCCTTTCTAAATTGGCAGGGACGCGGTTTGAAGTGGTCGATAAATGGTGTACCGGATCTGTAGAGCGTATTGATACGGATGTTTTGGCACGATTTTGCTATGTGCTTGGCTGCGAGGTAACGGATATTATTGAGTATAAACCGTAATGTGCGTTGCTGATATATCTATAATTTTGCTATTTGACGCACCTACCGAAATTTCGGTGGGTGTTGCTTTTTATATCTTAGGATGATAAGATGATAACAAGGGGAGCGGTTGTTTATTGTTCTTAGAGAATATTTTGTAGGGTGCTGGCCTCTACAGGAGATCGTTAAACTGCAATTTCTATTACCAAGGAGTAAGTAATATGGACAAACTGGATACTTTGAAGCGTTGGATAGAGGAAAGTGAGCGGATCGTTTTTTTCGGTGGTGCAGGAGTGAGCACGGAATCTGGAATCCCAGATTTTCGCAGCGTAGACGGATTGTACAATCAGCAGTTTGAATATCCGCCGGAGACGATCATTAGCCGCAGTTTTTATGAAGAGGATCCTGAGTATTTCTTCCGTTTCTATCGGGAGAAAATGCTGCCACTGGGGTATGAACCCAACATAACTCACCGTGTTTTGGCCAGGTGGGAACAAGAGGGAAAGCTGGCGGCGGTGGTGACTCAGAATATTGACGGATTGCATCAAAAAGCTGGTAGCGAACGGGTATATGAGCTGCATGGCAGTGTGTTGCGCAATTACTGCACGGTCTGTGGCGAGTTTTACACAGCGGAATTTGTGAAAGAGGCGGCAGGGATCCCCCGATGCACCTGCGGTGGAATCGTGAAACCGGATGTGGTACTGTACGAAGAAGCGCTAGATGGGGACATGATTCAGGGCAGTATAGAGGCGATTTGCGATGCAGATCTGCTGATCGTGGCCGGAACGAGCTTGACAGTGTATCCGGCGGCGGGGCTGTTGCGGTACTATCGGGGTAACCGGATGGTTCTGATCAATCGGGATGCCACACCCTACGATGATGAGGCAGATTTGGTATTCCATCAATCATTGGGAGAAGTCTTTTCAAAACTGTAATATAAACGGGCATCTGCCGATTGGCAGATGCCCTGATCTTATGCTTTTTTATGCTCTCTGCGCCAAGTGGACCAGATGCGAAATACTGTAGATACCAGCAAGATGCCCACAGCCATCAGTCCTGCGGTGGCGGCGGTGTTGGCGCCGGTTTCGGCAAACATGGGCATATTGCCTTGAACGGCGAAATTCATGGTATAGTATACGCCGGCACCGGGGATCAGTGGGAAAATGCTGACCACGAGATAGGAAATGGCGGGATATTTTCGGATCCGGGCCATTATTTCGGAATACAGGGATGCAAATACACTGCCCCAGAAGAAACCCATCAGCTCGCTGCCCAGAAGTTGGCTAGTGGTGGCATAGACCAACCATGTCAGCAGACCACCTAAGATACACAGAAAGCTACCCTTGCCATGAATATTGAACAGTATCGTAAAACCGGCGCAACCAACAACGGCGGCAGCCGCTAGCACGAATCCATTGTGCTGTAGATCCGGATCGCTGATCGGTGTACCGAACAGCACCGAAGCAACACTCCATGCGGAAGCAGTACCCAAAGCGATGGCAACGGCAATCAACAGAACCTGCACGATACGGTTGATACCGGAATTGGTGTCACCATAGATGATGTCTCGCATGGCATTTGTGAACAGTAATCCGGGTACAAGGATCATCAATGCGCCGATCGATACACAGTCGGGATTGCCGGAGATACCTGCTGCATTCAGACCATAAGCCAATAGTGACATTAAAAATGCTGCGGTAATGGTGCTGAAAAACTGGTTGGATCTTAACCGATCCATGAATTTCAGCACAAGACCGACCAATATACCGCATATGCCGGAGCAGAGGGCATCCATGGCCGTGCCACCGAAAAATACGCAGAAACCGGCAGCGCCAAGAAAATCGCCCAGAAGATACCAAGGGAGGGAATAACTGCGACGTCTTTTTCCGGCTTCCAACAGCCATTTTTGGGCAGTTTCCGGATCGGGGCGGTGATTGCAAATGGCTCGGCTTAAACCGGTGTAGATTTCCACACCGTCCAAGTCATTGCCGTGATAACCAATGCGGCGCATACGAGTTATCGGGCGGCCAACGATGGGTTCAATACTAATGTGCATACAGTTCGGAATCACAAAGACTTCTGCATCTACATCATAGGCCTTCAGAACCAAGGTGACGGTTTCCTCAATACGGAAGGTTTCGGCGCCGCACATGGCTAACTCATAACCCAGATCGGTGACAAGATCTAGCAATTTGGAATATTCCATTATGTTCCCTCCCTTCCACCAAACAGGGGACGTGCCACACGTTTATACAGCAGAACGGTCAGGAAAGATACGACGCTGCCTTTCAATAGGTTTAAGGGTGCTACACAGAAAATGACGAATGTGGTCAGATCGGACACGCCGGAGCGGACGGCGGTGCCCATGGCGATAATGGTATCCAGAGGCAGACCGTAAAGCACAGCAAATTTGGGGATCAGGTAGATGCCATTAAATGCAGATCCAAAGACGGTCAGGCAGACGGTGCCTGTTATCAGCCCGATGATGGAACTTTGCTTGGTCTTGCGGATATGATATACGATGGTAGCCGGCAACACGAAACTACAGCCGACCACAAAATTAGCAAAGTCGCCAACAAAGGCGGTAGAGGTGCCTTTGAGCAGTAATTTCAGAAGGATCTTCACACCTTCACAGGTGACCGTTGCGGCCGGTCCCAGATAAAAGCCACACAGCAGTACCGGCAATTCGGAAAAATCCAGCTTGTAAAACTCCGGCGCCAGAAACAGCAAAGGAAAATCCAGCATATGCAGTACTGCGGCGATGGCAGAGCAGATGCCGATGATGCTGACTCGGCGGGCAGGTGTGACTTGCCTCTTTTGCGGAAGCCGAACTTCAGCAAAATGGGAAACCAGAGAAAGAGCCGCCACAATAAGGATGCATACCAGCACAAAAGCTAGATTGTCGACAAGATCGGACCATAGTTGGGCCATAAAGACACCCCTTCTTGTATAAAATATGCCCTGCGAGAATTCTCACAGGGCATGAAATGGACACAATGGGACAAGCATCTTCTTCCATCCAGACTGTACTGTCGGTACCGGAATCAAACCGGTTCGGCACCCATAAAGGCGCTTGCGGACTTTACCGCCGGTCGGGAATTGCACCCTGCCCTGAAGATCGGTTGTTTGGTTGGGTCAAGAATATCATGATGTCGATGTCTTGTCAAGTGCCGGGTGTTGTGGTACAATGAGAAAAATCTGTCGGTGCGTGTTAACTGTTTGTTGGCATTTGAAGACTCTGAATTTTGCCTTTTGCTGAGGTGTCTGTGATGTCGCCCCCGATGACCTGATCTTTGTATACCAACAGCGTGGCGTATACCGGCTCTGTGGCATTGGGATAATTGTTGACTCGATAGACGTAGCGCATGACAGTTTTTCCGGCATACTGGCTTAAGTCGTAGCCCTGAATTTTCTGAAGTTGATTGTACCGGTCGAATATTTCGGAGGCATCTTTGGGGATCTTTACCTGGCTGGATTCCACCGGTGATGTGGTGACGGTCCATCCAAAACTCTCCAGAAATTTTACGCGACTGTCGTTGTCGGTGACACCGGTGGAGATGGTGGGTTCGGCATCGCCACCACCGCGAAACAGCATGACAAGTGCGGCAATTGCCACCACCACGGTCGCAAAAATAAGCGCAAGCTTTTTCTTATTTAGTTTTGCGGTCATTACCAGCATAGTTATCCCTCCATTTTGAATTCGCAATACAGCCTATTCAGCTTGTTCGTGGGATAGAACGGAGGAAGTATGGAACGGTTGGACAAATTTTTAGTAGCTTCCGGTGTGGGAAGCCGTAGCCAGATCAAGGATATTCTCAGAGCCGGACGTGTAACAGTGGACGGTGCGATAGAGCGAGACAATGCACGCAAGATCGACCCTTATGCCCATTCGATCTGTTTGGATGGAGCGCCCCTAAGCGGCCGTCGCACGGTGGTGGTGATGCTGCATAAGCCGGCAGGCTATGTGACTGCCACGGAGGATCGATCAGAGCGAACCGTGATGGAGTTGTTGCCACAGTCGCTGCTACGACAGGGAGTAAAACCGGTGGGGCGGTTGGATAAGGAAACGGAAGGGCTGCTGTTATTTACCAATGACGGCGATCTGCTGCATCGGTTGATATCTCCCAAAAAGGAAGTGCCGAAGGTTTACTATGCACGCCATGCGGGGCAAGCGACACGGGAGGATGTAGAGGCCTTTGCAGCTGGACTGCAGTTACGGGACGGTACGGTGTGTTTGCCGGCAACATTGGAACCTTTAGGAGCGGGAGAGAGTCTGATTACCGTGTGCGAAGGGAAGTATCATCAAGTGCGCCGTATGATGGCATCCCGGGGAATGCACGTAACGTATCTGCAGCGACGACAGGAGGCAGGACTTTCACTGCAGTCCTTGGAAATCGGACAATGCCGGGAACTGACGGAAGCAGAAATCTCAATTCTTAATGCAAAATGACTAAAAATGGAAGCTGTTATATGTCGTGAAAAACGGCGCTCGGGCATGTAATACTGGAAAAATACATAAAAAAGGGCATCCTTTTTGCAATAAAATGTCAAAAGGTACTTGCAAATTGCGCAAAAGCAATGTATAATAACCATGCAATTTTGTGAAAACCGTTTTGTGCAAATTACTAAGGAGGGGCTGAAAAATGTCCAACAGTGTTTTTCAGGGCGTTATTATCCAGTTAAAAGAGATTCATGGTCGTGTTTTTGGTGTGATCGATACAGAAGGCTGTGTCGTTTCCTGTACTGATGTTGCTTTGTTGGGCGAACGTTGGCCCGAAGCTGCGCTGAAGGTTGCCGGTGTCGGTGATGGTATCGTGACTTTTGGCCAGAAGACCTTCAAAGCAATTCTCAGTGCTACGAACTGTATGGAATATGCGGTGTTCTGCACCGGTGACGACGAGCTTTCTGTTGGTTACTGTCAGATGGCCCACATCGCCCTGAATGATGCAAAAACTTTCTACGAAGAAAAGCATGATCGTTCTACATTTGTTAAGAACATCATTATGGATAATATCCTTCCCGGCGATATCTATATTCGGGCGAAGGAACTGCATTTCTCCACCGATGCGCCTCGGGCGGTATTTCTGGTGCGTCAGATCGGTCATGCCAATGTGGCTACCGTGGATGTGCTGAGTAAGATGTTCCCTGATAAGGGTCAAGATTTCGTGCTGAGTATCAATGAGTCCGACATCGCTGTCGTGCGGCAGATCACTGCTTCCACAACCTCGGAAGATTTGGAAAAGATGGCACATGCCATGGAAGAAATGCTGAAAAACGAGCTATATGTTAAGACGGTGATCGGTTTTGGCACCGTGGCGGAGCATTTGCGCAGTCTGGCAGATTCTTATAAGGAAGCACAGACAGCCATCGATGTGGGCAAGGTCTTTGATACGGAAAAGAGCGTCATCAACTACGAGAATCTGGGTATCGGTCGCTTGATTTATCAGTTGCCCACCACACTGTGTGAGATTTTCCTTGGCGAAGTGTTCAAGAAAAACTCCATTGACAGTTTGGATCAGGAAACGTTGTTTACTATCAACAAGTTCTTCGAGAACAATTTGAATGTGTCTGAAACTTCTCGAAAGCTGTTTGTACACCGCAATACCTTGGTGTACCGTCTGGAGAAGATCAAAAAGCTCACCGGTTTGGATTTGCGTCAGTTTGACCATGCCATCGTGTTCAAAGTTGCACTGATGGTTCGCAAGTATTTGTCCAGCCGCGAAGCAAGATAATCCGATTTGATTGAATGTGCCAGAGCGTCTCCGTTTGGAGACGCTCTTTTTTGCGAATTTTGTAACAAAAAGTGTTTTGATGCGTCATATGGGGGAAGGGAGGGGAATGTAGTGGACATTCAAACGGTATATGACCTATTTTTTCAGGATGTGTATCGCTATGCCCTTGCGCTGAGCAGAAATAAGTCTGTTGCAGAGGAGATCACCCAAGAAACATTTTTTAAGGCATTATCTGCGTTGGATCAATTTGACGGAAAATGCAAGATATCGGTATGGTTGTGCCAAATCGCAAAGAATACATATATTTCCATGCATCGCAGAGATAAGTTTCATGCGGAAAATGTAAATCTGGATACATTACCAGCCTATGGAAACCCGGAAGACACTATTGCCGACCAAGAAATGGTGAGCGCGATCTGCAAGATACTGAATCGTTTGGAGGAACCTTATAAAGAGGTTTTTTCGTTGCGGATATTTGGCGGCCTATCCTTTCGAAAAATTGCGGAACTCTTTGGAAAAACGGAATCTTGGGCGAGAGTGACATATCACCGGGCGAGAATGAAAATTAAGGAGGAATTGAAATGAGCTTACCTTGCAAGATCGTGGAAGACTTGCTGCCGATTTATTATGATGGCGTTTGTTCCGAGGAAAGTGAAGTGTTGGTCGATGAGCATCTGACGCAATGTTTCCACTGCAGTGAATTGTTGGATCGATTGCGAGCAGAACCCTTGCCCCAGGGGGCTATGGCGGATTCCCTGACTCCATTGAAAAAAATTCGTCGGCAATGGAAAAAGACAAAATATACTGCACTGTTACAGGGGATTGGTATTACTGTGGCGGTTCTATTGCTGGTTTTGGGATTGTTGAGTGGAATATGGTACTTTGATTACGGTATCCATTATTTCCGCATGGCAGAACAGATGGAACCAACACCTCGGGAAGATGCTTTCTTTACATCATCTGACTATACCATCGAAAAAGATGGTTACCGATTTGAAATATGGATGCCGATCGTGATGGGCTATAATGGTTTTGCCCGTGTGATGGATGAACATGGGTTGGTACTGTTTCTCTATCCACAATCAAAAGGAGAGTGTGAGAGTCGTCTGGTAGTAACGGATGCAGACAATCAGAGTTGGACGGTCTACTTAAATTCGGATCTGACCCCAAATTTCGAGGAACACCCGTTTCCGGTGCGAAGTGAGGAAGAGAAAGCGCATATTTGCGAATTGATAGCACAGCAGTATGAGAATATCAGGCAGATGCAGGAAGCAATTCGAGGGCTGTGGAACATGGATTTGACGCAATAGGTAGCGATGATGGAGTTCCAATAAAAACCTGTCGAAATTTTATGTAAACACATTGACAATTTTAGTTACAATATGTTACAATTCCTATACCCTGATATGTTGGAGCAGATTACTTATGATCGAATTTACCGAGGTAACAAAATCCTATTCCGTAGGCACGAAAGCATTGCGCGGCGTGTCTATGCAGATCGAGGATGGCGAATTTGCATTTCTGGTAGGGCCTTCCGGTAGCGGAAAATCTACCATTATTAAATTGATCACTGGAGAGTTGAAACCCACTTCCGGAAATGTCCATGTGAACGGCTATTCTCTGGAACGGATCCGCAAGCGGGAGATCCCTTACCTGCGCCGTACGGTTGGTGTGGTATATCAGGATTTCCGACTGATCGCTAATAAGACCGTATATGACAACGTGGCTTTTGCCATGCGCGTGATCGGTGCCAGAAACCGGGAGATCCGGGAGCGAGTACCTTATGTGCTGAATCTGGTAGGTCTGGATACAAAGAGTCGCCGCCTGCCCGGTGAATTGTCCGGTGGTGAGCAGCAACGTCTGGCTATTGCCAGAGCTTTGGTGAACAATCCATCCACCATCATTGCCGACGAGCCGACCGGTAATCTGGACGAAGATATGGCAGTGGAAATTATGGAGCTGTTGCAGCAGATCAATAATTTGGGAACAACCATGTTGGTGGTGACCCATGCACAGGGTCTGGTCGAACGATTCCCCAGACGTGTGATCTCTATTGATCAGGGTGTCGTTATCAGCGACGGAATGGACGGGTATTACAAGTATGAGAATCAATAATATCGGTTACCTGATCAAAGAGGGCATCCGTGGCATTTTTTTGCATGGTTTTATGTCCTTTGCCGCCGTTTGCGTGACAGTGGCGTGCCTGCTGATCGTGGGTACCTTTGCTGCGGTGATGTACAATGTGAACATCATGGTGGATGATTTGAATAAGACCAACGAGATTCGGGTCTTTATTGACAGCGAATTGACCGATGCGGAAGCCAAAACCATCGGCACGGAGATCAATCGGGTGGACAATGTTTTGAAGGCCACCTTTGTATCCCGTGAGAAAGCGTTGGAAGAATTTATTGCCGATCACGAGGGTGACGAAGCCTTCAGCGGCGTGGAAGCGCAGGATCTACGCCATCGCTATATAGTGATCCTGAAGGACAATGCCTTGATGGAGGATACGGTCGAGCAAATCTACGGTATTCCCGGTGTGGCAAAAGTCAATGCGGAGTATGAGTTGGCGGAAGGCTTCGCTACACTGCAGAATTTGCTGCAGGTGGTCAGCGTGGTGTTCATTGCGGTGCTGCTAGTCGTTTCGTTGCTGATCATTTCTAATACAGTCAAGCTAGGTATGTATGAGCGGCGTAGTGAGATCGGCATTATGAAGATGGTGGGTGCTACCAACGGTTTTATTCGATTGCCATTTGTGGTGGAAGGCTTTTCTTTGGGCGTGTTGGGCGCAGGCGCAGCCTTCTGGCTGATGTGGCTTTTGTATGACTGGGCGCTGGAGGCACTGGAATCCATGGATTCTCTGCAACTGCTCACGTTCCAGCCTTTTGATGAACTACTGATCCCGATGGCCATCACTTTTGCTTGTGCAGGACTTTTTGTTGGCGTGGTCGGTAGTTGGACCTCCATCCGCAAGTTTATGAACGTCTGATACTAGAATACAAAGGAGCCCTTATGAAGGATAAAAAATTTTGGATCTCGCTATTGGCCGGCATTTTGGTAGTGGTCATGCTGTTGGGTCTCATATTGAACATCTTACCGGCCTTTGCCAGTGAGGAAAAGTCCTCCGATGAGATCAAAGAGCAGATCGCCGAGATGGAAAAAGAAAATGAGGCGACACAAAAAGAGATCGACGATCTGAAGAAGCAGCTCAAAGCGCTGAAAAAGGATCAAGCCAATAATTTGTCGGAGATCCAATTGTTGATTCAGGAGAAGAATTTGATTGATCAGCAGGTGGGCCTGCTGTATACCCAAGTCACGGGTATGAATGAGCAGATCGCTGCGTATAATGTTCTTATCGCCGACAAGCAGGAGGAGCTGGAAAAAGCCCAGTTGCTGCTGGAGGAACTGAATCTGAAGAGCAAAGAACGAATCCGTGCTATGGAAGAGGACGGCAGTATTTCTTACTGGTCTGTATTGTTCCAAGCTCGTAGTTTTTCGGATCTGCTGGATCGATTGAACATGGTTCAGGAGATCGCCGCAGCAGATGGTCGACGGTTGAAGCAATTGCGCTCTGCAGCGGAATCGGTAGAGGTTGCACGCAAGGCTCTTCTGGAAGAACGAGCAGCACTGGAAAAGGCAAAGGAAGAATTGAGCGTTACCCAGTCTGAGATGATGCTCATGAGCGTGGAAGCAGAAGCACTTTTGAGCCAGTTGACCGTAAAAATGGAGGAACTGAAGCAGCAAGAAGGCGCCTATGAGCAGATGATGGGGAAGTTGGAAGATGATCTGGCGGAGTTGGAGGTTGCCATCGGTAAAGCGGAAACTGACTTGGATGCAGCGCTGTATCGGGAATATATGGCGACGATGACTACCGTGACTACCTATCCCACCGGTGCAAATGCAAAGGTTGGTTATATCGGTGAAGAGAAGGTGGATGAGCAAGGTATTACTTGGTTGGTACCCTGTGATTATCTGCGTGTTTCGAGTGCCTATGGCTGGCGCACGCACCCGGTATATCATGATCGGCGATTCCATCACGGTGTGGATTTGGCGGCTAACTGCTTGATGAAGAAAGATGGCACCACCGACTCTCCCATTATTGCGACCCGCGCCGGCGTAGTGACCATCGCTCGGTGGAGCGATAGCGCAGGCTGGTATGTCAAGATCGACCATCTGGATGGGTATGCAAGCGTATATATGCATATGTGCTGCAGACCGGATGTGAAGGAAGGCGATATCGTGACGGCAGGACAGTACTTAGGTTGTATTGGTACCACGGGTACTTCTACAGGTGACCATCTGCACTTCGGTATTTATAAAAACGGTACTTCCGTCAACCCTATGGACTATATTGGATAAATTACGATCCCACAGCCTGCTATGGGCTGTGGGATTTATTTCAAAGGACGTGAAAAGTATGAATAAAAAACGAATCCTAAAGATCCTATCCTATGTGGCGGTGGCGATGCTTAGTTGCGCACTGACATTGGGCGTTGTGACCATGCTGTCTGAAGATCATTACTCCAAGTTGGAACAATTGGAGGACCTGATCGAGGAAGTATTTATCGGCGAATCGGATCGGACAAAGCTAGAGGATGCTGCGGCAGATGCGATGGTAAACGCATTGGGCGATCGCTGGAGCTACTATATGAACGCCCAGTATTATCAGAAATATCTAGAACAGATGAATAATGCATACGTTGGCATCGGCGTGACAGTGGAGTTTCCGGCAGACGGACAAGGTTATCGTGTGACACAGGTGACTAAGGGCGGTCCTGCGGAAGAAGCCGGCATTATAGCGGCGGATCGCATCATTGCAGTAGATGGCCAGAGCGTGGAGACGCTGGGAAGCGATGCGGCTACGGCTATGATCCGTGGAAAAGCAGGTACACAGGTGACATTGACGATTCTTCGCGGTGAGGAGCAATTTGACCTCACCATCACACGTGCTGCGATCAAGACAGAGGTGGCAACGGCAACGATGCTGGATAATAACATCGGTCTGGTGCGGATCGTGAACTTTGATTCTCGTTGCGCCGAGGAAACCATCGCTGCTATTGAACAACTGCGTACGCAGGGCGCAGAAAAACTGATCTTTGATGTACGCTACAATCCCGGTGGATATCAACGGGAGCTAGTGAAGTTGCTGGATTATCTGTTGCCGGAGGGACTGCTGTTCCGCAGTGAGTATTATGACGGCACAACGAATGATGATTACTCCGACGAGAGTTGCCTTCAGATGCCTATGGTAGTGTTAGTCAATGGTAGCTCCTACTCTGCCGCAGAATTTTTCGCTGCAGCCCTACGTGAGTATGACTGGGCGAGTGTGGTGGGTACGCAGACCTGTGGCAAAGGTTATTTCCAGAACACTTACAAGCTCAGCGATGGCTCTGCAGTAGCACTATCTACAGGGAAATACTACACTCCCAATGGCGTGAGTCTGGCGGAAGTGGGAGGATTGACCCCGGACAAAATCGTAGAAGTGGACGATCAAACGGCGGCGGAGATCTATTACGGAACGTTGGACCCAATGGAAGACCCTCAGATTTTGGCAGCAATTGCAGTGCTGGAATCCTGAATATCATGCCGCCTTTTTTATGATCTAAAAAAGGCGGCAAAAAATTTTTTACTATGCATAAAATTGACCTTTTTCATAGATGAATGAGGTGAAAGGAGTGAAGCAACTATGATCTGACATACCCAGCCTAGCAATGATACATTAGAACGTGATCTGAAACGGATGAACTGCACCTCATGTTAATAACAGATATTGATACCAGCGAGTGTGTATTGGGTAGATTGTACGCATATAACCGAGATGCAACTCAATGGGTTTGCCTCGCTACTGAAGCAGTTAGCCAATTCACAGCCACGCAAGATGTGATATATTACATTACATCTGACAATAACACAACTCCCTCCGGGTATTTCCGGGGGGAGTTGACATATCCCTGAGGAAAGAAGAGGGTAGGCAATGGAGGAATGCGGACTTTCGTTTTCCAAAAAGTTCGAAATTTTCCTTGACTGGAAGGAGAACATGGCATATAATGTGGGGAGCTATGGAATTTTTGATCTACGAAAGGATATGTGATTATGGCAAAAGAATATAAGATTACAAGCCTGCGGTTGCAGGAACTGGAACGGGAACTGAACTACCTGAAGACCACCCGGGAGCGTGAGATCGCAGCGATGATCGCCGAGGCTCGTTCCTATGGTGACTTGTCCGAAAACTCTGAGTACGATGCTGCCAAGAATGAGCAGGCAAAGCTCT
>CAZOVE010000044.1:0-15858 GCA_964583135.1 uncultured Oscillospiraceae bacterium | reverse complement strand
CCCGGGCTCAGGGTGTCCATTGTTCGCTTGTAGGATGCTTGACACTTGGACAAAACAGAGTCAGAAATATCAAACTGGGCTTGCCAATCCTCCAAATTCCGATCCAGAGGCATGATTCGGAACTTGCGTACACCGTTTTTGTCATCATAGCGCCAGACCCAGGTGGGTAGCACATCGGCACTTTCCACTACAACGGTACCATCGGAATACTTGGCAAAGGTAAATTGGAAGAGCATTCCGTCTTCCGTGGTGACCGGGAAATTGTTGACTTTGTAGATGTTAGAAACGGCATTGCCGGTGGAATAGAGGCACAGCGTCTTATGGTTTTCGTCGGTTTCGCTGCTCAAAAATTCCACAGGCTGGGGCACATGGGCATGATTGCCCACGATGACATCGATGCCCAGATTACAAAGCTGCTGGGCCATCTTGGTTTGGTTTGTGTTGGGCTGCGTGATGTATTCCGTTCCCCAATGGATGTACAGCACGATGGCTTCTGCACCGGCATTGCGCATGGCTTGGATTTCGTCGGAGAGTTTTTCATAGAATTGGTTTAGACGAGAATAGCTGAAGGTATTGATGAGCAGGGAATCCTCCAGCGTCAGGCTGATGCCGTTGAGGGCAACTTTGCCTTCGTCGGTTTCCGCGGTGTTGTAGGTGTAGTTGATCATGCCGATCTTGATGCCGTTGACATCGACCACAACAAAATTATCCGCCTCGGTACTCCGCCGGGTGCCAATGTGCTCCAGCCCCAAAGATTCGATGACTTCTTGGGTGCGGATAAAGCCGTTGTGCCGGGAATCATAAGAGTGATTATTGGCAGTCAGCAGCATATCGAAGCCGGCGGTTTTCAGCGCTTCGGCAATGGCATCCGGAGAATTGAATTTGGGATAACCATGGTAACCCAGAAGTCCTTCGGAAGTATCTTTTTGGTAGAGTGTAACTTCCAGATTGGCAACGGCGTAGTCGACTCCGGACACATACTCGGAGAAGAAGGTGAAGATATCGTCGTAGTTAAAAGTGCCGGTCGTACTGTCATAACCGCTGGCGATCAGCAGATCGTGCATCAAGATATCACCGGTCGCACCGATGGTGGCGGTGGTCTGCTTGACAATAGGCGGTGTCGTGGGTTCCGTTGGGGGTTCCGTTGGAGGTTCGGTAGGGACTTCGGTGGGGTGCGTGGGAGGAACCGTGGGTATGGACGGATCGGACGGAGTGGGCTCCGTAGGGAAACTGGTGCCATCGGGTCCCGTGGACAAGATCGCATCCTCCGGAAAGCAACCGGTGAGGGCGGCGCTCAACAGCGCTACCAACAGAAACATTGCTGATGCTCGTTTTTTCATACTTCCACCTCCGTATTCGCATGATCCAGAAGATAATGAACCTCGCTTACTTTCTTACCACCACGATAATAGGCTCTGGGGATGCGGCGGGATAGGCCGCAAACGATCTCGTAATTGATGGTACCGGTGGCAGCGGCGATATCGTCTACGGTGATCTCCTCCTCGCCACTGCGACCGATCAGGATGACTTTATCGTCCAAGGCCACATCGGGAATGTCAGTCACATCCACCATGATCTGATCCATGCAGACTCGGCCCAGAATGGGGGCTCTTTTACCGTGGATCAGCACATGACCAATGCCGGAAAGGCTGCGACGATAACCATCGGCATAGCCCACCGGCAAGGTGGCGATCACGGTCTCCTTAGTGGTGGTGTAAGTGCCGCCGTAACCGATTTGACGACCGGCGGGAAGCGTTTTGACATAGGCAACACGGGTGACCCACTGCATCACGGGTCGGATGGGCAAAGACTGTGGGTCGACTTCATCGCTGGGATACATTCCGTAGGTGACAATGCCGGAGCGCACCATTTCGTAACAAGTGTTGAAATTCATAATGCCTGCGGAGTTGTCCATATGACGAATGGGAAGCGCAAGCCCACGGCTGCGCAGCATGGCATCGAAGGCGGCAAACAGCTCCGACTGCTGCCGTGCAGAGGCTAAATCGGCGCAATCGGCGCAGGCAAAATGGCTAAATAAGCCCTCGGCAACGATGCCGGGCAGGGAGGCCATTTGTACGCACAGGTCGGCGCTTTCAGCCGTAGCCTGACAGCCGATACGGCTCATGCCTGTGTCGATCGCAAAGTGGACGATGGCGGTCTTTCCTTGCCGCTGGGCTTCCTCCGACAATGCGACGGCATCATCATAAATGAACAGCGTAATGCGGATCTCCTCACGCACGACTAACGCATAGGCAGATACGGGCACCCGCCCCAGAATGAGGATGGGCTTACGGATGCCGGCACGGCGCAACTCCATGGCTTCGGCAATATTGGCCACGCCGAAAAAGGCACACTGCTCCTGTAGTGCGTGGGAAACGGTGACGGCCCCCAAGCCGTAGGCATCCGCCTTGACCACCGCCATAACGGCAACGCCGGCTTTACTTTGCACCAACTCCAAATTGTGCTGTAGGGCATCCAGATCAATATTCAGACAAGTTTGATCGAACCGCATGAGCTCCACTCCAGTAAACGCATATTTTTGTTATTTTACCATAGTTGACGAAAAAAGTAAATGATTGTTTCGCCACAGTCTCTGTGGTAAAATAAAACAAAGTGCGATCGCAGAGAAGCGCCCGGATGTAGTGGAACGATTCCCGGTGAAGACCCGGCACAAGCCAAAACACTTTTCCAATCTGCAATCCGCAAAGAACGCGGATAAACGGGATATAATATATGATGCGGATCGCAATGATGCAAACAACGTTGAATTTCCGAAACCATCTGCAAAGCTGACGGATCATGGCAAATAATACTCGTTGCTTTTTGGACGGTTTTATGGTATGATACTATACTGCAGAGGTGTATGACTGCTGCATATAATAATTCAAGTAGGAGTGGACAAAATGCAAATTGAACAGGCTGCCTACGCCTTCCAATTGGATGGTACGCCCGTTACCTGTGAGGAGTTCGGTCACGGACATATCAACCAGACCATGAAAGTTACGACCGATACCGGTTCGGAATATGTTTTGCAGCGCATCAATAAATATGTTTTCCGGGATCCCATCCGACTGATGACCAATGTCGGTGCGGTGACGGCATTCCTGCGAGAAAAAGTGGAGGATGCCAGATTGGCGCTGCACTTTATCCCGACCCATACGGGGCTGTATTATCACCGTGATCGTAAGGGCGAATTCTGGAGATGTTACGATTTCGTGGGGGGATTCTGTCTGGATATGCCGGAAAGCGAGGAGGATTTTTACCAGAGCGCATTGGCTTTTGGGCGTTTTCAGGAGTTGCTGTCGGATTTCCCGGCCCATACACTGTATGAAACTATTCCGCAATTCCACAATACGGTTGATCGTTACCGTCAACTGAAGGAATCCGTGGCTGTAGATCCCTGCGATCGGGTCAAGACCGTTCGGGAGGAACTGTGGTTCCTGATGCAGCGGGAACAGCGGGTCTGCCAGCTACAGCAATTGCTGGAGGAGGGGAAACTACCCTTACGCGTGACCCACAATGATACTAAGCTCAACAACGTTCTGCTGGATCGCCAAACACGCAAGTCTCTGTGCGTTCTGGATCTGGATACGGTGATGCCGGGCTTAAGTTTATACGATTACGGCGATTCTATTCGCTTCGGTGCGGCTACCGCAGCGGAAGACGAGCCGGACTTTATGAAGATGAGCTTGGATCTACATCTGTTTGAGGTGTACACCAAGGGCTTCTTGGAAGCTGCACCATCCCTGACGGATCTGGAAGTGGAATTGTTGCCGCTGGGCGCCCTGACGATGACGACGGAACTGGCGACCCGGTTCCTCAAGGATTATATCGATGGCGACCTGTACTTCAAGACTGCGTATCCTGAGCATAACCTGATCCGGGCTCGCACCCAGATTCGTCTGGCAGCGGACATGGAGACAAAATGGGACGAGATGCAGCGTATCGTTGAAAAAGTGGCGGCGCAAGTGCGTGGACAGTAAGGAGAGGTAGATATGAATTATCTGGGCGTGAATGTAGAACAGAAGTATCGTCCAAGGCTGGATCCGGAATTTATTCCCTTCGGTCTGTGGATGAACGAGTATGAAAAGGGTGCTACGGTTCCCATCGCCATTGCGGTAGAGCGCAATGAGGGATTTATCTCCGTACGTCATGCCAAGATCCATGGTACGCAGGCGATGTCTGCGGCGGACTACCGTTTTGTGGAGCGGTATATGAAGTTTTTGCTGTGGTCCATCGGCGGTTTCCGGGTCTATATCTGTGGTTGTAGCACCATTGCCCAGAAGTTGCAGCAGGCCTATTTGCCTACCGGCGAGCGGGCCTTCGATTTCGATTTCTTTGGGAAGCTATATGAACGCCCTCTGGAGATACTGGACCTGCCGTTGGAGCAGTGCCCAACCGCCAAAGAATCCCCCAAGCCCATTGGCGGTCATATCGCAGGTTGCCGTATCGGTTTCGATGCCGGTGGTTCTGACCGGAAGGTTTCTGCGGTCATCGATGGCAAAGTGGTGTATTCGGAAGAGGTGGTCTGGCATCCCAAGACCAATCCGGATCCCAATTACCAGTATGAAGGCATTTTGGATTCTTTCCGCACTGCGGCCAGCAAAATGCCTCGGGTGGATGGCATCGGAGTGTCTTCCGCCGGCGTGTTTATTGGCAATGCGCCGATGATCTCCAGTATTTTCTACTGC
Organism: uncultured Oscillospiraceae bacterium; assembly: GCA_964583135.1. Taxonomy (GTDB): domain Bacteria; phylum Bacillota; class Clostridia; order Oscillospirales; family Oscillospiraceae; genus Faecousia. The sequence continues at coordinate 11,167 of CAZOVE010000044.1, read as the reverse complement.
GTCCCACGGGAGCGATGGGATGAGGTGAAGACGGTCTACGACCGGGCTGCGGCGGCGATCGGTGATGTGCCGGTGGTGGTGGCCAATGACGGTGATGTCACGGCTTTAGCCGGTGCCATGGGTATGGGTGTTGGTTGCATTATGGGCCTTGCGATGGGTACCAGCGAAGCGGTAGGCTATGTGGATCAGGACATGAATGTGCTGGGTTGGATCAGTGAACTGGCCTTTGCACCGGTGGATCTGAACGAGAATGCCATGGTCGATGAATGGTCCACAGACATTGGTGTGGGTTGCAAATATTTCTCGCAGGATGCCGTTATCAAGCTGGCGCCCCGTGCCGGCATCGATATGGACGAAGATCTGACCCCTGCGGAAAAGCTGAAAGTGGTGCAGAGCCTGATGGAAGCCGATGACGAACGGGCGAAGGCGATATTCCACGACATTGGTATTTACCTTGCCTATACTGTAGTGCTCTATACCCGGTTCTACGATATCCGGCGCATGATGGTGCTGGGGCGGGTCATGTCCGGCAAGGGCGGTGAGCAGATCCTGACCACCTGTCAGAAGGTGTTGGCGGATGAATTCCCCCAACTTCATCAGCGCATTCAGGTCATGTTGCCGGATGAAAATACCCGCCGGGTGGGACAGAGCGTTGCCGCTGCCAGCTTGCCGGATATCGGCAAATAAAGGAGAAAGCTATGTTTTTTAAGAATGCCAGATTTTTTGGATCGGATTTCCAATTTCATGTCGGCGCATTTGAGGTAAAGGATGGTCGCTTTGGTGCAGTTCTGCCTCGGTTTGTGCCGGAAAATGCGGTGGATCTGAATGGCGCAACGGTGATTCCCGGACTGATCGATGTCCACAATCACGGCAATTCCGGTTATGATTTTTCCGATGGCAATTATGACGGATTGAAGGCGATGGCCCGGTATTTGGCCAAAAGCGGTGTGACTTCCTTTGCACCAGCTTCTCTGACGCTGCCGTATGATGTGCTAGAGAAAGCATTTGCCACGGCAAAGCAGCTCCATGAAGAGCAGCCGGAGGGGCATTCACGGCTGATGGGAATTCAGATGGAGGGTCCCTACTTCAGCGAAAAGAAAAAGGGCGCTCAAAACGGAGCATATCTTAAGAATCCGGATTTTGAAGGTTTCAAGAAGCTCTATGACGGTTGCGACGGATTGATCCGCATTGCGGATGTGGCACCGGAGTTGCCCGGTGCGGCGGATTTTATCCGTCGGGCATCCAAGTTGTGTACGGTGTCGGTTGCGCATACGGACGCCACCTATGAAGATGCGAAAATGGCCTATGAAATGGGTGCGACCCACCTGACCCATCTGTTTAATGCTATGCCGCCGGTGCATCACCGGAACCCGGGTGTGATTCCTGCGGCGGTGGAGTGTCCCAAGGTTCGAGCAGAGCTGATTTGTGATGGGATGCACGTCCATCCGGCGTCGGTGAGATTGGCATTTGCTATGTTTGGTGGCGAGCGGATTGTGCTGATTTCTGATGCGCTGCGTTGTTGTGGTATGCCTGATGGAATGTATGAATTGGGTGGCCAGCCGATATTCCTTGCCGGTGGTGTGGCGAAATTGGCTGACGGTACTTTGGCTGGTGCGGCTACCAACCTATATGACTGCATGAAAAACGCCATTCTCTTCGGCATTGCGGAGGAAGATGCCATTCGTGCCGCCAGCTATAATCCGGCCTGTGCGTTGGGTGTGCAAGATCAGGTGGGAAGTATTGCGACCGGAAGATATGCGGACTTTATCGTCTGCAACGGCGATTATTCCAACCCCCGGGTCTTTATGGGTGGTCAAGAGATTTAATAAAAAGAGCTGTTCCGATCGGAACAGCTCTTTTTGCGATATGGGGATCAAGACCGGAATTTATCTGCCGCCTGCTGCATCATCTGGCGGATGGGTAGCTCATAGGGGCAGCGACTTTCGCATATGCCGCAACCGATACAGTCGGAGGCGTTTTTGTCCAGAGCGGCGTAACGGGCTCGAGCCCAGTCCTCCAGACCGTAGCGGCTGAGATAACCTTCGATCAGGAAAATGGAATAGATGGAGATACCAGCGGTGCAGGGTGCGCAGTAATTGCATCGGCGGCAAAAATGAGTTCCCAGCCCCTCCCGGATGGCCTGCACATGCTGTAGCTGAAGCGCTGTTAGCGGGGCTGGGTTTTCGCAGGCAACCAGATTTTGAGCAAGTTCTCTTGGTTCGGCCATGCCGGGGATCACCACGGACACATCGTCGTTGCACAAAATCCAACGCAGGGCCAGATCAGCATCTTCGATCGCGCCGCCAGCCAGAGGTTTCATCGCAATAAAACCCACATTTTGCGCAGCACAGCGACGAATCAGGTCTTCACCTTGGGTTTCCACAAGATTGTAGGGGAACATGATCGTTTCGACCCATGGTAACGTCAGAGCCTTTTCAAATACGGCAATGGTGTGGGCGGTGACACCAAAATGCCCCACCTTACCGGCGGCTTTTGCCGCCTCCAGCGCTTCCAGAGCGCCACCCGGCGCACAGACACGATCCAGATCCTCCGGCGTGGGATTGTGAATTTGATACAGGTCGATGTGATCGGTGCGCAGATTTTCCAGACTGATGTCAATGTCCCGAGCCATGCCGACCCGATCCCGCGCCATACTCTTCGTCGCCAATACAAAATGCTGCCGGATACCAGCCAGAGCGTGACCAAGGTAAGCCTCGCTGACGGTATAGCCACGGGCAGTGTCGATATAGTTGATGCCATTGCTGAGCATTTGCAGGAGCAATTGCTTGGTGCCTTCTGCGTTAATGCGCTGAATGGGAATGCCGCCAAAGCCTAGCCGGGAAATGCGCAGCCCGGTCTTGCCGAGAATTCTGTATTCCATTGCTTGCCCTCCGTGGTACGTTTTGTATTATTATAACGGTTTTGGATGAGGATTACAATCTGAAATTTGCAATCTTTGTTGATCTGTGGTACAATCATACCCAAGGGGGGATGTGTATGAGTATGGAAAAACTGCTGGCGATGAATGGTGCGCCATGCGCCTGCGGAAAAACGCATCGATTTTCTGCGGAAGTGGTGGTGGGTAGCGGCGTCATTGAAAACCTGCCCCTTTATGTGCAAAAATTCTGCGCAGGAAAAGTCTTTCTGTTGTCGGACTGTAATACATGGCAGGCCGCCGGAGCAAAAGCATATGACATTCTGTGTGCTGCCGGTGCGACCGTGGTGTGCCATTGTTTTCCGCAGACCAATTTGGAGCCGGATGAACAGGCCGTGGGTTCTGCGGTGATGCATTTTTCGTGGGACTGCGAGTTGGTCGTGGCGGTAGGCAGCGGTGTCATTAATGACATCGGAAAAATCGTGGCGGCCATGTCTCATGTGCCTTATATCATTGTGGCTACTGCGCCGTCGATGGACGGCTATGCCTCGGCCACTTCTTCCATGACACGGGACGGATTGAAAATCTCTCTGCCCACCAAGGGCGCAGATGTGATTATCGGTGACACGGACATCCTGCGGCAGGCACCGCTGAAGTTGATGCAAGCCGGACTGGGAGATATGGTGGCCAAATACGTCAGCATATGCGAGTGGCGCTTGGCGCAGGTGATCACGGGAGAATATTACTGCGAAGAAATTGCCGCATTGGTTCGCTCCGCGTTGCGGCTTTGTGTCGAGCAGGCATCGGGACTGCTGCGCAGAGAGGAAAATGCCGTGCGAGCGGTGTTTGAGGGGCTGGTCATCAGCGGCGTAGCGATGAATTATGCCGGGCTTTCGCGCCCTGCTTCGGGTGTGGAGCATTACATTTCCCATTGCTTGGATATGCGCTTTGTGGAGTTTGGAACACCCATGGATCTGCATGGCATTCAGTGCGCTGTAGGTACTCGCATTGCGGTCCGGCTGTATGAAAAACTGTTGATGATCCAGCCCAATCGACAAAAAGCACTGGAATCGGTGGCTGCATTTGACTATGATGCATGGGCACTACAGCTACGGGATTTTTTGGGGCGTGGTGCGGAAAGCATGATCGCACTGGAAAAGACGGAAAAAAAGTACGACCCTGCTCGGCATGAACAGAGGCTGGAGATCATTTTGACCGATTGGGAAGAGATCCTGTCCATTATTCGACAGGAATTACCCACCTCCAAACAACTGGAGGCGCTACTTACTGCCATCGATGCCCCCAAAACGCTGTCGGATATTGGCGTGGAAGAAGCATGGATGCCGATGCTGTTTTCTTGCACCAAAGATATTCGGGATAAATATGTCCTATCCCGACTTTGCTGGGATCTGGGAATACTGGACGAGATCGTGGCAGAAAAATAAGCATATCAGAAACCGCCGCTGTTATCAGCGGCGGTGTTGCTTATATTTGGGGTTACTTCCGCCTGAGAAAAATGACGAAGAAGGCGGTTGTTGTTACGGATGTGGTCGGAAACACGGAAAGTGCCTTGCATTTTGCAGCAAAAGCAAGAAAAAACCACCGCCCTCTCAAGAGAAGGCGGTGGGAGTATTGGTTGATCAGATCTTGGGTGCGTGGGCCAGCAGATAGGCCTCGGCAGCGGGGTTCCACAGATTGTTGTGGGCCTTGCACAGACGATCCAACTCGGCAAACAGAGGATCGGTCTTGCCGGCTTCTTCAAAATCGGCGATAGCAGTCAAAGGCAGGTCGATCTGGGTGTAGATCAGCTTCTTGCCACCGGGGATCTTGGGCAGATTCAGCGTGGTTTCCACCACGGCGTTCAGACCACCAATGTGGGTCACCAGACCGGAGGGGTTGAGTCTGCCGGCGTTCATCATGGCGATGGCTTCCTGCATATCGTTGGTGTTGCCGCCGGAGGTGCCCACCACGTGGGTGTACAGGTAGTGGACATTGTACCAGTTGAAGGGTGCCTTGAACTGAGGGTCGGTAGGACCGGCGAAGAAATTCAGGCAGCCGTCGAAGCCGAGAATATCGTCCGCCTGCTCGATGACGGGCTTGACCGGTGCGAAGCAAACCACGTCGTCATAGCCGGTGCCGCCGGTGAGGGAGCGCAGGTATTCGGTGGCATTTTCCATACGAGTGTTGACATAGTGCAGCTCGATGCCGTACTTGGCAGCCTCTTCCACGGTGTAGATGCCGGCGGCGCGCTCCAGACGGGCTTCATCAATATCGGTGACGACCAGAAGGCTGGGACGGCGGTCACAGTGAATGGCGTAGTCGATGGCAGCCAGACCCATGGGGCCGACGGAAGCCAACAGCGCCATCTTGCCGCCTTCCTTGATGCCCATTTCATGGACATAAGAGCCGGCTTTGGTGTGGTACATGGCGTGGAAGGTGCCGATGACGCAGCTCAGAGGTTCTGCCAGAGAGCCGTAGTAGTAAGTGTCGGAGTGATAGGGCAGCAGGCAGTTTTCCAGCAGGGTTTCGATGGGAATGTTGGCATATTGGGTATTGCCGCCGCAGTAGGAATAGGAGTAGCCGGGGGCCATTTGGCTACCCTTATGGAAGTGGGCAGGCTGGATGACAAATTTGTCACCGACCTGATACTTATGCTGCCAGTTGGCGCCCACGGCAACGATGTCACCGCAGAATTCGTGGCCGACGATGGTGGGGTTCTCGGCGACGTTGTCAGGAACGCGTTTGTGGTCACCGCCCTCCACGGCGGCTTTGTAGGTGGACATGCACAGGCTATCGGAAACAACGCGAACCTGCACATCATCGGGACCAACTTCGGGGAGCTGGACCTCGTCCAGACGCAGGTCCATCTTGCCATGGATTCTTACAGCTTTTGTCATCATAATTAGATCCTCCAATTAATGTTTTTCGTGTTCGATCAGCTTCCACGTGGCATCGATCAGGTTTGCAAACATGGGATTTTCCATAGCTTTGATGACAAAGCTCTGCCGGGGAGAATTGATATCTTCACCGGAAATCTGGAACATTCCGTAACTGTCGCACAGACTGCGCAACCGCTGAAGCTGTGCCGGGGTGTTGCGGGTGGGCATATAGGTAACGGCGCAGACGCCTTCTTCCTTCAGGCACTCGAAGACATCGTCCAAATAGTCATCTTCAAATTTTTGAGCCTTTTTATCACCGGTAACGCTCTCGCCTACGTCGCCCAGATACGCATAGCACAGATAAGCGTCGATTTCGGCGCACAGCTTGACCATATCCGGCAACTTCGGGCACTCGTCGGTGGCAGGGATAAAGATCTGGGGGACAAATGCGCTCTTGAGAATGCCCAACAGGTCATACTCATAGAAAGGATACTGTGTATCCAACATCTGTGTTTCCTGCTTGGCAGACAGGGTGAGCCCCATAGAAGACAACTTTTGCACCATAGCTTCGCCCTTACCCACTTCTTTCACAAGACGGATGGCCAAAGCATACATCAGATGCCGCTCAGTAACACCGCCGTTGTCGTGGGCCTCGGACAGAGGCAGCACGTCCTTATCATAATCCAGATCCAGACGCAGCAAGGCATTGATCTTGGCGATCATCTGGCGGTTGCGTGCGTGACGGGCGGCTTGATAGGGGGCAAAAAAGGCAGTAAGGACATCGATCTTATCATGAGGGACGGACTGGATGGTCATGTAGCTGACGCCTTCCTGATCCGGATTGTTGGTACGGCGACCTTCCAAACGGGTGCCTGCCATGGAAACGCGGCACTCCATGCCGATGGTGACGGGAATGTCGACCAATGCGGCAGCCTCCAGAAATTCTCTTGCACCGGAGATGGAATCATGGTCGATGATACCGGCGGTACACAGACCCTCCATCCGGGCGGCATAGACCGCTGCGGTGGGGGAGTAGGGAGAGAAGGAATAGGTGGTGTGGATGTGGTTGTTGATGTACTGGGGTACCATGGGTGGGAACTGGGTGGTCTTTAGTACCTGTGCCAGATTGGCAAGACGCTCTGCCTTGGTGGGAGCATTGAGCTGATTCAGAACAGAAATATCAATCATGGTCGCTACCTCAGTTGAGCATGACCTGACCGCCGGTGACGGGGATGGCCTGGCCGGTTTCATACTTCTGCTCCACACAGTACATCACGGCACGGGCTACGTCGATGGGCATGCAACCCTTATTCATGGGGACTTTGGCTTCGTAGAAGCGGCGCACATCGGCCACGGTCTTGGCGCCGGGAACCTTACCGGCTTGCAAATACTGGACAAAGAGGCCACGTTCGGGATCGCTCCACAGAGGACCATCCAGATAGTTGCCGGGACAGATGGCGTTGACCTTAATGTTGTAAGCGCACAGCTCCAGCGCCCAAGACTGAACCAAACCGATGGCACCGAACTTAGAGCCGGCATATGCAAAATTCTTGTTAGAGCCTTCCAAACCGGACTTACTGGACATGGCGATGATGTCATAGTAGGCTTCGGGATCGGCCTCGTGCTGAGCCTGCATGATGATCGAAGCATACTTGGCGCTCAGGTATAGACCGGTATAGTTGATGGCGGTGACGAACTCAAAGTCTTTCTTTTCGAACGAAGCGATGGGACCGGAGCGGACAACGCCGGCATTGGCGATCATGATGTCCAGACCGCCGAATTTTTCTACCACCTGTGCTACCAACGCCGCAACACTGTCTTCGTCGGACACATTGACGGCAATGGCGCAAGCCCGCTCGCCCATTTCGGAAGCGACCTTCTCTGCCAGAGCTTGATTCATATCGGCGATGATGATAGTGGCACCCTCGGCATACAGCTCCTCAGCGATACCCTTGCCAAAACCTTGTGCCGCACCGGTGACGATGGTGATCTTACCGGCCAGACGGCCCTGACCTGTGGGACGGTTGTGGACATTTGCCTTGGCAATGTCGATCCATTTGGTCATATCTACGCTCATATTGACATCTCCTTATAGTAAATTCAGCAGTTTTTTATATGCCAACTCCCATGCTTCGGTATGATTGGGAGTCCAGACTTCTACGGATTCGCTGTTGCGGACAACGGTACGCAGAGCATCCAGATCGCAAATATCGCCCAATGCCATGGCCTGCGTCAGGAGATTGCCGATGGCAGCACCTTCCACAGGGCCGGTGACCACTTCCCGATCCAGACTGTCGGCTATGAGTTGATCCAAAAATTTGTTATTGATCGGACCGCCGACGATGTTCAGGGAATCGATACGGCAACCCTTCATCTGCTCTAGACCTTCCAATGCATGGCGGTATTTCAGCGCCAAAGATTCATAGACGCAGCGAGCAACCTGACCGATGGTTTCGGGGATGGGCTGGTCGGTCTTGCGGCAGAATTCCTGAATTTTGCGTTCCATATTGCCACCGGCGTAGAATTCCGGCGCATCGGGATTGATAATGGAGCGCAGGGGCTCGGCGTTACGGGCTTCGGCAACCACATCGTTCCAACTGATGTCGATGCCGTTTTTCAGCCAGTCACGGCGACATTCCTGAATGATCCACATTCCGATAATGGTATTAAGAGGCCGGTAGTTACCTTGGATGGTACCCTCATTGGAGAAGTGGGCATCATGAGCCTGAGGCGACAGGTCCGGCTTGTCCATCTCTGCGCCGAAGAGACTCCATGTGCCGCTGGAGCAGAAGGCAAAGCTGCCCTTGCCGGGGATAGCGGCTACCGCAGAAGCGGTGTCATGGCTGCCCACTGCCACAAATGCGGCGGGATTGATGCCCAACTCTTCGCAGACGGCAGGGCGAATATGTCCCCGGATGGTGCCGGTGGGGTCGATGGGGGTGAAAATATGCTTCGGCAGGTTCAACTGCTCGATGGTTTCCCAATCCCAATCTTTGGTGGTGGGATTGTATAGCTGAGTGGTGGTGGCGATGGTATACTCGGTGCCCTTTGCGCCGGTGAGGAAGTAACCTAAAAGATCCGGGGTGAGCAACAAGGTGTCTGCGATCTGTAGCGCAGGATCGCCTTCCCGGACGCGGCGGTAGAGCTGATACAGGGTATTAAAGGTCAAGGTGGTATCGATACCGGTACGGCTGTACAACTCGTGGGCGGGAATGATGGCTTTGACCGCATCGATGTCTTCCTGTGTGCCGAGACGGTAGGAGCGGGGCAGACCGACAAGCTGTCCGTTACGATCCAGCAGACCGTAATCTACACCCCAAGTGTCGATGCCGAAGGAGTCCAGATCGCCGTAGCCACCCTGAACAAATTTCAGCAGACCCTGCTTGAGCTGTTCATAGAGGTACGGCGTATCCCAGTAGTAGATGCCGTTCATCTCAATGTAGTGGTTTTCAAAGCGGTGTAGCTCAGTCATCGTGATCTTTTCGCCGTCAAATTGACCCAGAATGGCCCGACCGTTGCTGGCGCCAAGGTCAAATGCCAATAAGTTCCTCTTCATTATACTACCTCCTGTTTTACAGTTCAAGTATATTTATAAGATTTATAAGCATGCTTCAAGTGTAAAAACGTGTGTCATCCAGACAAAGCGATCGTAGATGAAGGGTTCTGTTTCGTTTGCGTTGTTGGAAACGGATTCTTCGACTTTGCCGCACTTCGCGCAGGATGAAACATTTTAAGAAGCGAGGGACGGAAAAACCGGCACCACCGAAGTGGTGCCGGTCGGTTTCAGCCGTTTATCAACTGTTTCGTTTCAGACCAAAGATTAGTCGTAAACAAGATCCTTGATTTCGTCGGAGTCGATGTTGGAAGCGTCGTACCACTTAGCACCGGTGTCGGCATCAGCGACAGCCTCGCCCTTGGCAGCCTTGACAGCCAGCTCAACAGCCAGGTAGCCGATGCGGTAGGGATCCTGAGTGACGGAGCCGTAGAACAGACCAGCGCGGACAGCGTCCTTCTGAGCCTTACCGGCGTCGAAGCCAGCGACCACCAGGTCAGCGTACTTGCCACCGTCGGCCAGGTCAGCACCGTCGGAGACGGAGGACAGGAAGCCAGTGACAGCGCCTTCGTTGGAGCAGAAGACAGCGATCAGGTTCTCCTTAGCCAGCAGAGCGTTGGCAGCGGTCTGAACAGCGGTAGCTTCGGTGGTAGCGGAAACAGCGACTTCGATGATGATGGAAGCGGCGGAAGCATCGCCCTTCACATACTTGTCGTGGCCGGTGATGGCGACGGTGCCGTAGTTCTCGGCGATCTCATACATCTTGTCGATGAAGCCCTGAGTACGGCCAACGACGGAAGCGGAGACAGCGTCCTGAGACAGGCAGGCGATGATGACGGGATTCTCAACGGTAGCAGCCTGCATAGCAGCGACCAGATCAGCGTGCTCGCCGAACTTCTCAGCAGCGATGGCAGCAGCGGCTTCGTTGTTGGTGGAAGCGGTAGCCTTAACAGCGCCGCTCTCGTCACCGGGAACACCGGAGTCGAAGCCGATGACGGGGATGCCCTTGTCAGCGCAGTCCAGCAGAATTTCCTTGACGGCGTCAACGGACAGAGCAGCCAGAGCCATGGCATCGGGATCCTTAGCCAGCTCGGTCTGGATCATCTGGATCTGCTTGTCGATCTCGGTCTCGGAAGCGGGGCCGGCGAAGTAGATATTGACACCCAGCTCTGCAGCGGCGTCAGTGGCGCCCTGCTTAACGACCTGCCAGAACTGATGCTGCTCACCCTTAGCCATAACGGGGATGTACAGCTTGCCGTCATCATTTTCGCCACAGGCGCAGAACACGGCAGTCGCCATGACCAGAACCAGCAGCATTGCGATAAGTTTCTTCATTGTGTTTTCCTCCTAGTTTTTTGTTTTCCACCCCGTATGTTGCCGGGGTGATTTATTTATAAGCGTTTTCACGCGCCTATACGGAATGGGGGATTTAGGACTTCTTCACCTTGGAAGCAGCCTTGGTGCGGTAGATATCCAGCAGCACTGCGCCGATGACCACGATACCAATAAAGAAGGTCTGCCAGTCGCTGGACAGGTTGCAGGATGCCAGGCCGGTCTTCAGCACGGACATGATGAACACACCGATGAGGGTGCCCACCATGGTGCCGGAGCCGCCGGCCATGGAGGTGCCGCCCACGATAACGCCGGTGATGCCGTTCATTTCCTGGCCGGCGCCGGTGCTGGGGGTGATGGTGGTGTAAGCCGCGGCATAGAACAGGGCGGACATACCGACAAAGAAGCCGGACAGGGTGTAAGCGGCAATCTTGTACTTGTCAACATTGATACCGGACAGGCGGGCTGCCTCTTCGTTGGAGCCGATGGCGTAGAAGTAGCGGCCCAGCTTGCTCTTGTGCAGGATCA
>CAZOVE010000043.1:0-16204 GCA_964583135.1 uncultured Oscillospiraceae bacterium | reverse complement strand
GGCAGATGACTTCCAGTCCTGGCTGCAAAAGGACATTCTGACCAATGCTTCCGGTATCCGCTGGTTGAAGACCCAGACCGGCATCGAAGCAGACTCCCTTGAGGAAGGCTATTTCTACACCAACCCCGACAATGGCTACGTCTTCGCGATCTGGAATCCCAACGAGATCCACAACCAGAACTTCATTTCCACCAAGACCTGCGGATACATGATCGATTTCTTCGAGGAAGTCTTCGGCGCACCCAATCCCATGGAAAGCTCCAATCAGATTTGGTTCTGGAAGCAGATCTTCTCCTTCATCGGTATCATCGGCTTCTTCCTGTTCGTGATTCCCTGCCTGTACTTCGTGCTGAAGATGCCTGTGTTCCAGCCCCTGGAGCATGAGAACACCTTCGTTCTGCCTCCGCTGGTGGGAGACGCCAAGAAGAAGTACCTGAAGAGCATTTTCACCGGTGTTCTGATCAACACCATCACCTTCCTGCCCGTCGTTATGATCGGTATGCTGATGATCATCAATCCTGTACTCCCGCAGGCCTCTACCAGCGGTTTTGTAGCATGGGGTATCGCCTGCGGCGCATCCACACTGATCGCCGTGCGGCGCGGTACAGGCCTGAAATACAAACAAAATGCGGAATACTACGGCTTCAAAACCACATGGAAAGAATTCCTGCGGGTACTGGCTCTATCTGTTACCGTTGCGGCAATGACCTTTGGCCTGCTGTTCATTGTGAAGTATCTGTTTAACACGGACTTCCGCCTGTGGACCTATGCCATCCGTCCCTTCAGCTTCAACAAGATCACCATTGCCCTGCGGTATCTTCCCCTGTTCTTCATTCTGCAGTTTGCCAACGGCATTGCCATCCGCAGAAACAATTTTGATAATTGGAGCGACAATAAGCGTATTGCCTTCTCCACCACCATGTCGCTGATCCCCATTGCCATCCTGCTGCTGATCACCTATATCCCCATCCTGTTCACCGGCTCCCCCACCTTCGGCACCAGCGGCAGCAATCTGATCCTGCTGGCTATGGGTCAAGGCTCCATCAAGCTATATTCCTACATCATCTCTGTTGGCATCACCGCATTCATCCATGTGAAATCCCAAAAGTACACCGGCAATATCTGGGCAGGCGTACTAATCAACAGTCTGATCATCTGCATGATCACCGTTGCCAACTGTAACTCCATCACCGCGTTCTGATTTTTCATACTACAACGGCACAGATATATCAGGCAGTAGCACCAGTAATCTATCAACTATCTGGTTCATTGTCATTTGCGCATACTAAAATAAATCGCTAGCAAAAGAGGGCAGGATTCCTGCCCTCTTTTTTTATACGATGCAACTGACAACGATATCAAAAATCGATCAAAATGTGTATCGGATGCTTTGATGTTCTAACAAAAAAGCTCGTGATTGCGGCTGTTTCACGAATGCGCCGCTCGGCGAAGACAGCATTATATCATCATGCGCATAGACGATGGAAGCGAAAAGAGGGAAAAACCATCCCGTAAATTCAAGGGCTATGTAATGATTGGGTAATACTGCCGTTATTCGCACTGTCATAGCTTGCATTTGAATAGCACTCTTTATGTGTATAGCCTTGGAATTGTGTGGGCTTTAGTACATATGGGGAAAACCTGCGATTTGAAGGCCGGGTGCAGATGCACCCGGCCTTTCGTATAGGATTTAGCGGTTCTTTCTCTTCCCGTCGGGGTTCAGTGTCAGCACAGCCAACGCAATAACACTCAGCAGAACCATCGTTCCCGCCTGCATCAGCTTGAAGCCATCGCCTGTACCGGGGTTGCCGGGCTGTTCGGGATCGGTGGGCTGTTCGGGATCGGTGGGTTGCTCAGGATCGGTGGGTTGCTCAGGATCGGTGGGGTCCTCCGGAGCAGCTTCACGGGTCACGGTAATGGTGTAGACACGTTCATCGCCGTTCTCAGCGGTAACGGTGACCTTCACCACGGTCGTTTCGCCTGCAACCAATGTCGGATTCTCAATCTGCACCGTAGCGTTGTCATCGTTGGCCACTGCGTTCACAGTCAGCTTCTCCACATCGTTGGGCACAGTCACGGTGTAATCGGTGACATCGGGCGCAAACTCAGGTGCGAGAGTGCCTTCCTGCACGGTCAGTTCCTTCAAAGTATTGTCTTCCGACTTCGGCTCAACATTGGACACGGCGATCGTCGTTTCCTCGGAAACCGCATCGTTCTCGTTGCGCTCGCCGGTCTGGACGGAGATAACGGTATCCACCTCTTCACCGGTATAGGTGAAGGTCAGTGTTGCCAGAATGTCGCTAGCGGCGATGGCACTACCTGCGGCATAGGCAATCACCAGTCTTCCGTTGGCAGCATCACTGCTGTTGATGGAATAGTAGACAGACGAACTGCTCATCTGCTTGAAGGTCAGCGCCTGCGGATCGAAGGTAACTACCAGCTTACCATTGGTCACATTTTCCGTTTCTGCCAGATGTACCGTGACTTCACCGTCGGCGATGATCACGTTCTCACCCTCCACAGCTTGCACAGAAGGATTGACAGCGTACACACTCATCAGAGAACCGGTGGCCACATTGGCAGCCTGCGTTGCCTGCGTGGTCTGCACGTCGCTCAGCAGGCTCAGGCCCACCAGAGAGGTCACTCCGTTGATAGCAACAGGTGCGCTCAATGTATTAGTAGCCATGTTGAAGGTGTACAGATTCACACCGCTTTCGGTGGTGGTGCTGATGTAGAGTACATTCTCTTCCGCCAAAGTCATGGAGGCGGCGGAAATGTTGCTCAAGCCAGTCTCCACACCGTTGCCAAGGATGACGTCGTACTCCACTTCACGCATATTGGCAGAATACCGCACGGTCACGTTGTACAGCTTACCATCGCTGCACAGCACAACAAAGTATTCCTCATGCTTGATTCCAATGGAGGAAGTCTTGAAGGAAACGTAGGCAATGGCAACCACCTTGCTATCGCTGATGCTCAGTTTGGCCTCGATGTTGCTAGTCTTGCGGCTATAGTCGGGCATGATGACCAGATAGTTATCATTATCCACATAACCCACATATACCGACATACCCACAGTTACATCCACCATGGACAAATCATATGCATCTTCCAGTTGCAGCTCTCCCGCAGGGCCGGCTGCCAGATCCAGCATGGCCAGATTCAGGTTGTTACCCCTGCCAATCGTGGCGGCATAGCCATTGTTCGGATCGATCTGCCGCACCAGATACTGCTGCGTAGTCGCATCCAATGCGGTGGCATACAGCATTCCATCGTTGACACCGGCACCGGTATACTCCGTGGTGCTGTAGTCAGACAGGATGGTGTATGCGCCGGTGGTGGCACTCACCTTCGCCCATGCATAACCGTTTTCAGTCTTAATGTAGGCGTGGATCATCACACCATTGTCGGGTTCGGGCTCAGGTTCGGGCTCGGGTTCGGGTTCGGGCTCGGGTTCGGGTTCGGGCTCGGGCTCGGCGGTATCTTCCTTCACGTCGCTCAGCAGGCTCAGGCCCACCAGAGAGGTCACTCCGTTGATAGCAACAGGTGCGCTCAATGTATTAGTAGCCATGTTGAAGGTGTACAGATTCACACCGCTTTCGGTGGTGGTGCTGATGTAGAGTACATTCTCTTCCGCCAAAGTCATGGAGGCGGCGGAAATGTTGCTCAAGCCAGTCTCCACACCGTTGCCAAGGATGACGTCGTACTCCACTTCACGCATATTGGCAGAATACCGCACGGTCACGTTGTACAGCTTACCATCGCTGCACAGCACAACAAAGTATTCCTCATGCTTGATTCCAATGGAGGAAGTCTTGAAGGAAACGTAGGCAATGGCAACCACCTTGCTATCGCTGATGCTCAGTTTGGCCTCGATGTTGCTAGTCTTGCGGCTATAGTCGGGCATGATGACCAGATAGTTATCATTATCCACATAACCCACATATACCGACATACCCACAGTTACATCCACCATGGACAAATCATATGCATCTTCCAGTTGCAGCTCTCCCGCAGGGCCGGCTGCCAGATCCAGCATGGCCAGATTCAGGTTGTTACCCCTGCCAATCGTGGCGGCATAGCCATTGTTCGGATCGATCTGCCGCACCAGATACTGCTGCGTAGTCGCATCCAATGCGGTGGCATACAGCATTCCATCGTTGACACCGGCACCGGTATACTCCGTGGTGCTGTAGTCAGACAAGATGGTGTATGCGCCGGTGGTGGTACTCACCTTCGCCCATGCATAACCGTTGTCGGTCTTGATGTAGGCGTGGATCATCACACCATTGTCGGGCTCGGGCTCGGGCTCAGGTTCGGGCTCAGGTTCGGGTTCGGGCTCGGGCTCGGGTTCTTCCGTTTCATCGCTATCTTCAAATTGACCCGTCAACTCTGCATCGGTATGCAGGCCAACCAAACTGGTGACATTTTCCATCGTGCCTGCCAGTTCCATCGTATAAGTGGTCAGATCCAAGTGATAGATCTTGACGCTGCCACCGTCATTGACGCTGATATAGGCACGATCGTTACTGATGCGCGCCATCGAAGCGCCACTGGTGGGTGCCAGGTCTAGGGTCACATTGGTCTTGGTAACGGTGGGCTGACCGGCGCTGTTGTACTGCACAACGCCATTTTTCACACAACTCGTGAGCTGATAGCTATAGATCTGACCAGTCTGATCCATGATCAGGAAGTGGTCATAGTACAGCTTTCCATCGTCGCTGAGGGCAGAGCCAACATAGACGATCGTCGCCAGCTTGTTGGGGAATGTGTTGCTGGAAGTATAGGTTTCCACATCGCCATCGGTATAACTCTTAACCATAAAGACCATAGGCTTGGAGGAAGTATACTTACCGTTGGATACATGGACCACATAACCACCCATGGTAGCGGTCACGGTCTTACCCGTGGTGCTGTCAACGATGCTCACCTGAACAGAAGGTGTACCGGCAAAGTCTACAGGATTGTAGTTCGCGTATGCCGTATCGCCGGCGGTGGCATTCATGACATAGCCGTTGGCCGGATCGATCTGTTGATAGGTATAGGTAGTGTTGCCGTACTTGGTAACACCGGTAACAGCGTAGATCTTACCATCCACAACACCAGCAGCGTTGTAACCGTAGGTATCGGAAGCCAACGTCTCGTAAGCCATGGTTTCGACGTTGATCTTGACCCATGCGTAGCCGCTAGAGGTCTGGATGTAGCCGTAGACATACTCGGCTTCCGTCGGCTCATCGGGGTTGGTGGGTTCATCGGGTTCCTCAGGCATCGTCGCAGGTACATCGCTCATCAAACTCAGACCTACCAAGTCGGTTGCGCCGGCCAAAACGCCCATCTTACCCAACTGATTCTTTTCCACATCGTAGCACCAGAACTCAGTACCGGATGCGGTAGCATGGGAGATCACAACGCCATTGAAGGTGTCGGTTTCCACATAGACCATGGAAATATCGTCACCGTCTTCAAATTCCAGACCGGTGGGGATATAGTCGATTTCCCAGCCGCCGGACATATAGGTCTGACCGTTGGCCACGCCGGTATACAGGCTGTAATGCTGCAGCATTCCGTCAAAGCCAAGCACATAGTAGAAGTCAAACCATTGACCCTCGATCTCCTTCGAGTAATGGTATGCGGTTGCGGCAGCATAGTAATTGGAAGCCAGCGTAGCTGCCGAATATTTGCCGGTGGCATAATCATGCAGGACAGTCAGGTAGTTGGTGCCCACAGCATCCGTACCACTGACATAGACGGGAACACCGCCCACTTCGACGCCGGAAACCGTTTCACCGGTGATGGCATCCACAAAATCCCGAACCGTCTTGGGTGCAGAGGTACCATCGAGGATATACAGGAAGCTCTGTCCATCGCCATCGGTGAAATTGTCGCCCTTGATCACGGTGTAGGCATTGTCGGTAGGATCGATCTGATAGTAGTAGGTGTCGTCGGTGACATAGATCTTGCCATCGCTGACCGCTGCGCCCGTATAAACGGCATCAGACTCAGCCAACGTAGAAACAGACAGATCCTTACCGCTGATCGCCACCCACTTACCGCCGTTTTCGGTCATGATGTAGGCATGGAACACCACATCCATCTGCGTCAGAGCCTCGATGGTGATGGTGGCGCTGGCAGAAGCATACTCACCACGGTCGTTTGTTTCCTTAGATGTGGCGGTGATGGTCACGGTGCCGGCAGCCAGTGCGGTCACCAAACCGTTGCTATCCACGGTTGCGATCGTTTCATCGCTGCTGGACCAAGTGACGGACTTGTCACTCTCAGCCATATACACCGAGGCGTTCAGTTGTACCTCCTCGCCAACATAGCATTGGGCCTTGTTAGGCTTGACCTTCACCGTCAAGTCGGTCAATGCATTGTAGGAATACAGGGACACGACAGGCCATACATCCGTACCAAAGCTACCCACCTCAACGGGTGCGCATACCTCGGGCTGGAACACATACACACTGGCAGATTCACCGTGATCATATGCCGTCACGATCAGGTAATCATTGGCCAGATCGTAATACATAGAAGCACTGCTCATATCGGTCGGATCAGCTGTGCCGGCCAGATTCAAACCGGTGCTACCCATATGGGTCAGGTAATCATTATAGACAACACTTTGCGCATCGGTATCAAAGAAAGCGTAGAGGATCTCATGGTACAGCTCACCACTCTCGGTCAGGATGTAGTATTCATGACCGTTGCACGTGGAGAAGCCGTCAAAATAGGTGGTGGGACCTACATAGGCGATCAAAGCAGCTCGGTCGTTGTAGAAAGCACCATAGTTGCTCACTTCATAACCCATGCCCGTTTCCACACTCATGATACCGATGGAAAGACCACCGTTAATGATGCCCACCATACGGTCAAAGTAACCATCGGGCGTTTCGGGACCGGTCGTACCGTCGGACCACTGCCATGTGACATCCAGATAACCATAATCGGTAACCTCGAAGGTATCAGCATTGACACCGTACATATGGTTACCATCATGGACATAGATAACATCCTCATGCTGGCCACCTGCCAGGAAACTCCTGCCTGTCGCCACGAAATTACTTGTCCAGTTTTCCGAATCCAGCAGATCGAAGTTGACCCACTCGATCACACCCTCATCATTGTAGAGCAAGCCGCTCAAAGACACATTCTGGATGGGGGAAACTGTCACCTGACAGGACGCAAACAGATTGGGTTGTGCCACAGTAGTGGCTCGGATGGTGGCAGTACCGGCACTGACAGCAGTGATCCGGCCGTTTTCGTCCACGGTTGCCACAGAAGGATCGGAAGTGGTCCATACCACGTTCTTGTTGGTCAGATGCCATGGAAGCACGTCCCACTTCATCTGATACTTTGCGCCCTCCAGCAATTCTAGCGTCGCATTGCCCAAGAGCAGGTCGGTGGCGGTATCGGTGGTCTCCAGCGTCACAGACTCGCTCGGAACTACATACAGACCGGACACATTGCCAGACAGACAACCCCAGTAGTATTCATCCACACCGCTGATCGGGCCAGTCGCAACAGTAGCCTTACCGGTGGCGGTATCGAACTTGTACAGGTAGTTCGAGGGGCTGACGCTACTCAATGCAGCCGCCCAATACAGGACATCCGCATCGTGATCCCATGCCATGGATTGGATCGTGTTTTTGCCGGTCACGGGAAGATCGTCGTTATAGACGTACTCACCTGCATAACCATAGAACGTATTGTTCACGGGGGTCAGATCGGAAACAGCGCCATCATTGACGTTTTCAGCGGACCAAGAATACAGGTAGACTCGCTGATAGGTACTGTCGCCGTTGTTCACGGAGTAGAAGTTGCCCTCATCATCGATGGCCAAGGTCAGCAGCTTCTGATTTTCCGCACTGAAGGTCTTCTCGTCACCTTCTTCATTGACACCCTCCGGTCCCCGAATCGTGACCTTATACTGCTTTTCCAATGCGCCCGTGTAAAGATCCACGGTGTAGATGGTATTGTTGGCACCGAGCGCATACAGCTTTCCATCGAGGGTATTAAATGCCATGTCCTTGATTTTGGTGTACTCGGAATTCACGGCAGCCAGTGCGCTGTTCTCCCATTCGCCCTGAACGCTCACCCGCAGTTCACCCGCATCGGTGACCATGTAGACAAAGCCGCCAACATATTCCGCAGCCAAAACCTCGTAATCCAACGAGACCATATCCTGCGTACCACCCGCAGAGGACGGGGTCAGCGAATCCAAATCACCGCCGTAGTAATACAGCTCTTCAGGAGTGATCTCCATCCAGCTATTGAGACTGCTACGCACCTTGGTGTTGGTGAAGCCGTACATCTTGCCGTTGAAGTCATCCAGACCGTCGTTGTAAGCAACCTGATAGTAGGTTTCATTGCCGGCATAGTCTGCCACCATCACCAGACAGTTGCGGTTAATGCGCACGTCTTCCATGTCGATGATAACTTCACTTGCCGTGTTCAGCTCATCCTGATCCACACCACTCATGGCCAGCACAGTACCGCCGCTTGCGGTTAGGATAGCTACAGCCGCCACATGGCGGTTATCCTTGACCTGAATCTTCAGGTCGCCGTCTTCCAGCTTCACCACATCCAATACTTCGGGTGCAGTTCCGTCGATGGTGAAGGTATAGGACTTATAGGCGCCTTCGCCGATCTTGCCGGAGTTCTTCAAAGCGATCATGTCCTCAGTGGTCAGGGCACCGTTGACCTCGTAGTATTCAGGAACAGCCATCAAGCCGATGGTAAAGGTATCGCCTTCTTGGAAACCGCCCAACTGCGCAGGAGTTGCCCAAATGCTCAAACCGGCCGTATTGACCCAAGCCCAGTAGCCACCGGCAGCATAGTAGTAGGCAGCATAGAGCTGATCCGTGGATGCATAGTTGACCAAATTGCCTTCAGCATCTTCCACATAGAACATAAAGCCGCCGGCATTACGGATCAAAGAAGTGGCCAGATCGCCCAGCTCCATGCCCGGGCGAATGGCTACCTTATCGGCAGGGAAGGTATCCTCTACCAAATAGGGGTTGCCGATAAATGTGCTTTCTTTATTATTTTCATCATAGAAAGTCAGGTAGTTCAGGCCGCCGGTATAGGGATAGACAAAGTCCGTACCATTGGTAGCAGCATACAGATACTCCTGATAGTCCAGATGGTCAAACATGGAAGCATCGGACCAGTTGCCATAGAAGCCCAGAACCGGAATGGAATGCGCAGGCATAGCCTCGCCTTCCTCAGTGGTCAGAGGCTGCACGGCCACAAAGCCTTCCACGTAGGCACCGTTCACATAAACCTTGTCCAGATGCTCCTTGGCATCCTCGGTCAATTCCATCGACACCGTGATGCTGACGGAATCACCGGGCTGCACCATAAAGTAGCCGGAGCCAACAGATGCCAAAATCAGATGGGCATCATAGCTGCTGATCGTGCCGTTCTTACTTACGTCGGCGGCCGCATCCACAGACTCCAGATTGCCAGCAACATAGTCCAGAATCATCTGGGCATCCTTTGCGTCGGTCAGACCGTCGCCATTGAGGTCACAGTCGTAGTACTCGCTGGTGGCAACATAACCGCCCTCGATGGTATAGCGCACATCCATATTCAGGGCAGTGGTATCAGTTCCGGCGTAGGTAACACCCTGCACCGTAATGGCGTTCTGGGTGAAGAAATCGCCATTGATGCTGTAGATCTGGGGCTGTGTGCCGAAGTTATTCAGCGTAAAGCCAAAGCTGTAGCTACCGGTACGATCAGGATCATCACCCAACTCCACCTTAACCTTACCATCGGTAGCACCGGCAGCCGCAATCGCATCCATCAGAATGTAAGACTGAGCGGCAACCGCATTGCCCACATTGGCCAAACCGGAGCCCTGCTGCAAAACAGAATAATACTTACCGTCATTCTTCATAGGCTCTGCCGTAGACATCAGCAGAGAGGTGGCCAGTTTCCGGCTAGACATACCCAGCTTCTGATCTAGGCCGGTTTCTTCGATATACTGCATCACCAATGCCGCCATACCGGCGATCTGAGGAGATGCCATAGAGGTACCAGAGTTATTGACATAGCCGGTACCGCTCGTGTCGGTGCCGTCCACAGAGTAGATATCACCGCCGGGAGCAACGATCTCAGGCTTCATCTCCAGACTGCCGGGAACACCCCAAGAGCTGAAATCACTCATGGTATACTGATCGGTCAGGATGCTGGCGGTCACCTTGTCGGAGATGTACATACTGCCCTTATAGTACAGTACGTTGCCGCTTGCATCAGTCACAGCCTGTGCCGCTTCCTTCAGCTTCAGACCGTTGGCCAAACTAATAGAAACCGCAGGATTGGTGTAGGTGTAGCCGTCCATATTCATGTACAGGGCACCTTCCACATTGTTGTAGACGATGGTGGCAACAAAGCCGGCGTCCACAGCATTGGTCGCCTTCAACGCAAAATTGATCTGGCCTCTGGCGCAAACAAACACGGTGTTGGGCGCAATGCTACCCTCGGCCGCCACCACGGCAGCAACTTCTTCCGCAGTGCCGATGCCGTCGATGAAGATATAGCTCACATCACCGGCCACACTGGTCAGAGGCTGCATGGAATTATCGTTGGTGATGGTACTATCGGTATAGAACAGGACCTGATCGCCTACGCCGATATAGTAGTTGGTAGCACCTGCGTTGTCCGCAGAGCCGACTGCCAAAGTATTGGTGGAGGTAGCGGGACTAGCCACCATGGAAAAGTCCACATCTTCCACATACAGTAAGCCGGAGCCGCTGGCGGCATACTCCGCCCAAGAGCCGGAGTTACCCGCAGCCACAGCCACGATCACGTCTTTTTCCGCCAGACTATCCAAAATGTCCTGATAGTTGCTGTTTCTGCTAAAGCCCTTGTCAGAGCCCAAGGACAAGTTGACGACATCGCACCCCAACAAAATGGCATCTTCGATCGCCACCATGTAGTCGGACTCATAGGCACCGCCCTGCTTGCCGAAAACCTTCATCACAATGATCTGCGCATCGGGAGCAACGCCCTGCATGGACACTTCCTGTAGCGCACTGACATATCCGCCGTTGCCATCGGAAATATAGCTGTTGGCAGCAGCAATACCGGCAACATGGGAGCCGTGGCCGCCGGCCAAATCATTGTCATGAGTCACATCATAGTCCCGATCCACGTAGTTAATGGCAAAGGGGACCTTCTCATTGACGTAGTATGCACCGTCAGCAGTATCGGCTTCATACTGAACGTAGGGATAGATATTCAGATCCTCCAGCACCCCTGCCACATGGGCGGCGGTCATTAGATCCAGACTTTCGATATAAGCTGCGCTGTCCATATTCTTGGCAGCAGCATTCTGTGCCAGAGCATACAGATAGGCATCGCTGTCAAAGCTCTGATGATCCAGATCTAAGCCGGTATCGATGATGGCAATACGGCTGCCGGCACCGGTATATCCGGCGGCCCATGCAGCACCGGAACCGATCATGGAGGAGGAAGTCGCCATCATGGGATCTGCCTCGGTGGAAGAAGTAACCAGAGGCGCATACTGGTTCTCCACGAAAACCTCCTTCACGCCTCTGACGGCTGCGATCTTCTCCAACTGTCCATAAAGGATGTTGGCAGAGATGATATTGGCCGCCAGTGTCATGTTCCAAACCACATCCAGAGACTCGCCCTCGAGAACCTGCTTCTCAATTCTGGAGATGAGGGTGGACTGATCCTTCTGCAACTGCGCACGATATGCCATCGCCGCATCATTGGAGGCAACATCAGCCGCGCTGTAGCGCACCAGCGTTGCTTCTTTGGTCAGCACGATAGAAACACGAACCACATCCGTGTCTTCATAGCTCTCTTCATATGTATCGGAGTCTACCTTTGTCGCAGGGTGAAGGACGTCTGCTTCCACGCCGTCCACCTTCCAGAAAGGCAACTTCGCATCGCCTACGGTAGATTGATTGGAGTCAGAAAACTGTCCGAGGGCGTTTCCTACGGTGGCAAGCACCGAAAGAGGACATACGCCAATGACCAGTACCAACGCCAAGATTGCGGACAATATTCGCTTACCTAAGGAATTTAGTTTCATTGTGATCTTCTCCTTTTTCTTTCCTTTTTGCCGTTTTCATGGAATCTCCGGAAAGTGCGACTATCATACCACAGGGTTTGTTTCTGTGTCAAGCCAGCGTGGAACATCTTCCACCCAACGAAGACGTTTCTTTGATAAGTTCGGACATTCGCCCAAATTTTAGTAGATACCACTCGGCGCTTTTGTTGCAATTGTCCACCGTTTTCGAACTGTTTTTGCGGAATGTGTTCCACTGTGGGTATATTCCCTGCGGCGAACATCTGTCGCCACAGGATTGTTATCCCCCAAATGCATAAACCGACATTTTTCCCATTGCATTCCTTGCTGTTCTTTGGTATAATTTATACACTCAAACTAATACTTTAGGAGGAAACTGCAATGGCTAACAAATATGCTGGTACCCAAACCGAGAAAAATCTGATGATCGCTTTTGCTGGCGAGTCCGAAGCCCGTAATAAGTACACCTACTTTGCTTCCCGTGCCAAGAAGGACGGCTTTGAGCAGATCGCCGCCCTATTTTTGAAAACCGCCGAAAACGAAAAGGAGCATGCAAAACTTTGGTTCAAGGAACTGGGCCTTCTGGGCGACACTGCCGCCAATCTGTTGGCTGCCGCTGAGGGTGAAAACTATGAGTGGACCGATATGTATGCCGGTTTTGCCGTTACCGCCGAGGAAGAGGGTTTCCCTGAATTGGCCGCCAAATTCCGTCTGGTAGCTGCCATCGAGAAGCATCACGAGGAGCGCTATCGTGCCCTGCTGCACAATGTGCAGGCTCAGGAAGTGTTCTCGCGCTGCGAAGTGAAGGTCTGGGAATGCCGCAACTGCGGTCACATCGTGGTCGGCACTGCCGCACCCGAGCTTTGCCCCACTTGTGCCCATCCGCAGGCCTATTTTGAGATCCACGAAGAGAATTACTAAGCAGAAACACCGGGGCTTCTGCCCCGGCTGTTTTTTGTAGGAGATAGATAGATGAAACCAGTCATTGCCATTCCCAAATTAGGTCCCGGTCTGCTGCGGCTGTATTTTGCCTGCAAATATACCTGTAAGCTACACCAAGCCGGCGCCCGCGTCCGGTGGTTGGATCTTTCCGATCCAACAAAGGCCGCCACGGAGGCCACGGCCTGCGACGGTCTTTTGATCCCCGGCGGTAACGATGTGTCACCGGCACTTTATGGCCGTCAGCCGGAACCAGATTGTGGAAAGCCCAACAAAACCCGTGATACCGCCGATCCCGTCATCATTCGGCACTTTTTGAAGACCGGCAAGCCCATTTTAGGCATCTGCCGTGGCCTTCAGGTACTCAATGTAACTTTGGGTGGCACACTGCAGCAGCATATTGTACCGTTCCAGCAAGTGCAGCATCAGGATTTTCGCCACCATCATCAAAGCACCCATACCGTTTCTATCGAGGAGGGCAGCCTGTTGTATCCCATAGTAGGCAAGGATACCTTGGATGTAAACAGTTATCACCATCAGGCGTTGGCAGATGTGGCACAGGGGCTGACCGTTATTGCCCGCAGTCCGGACGGTTTTGTGGAAGCTGCGCAACTGCAGAACCATCCTTTCTGCTTGGGTGTACAATGGCATCCGGAACTGATGTCCGATGCCTATCCGGATCAACAGAAGATCCTGTGCGCCTTTGTGAATGCGTGTAAAGGCATATAAAAAACTCCGGCTCAGCCGGAGTTTTTTTCATTGGCCAGTTTGGATATCTTGCATACGACAGGGATCGCCAGCACGATGGCAAACAGTCCCGTACAAATATTACTGATCATCATCGTCATGCCTACGGCTTCGTAGCCGATGGTCTCAAACTGCTGTAACACCCACAACACCGGCACCCGGAACACAAAAACACGGGAAGCATTGAGTATCATGGTGCGTTTGGTGTAGCCGTAACCCATCAGCAATGCAATGGTTGCGGAATTGAGCCCCAGCGTAATATACCCCAGCATCTCCCATCGATGAATATCTACGATCATGTCGCAAAAGGCCTGATCAAATTGCTTTTCCGATCGGGCAAAGATTTGTGCGATCCAGGGCAGCGTATTCGATACCAGAAGCAATCCCACCGCACCGATCAACACATCCACCGCCATTAGCCAGAAATACAGTTGCAATGTCCGCTTGTGCTGACCGGCACCTCGATTTTGGCTGATCAGGGGTGCCGCACCGTCGGTAAAGCCCATATGCCAAGAGGTCGTCAGCCCGCCAATATTATTCGAGATGCCCAGAGCCCCTACCGTTGTCCCGCCATACACGCCAGACATGGAGTTGACCACCACTTTTCCGGCGGCAAAAAGCATTTTCTCTCCGGTGATCGGATACGACACATTCAAAATCGGCAATACCGTTTCTTTGTTCCAACGGACGTTCTTCAGCGAAAAACGAAATGCACCTTCATCCCGGCTCATGGAAAACACGGCGTACAGCAGAAGCATACTCTGCCCGATAAGAGTTGCCACAGCCACCATCATCAGCCCCGCCCGTAGTACATACACAAACAGTGCCGACAACCCCAGTTTCACCAGAATGATCACCAGATTCAAGTATAGGATCTTCTTGCCGTGACCACGACTTCGTTCAATGGCAAGGTAGACCGTATTGAAGAAATTGATCACCATCGTCAACACTTCCACACGGAAATAGCCTGCACCGGTATCGATCAATTCTTGTGGTGTTTTCAGCAACCGCAAAAACGGCTCCGCAAAGGGCACTAGCACCACTACAACTACCAAACTCACTGACACCGCCATGGCATATACCGTCGCCACACGGCAGCGTACCGCATCATAGTCCCCCCGCCCGTAGGCTTCGGAGATCTTGATGCTGCCACCCACCGCCAGTCCCGTACCAAGGGCGGTGATCATCAGGGTGATCTGACTCAAGGCCGCCACCGCTGATACTGCATCGGCGCTAATGTGAGATGCCATCAGCGCATCCAACACCCGAAATACCGACTGCAACGCCTGAAACAGCGCCAACGGCGCGCAGGAACTTAGTAACACCCGCAGCGGATGCCCTGTCAGGGCGTATTGCCGAAAGGATTCATCCTGCTTTGTAACCTGTGAACCCATAATTCGATCCTTCTTTTCTTTTTTACAGCATCACGCCATCTTTGAAAATAGAGATTTCCCGGAAGCCCTTCTGCTCTGTTTTGGTCTGTCGACCGGAAGCCACCTCCAGCACCAAAGCCATCAGTTCCCGAGCCGCCTCGTCCAATGTGTGCTGCCCGTCGGCTACCACGCCGGCGTTAAAGTCGATCCAACCGGACTTTTTCATCGCCAGCGGTGTATTGGTGGAAATCTTCATAGTTGGCGCCGGTGCGCCAAAGGGCGTACCTCGACCGGTCGTAAAGAGGATCAGGTGGGCTCCCGCCGCAGTCAACGCCGTGGAAGACACCAGATCATTTCCCGGTCCGTATAGCATATTCAATCCCCGTACCGTCACCGCATCGCCGTAACCAATGACATCCATAATGGGCGCATCGCCACCCTTCTGTACACAGCCACAGGACTTATCTTCCAGCGTGGTGATACCGCCAGCTTTGTTACCGGGGCTGGGATTCTCGTAGACCACCTCATTGTGACGCAAAAAATAGTTTTTGAAGCCGTTGATCATATCCACAGCTTTGTGGAACACTTCCTCGCTGATGCAGCGGTTCATCAAGAAACCCTCAGCGCCAAACATTTCCGGTACTTCCGTCAGCACCGTGCTTCCTCCCTGTGCCACCAGCAAATCGCTGAATCGACCCACCACCGGATTGGCGGTAATGCCGGATAACCCATCCGAACCGCCACACTTCATGCCAACGACCAACTCCGATGCCGGAATCGTCTCTCGACAAAACTGTCCTGCATAGCTTGCCAGTTCCTCCAACAAGGTGCGAGCGGCATACATTTCATCCTCTACCGCCTGACAGGTCAGGAATTTGACACGCTCCGGGTCATATTCTCCCAATTCCGCCACAAATTGTTCGTGGGTCAGGTTCTCACAACCCAAACTCAGCACCAAAACGCCGCCGGCATTGGGATGCCGTGTCAGAGCCGCCAGCAACTTGCGGGTCTGGGCATGATCCTGACCGGTCTGGGAGCAACCGAAGGGATGAGGGAAGGTGTACAACCCGTCGATAGAGCCTCT
>CAZOVE010000042.1:0-16313 GCA_964583135.1 uncultured Oscillospiraceae bacterium | reverse complement strand
CTATGCTAACAACGCTACCGATCAGAACAGCACCGGCGGTTCCGTGATCAATGGCGCTGTTGAGATCAATGGCGGTACTTTCACTGGCCGTATCGAGAACTACTACGGAAAGCCTGTGATCTATGGCGGTACCTTTAGCGTTAATCCCTCCAAGTTTGTCGCCGAAAGCTACGCGGTCGTTGATAACGGCGATGGCACTTACTCTGTTCTGCCTGCCGGTATGAGCGCTGTTTCCGGCTATCCCCACCTGTACACCGACGGCACCAACTACTATGTCTATGATGCCGAGGGCCTGATCTCCATGAACAAGTTCTGGCAGGCCAACTGGACCGGCAACAATATGTGGGGCCGTTCCTACAATGTGATGGCTGATATCGATGCTACCGGCTACACCTGGAATAATGTCTGGGTCAATGTTGGCAGCAATGACAACAATGGCTTCGTATTCGATGGCCACGGCCATACCGTTACCGGTCTGACCATCAACGGCGGCCTGTTCAGCGGTACGCCCAACGGTGGCAACAAGCCTGAGAATCCCGGCTATGTGCAGAACATCACCTTTGACGGTGTGAAGGTTGTGGGCGATCACTTTACCGGCGTTCTGTGGAGCAACGTGTACAACGAACTGGTTGTTCAGAATGTCAGCGTGATCAACTCTGAAATCACCGGCAAGTGCAATGTTGCTGCTCTGGTCGGCGGCACTGTTACTGAGGGCGGCGATGCTACCGTTAAGTTCATCAACTGTACTGTTAAGAACAACGTGATCACTGCTGAGGGCAAGGACGGTCAGGATCCCAATGGCGCTAACGTATTCCTGAGCCGTGCGTATGGTGATACGACTGTTACCTTCGAGAACTGCGTTTCCGAGGGCAACACCGTCACCAACAAGAACGGTCTGGTTGGCGGCGGCATCTATGGCTACACCATTTGGGCGAACGGCGGCTTCACCGGTAATGGTACTTGCGATAGCTTCACCAACTGGAGCGGCCTGAGTGCTGTGAGCGATGCTAATGCCCTGAAGGCTGTTAATGGTGGCAATGTTGCCCTGACCGGCACCGTGGATCTTGGAGGCACGAGCGGTAACTATCTGACCCTGACAAACGACACTACCATTACAGGCGGCACCATTAAGGGTACCGGATGGACGGGTGAGCTGAATTACGGTGTGAACGCTACCTCCGGTAACATCGTTTTCGACGGCGTAACCTTTGACACGACCGATTGGAGCACCGTTGGTTCGGCACAGTGGGGTATCAGCGTGAACATCAGCGGTACTGCCAATGTGACCTTCAAGAACTGCACCTTTGTGGGTGCGCAGTGCCCCATCTACCAGAGCGGTGCGAACGCTGTGGTCACTCTGGAAAACTGCAAGTTTGACACCACCTCTGTTGCGATCCAATGCGAGATCTACTCCGGTGATTTCTCTCTGGGACAGGATCTGATCGTCAAGAATTGTGATTTTACCGGCGTTGCCGATGTTCTGCACATCTATGATTACGATAAGGATCCCAGCAGTGAAGTGATTGCCCAGTATCTGACCGACAATGGCAATATCTTCACCGGCACCTGCAAGCAGACTTGCAAGTAACTATATTCTTACTTGCCTATCCCTCCCCGTGAGGGATAGGCAGCGATCCAATGGGATCTGCGATGTAGCCTGTTGGTCGAGGAAAGGAGCTTCGTCGGTCTTTTCCAACGATTCATAAAATGAGCCGCCGGGCCCCGTATGGGGTCGGGCGGCTACGTATTTGTATCGGAGCGTGTCGTTGTAGACGTGCTTGGTGGCAGGGAGGTTTGGGAAAGTTTTTCTCGACAAGTGGCGCAAATGTGGTATAATGGTGCTATTCATGAAAGCTTCATAGATTTTTCAGCATTTTTTCAGAAGTTTTTCTTATAATAACCCTAAGAAATGTCCCGAGGAGGAGATTGAATGCGCGTTTACGACTTGAATGATTTGGATAATTTGCCCGACAAGCCCCAGCATATATCGTCGGCACATTCTGCAGCTTCGGCATCGACTTCCACGACGGTTGCTGCACCGGCTCGCAGAGGCGGTCATCCTCTGCTTTGGATCTTGACCATCCTGCTGGCTGTGGCGCTGGTTGTGCAGCCGCTGGTGCAGTCCAATGGTGTGGGGATCAAAGATGCCCAGATCAACGAGCAGGGAGAACTGGTGATCTATTATACCGACGGAACGCAGGATAACTTGGGCGTGGTCGTGGGCAAGAACGGCATGGATGGCAAAGACGGTGTGGACGGCCAAGACGGCACCAATGGTAGCAGTGTTGCCGGCTCCGGTGTGGATACGGAAACTGCGACGATGATCGGTCTGCGCAGTAGTGTCAGCATTTTTTGTACCTTTATGGAGCAGGGGCGTCACGGTGTGACGGAGTATTACTCCGCAGGCTCCGGCGTGATCTATCAGATCAACAAATCCCAAGGGGATGCCTTTATTATCACCAATTATCACGTGGTGTTTGATTCGGACAGCCGCACGAGTAACGGCATCGCAGAAAAAATTCAGGTGTATCTGTACGGCTCGGAGCTGAGCGGTATGGAGATGGAAGCTACCTATGTTGGTGGCTCCATGAACTACGATATCGCAATTTTGCGGATAGAAGACAGCGAATTGCTGCGGGATTCCGCCGCAACGGCCATCCGACCCGGTAATTCGGATGCTGTCGCTGTGGGCAGCACCGCCATCGCCATTGGAAATCCCGAGGGCAGCGGTATTTCCGCATCCTGCGGCGTGGTTAGCGTGGATTCGGAGCATATCACCATGACGGCTGCGGATGGTTATACCGAAGTGTCCTTCCGGGTCATGCGTATCGATACGGCGGTGAACTCCGGCAACAGCGGCGGCGGATTGTTTGACAAAAACGGTCGACTCATCGGTATCGTCAATGCCAAGACCATTACGGACGGTGTGGAAAACATTGGATATGCTCTTCCCTCTACCACGGTTTTTGCAGTGGCGGATAATATCATCGATTACTGCTTCGGTACCGATGTGGAAAGTGTGCAGCGGCCCATTCTGGGCGTGACCGTGATCACGAAGGCTTCCAGCGGTGTGTATAATGAAGAGACCGGCATGGTGGACATTCGGGAGACGGTAGAGATCTACGAAGTCAGTCCCAACCAGATCGGCTCAGTGTTGCAGGTGGGTGATGTGTTGCAGTCGGTGAAGCTGGGCGATGTGGAAAAGGAAATCACGCGCCAGCACCATATCATTGATCTGCTGCTGACTGCCCGTGTCGGTGATGAGGTGCAGATCACGGTGCTACGTGATGGCCAGAGTGTGACGCTGAATATTACTATCACGGAATCGTGCTTGACGGCATCGTAAACAAAAAGAGAGAACAGTCTTTTCGCTGTTCTCTCTTTTAATATTTACAGGTGGCGCAGGACCTCAGCATACTCGGGTACACTAGAAACACCGCCGGGACGGGTAGTGGAAAGACCGGCGGATGTGCAAGCGAAGTGGACCACTTCCCGAAGCTGCGCTTCCTGCAGATGGGCGGGATCCGCTCCGAGCTGCAACAGCTTCCACAGGGCGCTGCCGCAGAAAATATCACCGGCGCCGGTGGTGTCCACGACCTGAATGTTCTGCAAACTAGGCTCATGGCCGCAGGCTTGGGCATTGCGGAAGTAGCAACCATTGGGACCACAGGTGACGAAGACTAATTTTACGCCGAAGTTCTCCAAAATGTGGGCTGCACCGGCTTCCACATCCAAATCAAAGAGAAATTCCACTTCTTCATCGCTGATTTTGACTACATCGGCTTGGGATAGACCCCACAGAAGCTGCTCTTTGGCGGTTTCCAGATCGTGCCACAGGGGCTTGCGCAGATTGGGGTCATAGACCATCAGCTTGCCGGCCTCTTTGGCGTAGCGGATGGTCTTCCGGGCGGTGTTGCGAGAGGGCTGATCCGTCAGGGGCAGGGTACCATAATGGAAGGCTTCCGCTGCATCAATGAGGGATAGATTCACATCTTCAAAGGTCAGGCAGGTGTCCGCGCCGGGCTTGCGGGCGAAAGAGAATTCTCGATTGCCGGTTTCGTCCAGCGTTACGAAAGCAAGTGTTGTGAACACGGTGTCATCTGTAACCATACCTTCGGTGCTGATGCCGTGTTTTTGCAGCGTACCCAGTAAGAGCTTACCGAAAGCATCGGTACCGACCTTGCCAATTTGGGCGGTGGTGGCGCCGAATTTGCTTAACGCAGCCAAAAAATTGGCCGGACCGCCACCGGGGTGGGCGACCATAGTGGGATAACCGTCGGCATCCGTAGTGGCACAAGTGAAATCGATGAGCAATTCGCCTAAAGCAACGACTTGGGGCATAACAATGACCTCCTTGAGTATTTGATATTATGATAATCTCTGGCTTTGTTTTTGTCAACTGCGGAAATCTCTGGACATTTCGGGAAATATCCGTATAATAGAAGCATACGTTATGAAACGGAGGAGTTCCGATGAAATTAAACACCAAACGAACCATTCTGGTGGGCTTTGCCTTTTTCCTGATCAGCGCTTTCTGGCAGGCTTATGATGCCACCATTCCGGTAATTTTGACCAATAAATTTGGTATGTCCCAGACGTGGTCAGGCGTGATCATGGCGTTGGACAATGTGTTGGCGGTGTTCTTGCTGCCATTTTTCGGTACTCTATCGGATAAATGCCGGAGTAAATGGGGCAAGCGCACGCCTTTTATCACCTTGGGCACCTTGTTGGCTGCGTTGGCATTGGTGGGACTGTCTTTCGTGGATAATGCGCAGCTTGCCAACATTGCCGAGGTAGCCACCATTGATGATCCTGCTGCTTTGCAGATCATCTATGATTCTCAGGCGGATGTGCAGCTTAAGACTCCGGAGGGAGAAGTGTTCGTCCTGTCGGAGCGCTTCAGCAAGGAAGAATTCGTCGCCATTACCTGTAAAGTCGACGGTCAGACAAATCCGGATTATACCAATTATGTGGCACCGGCGCGGCAGGCCTATGTTGCACGGAAAACGGCAGAGAATGACACAGAGCTGATCGTGTTTATTGCCTTGTTGCTGGTGGTTTTGCTGTCGATGGCGACCTTCCGCAGCCCTGCGGTGGCTTTGATGCCGGATGTGACGGTGAAACCTTTGCGATCCAAGGCCAATGCCATCATCAACCTGATGGGTACTGCCGGCGGCATTCTGGTGCTGGTGCTGGGGATGGTATTTGCTACCTCTGCGGTGCAGAATGCGATGATGAGTTATACTGTCTACTATGCCATTGTTGCCGGTGTGATGCTGCTGGCGCTGGCGATCTTCCTACTGACCGTCAAGGAAAATGCGTGGGCTAAACAGATGCAGGAAGACAGCCTCCGATATGGTATTGAGGAAGCCGAAGCGGTCGTGAGCGAAAAGCGGGGACTGAGCAAGGAAGAACGGAAATCGCTGATCTTCATTCTGCTGTCCATTGCATTGTGGTATTTTGGCTACAATGCGGTGACCTCCAAATATGCCGTCTATGCCACCAATATTCTGGATAAGAGTTACAATACCACTATGCTGCTGGCGCAGGCGGCGGCCATTATTGCCTATGTTCCGGCAGGCATTGTGGCTTCCAAGATCGGCCGGAAGAAGACCATTATGGCCGGCGTAGTGATGCTGACGTTGGCCTTTGGCACGGCGTCGCTGATGCGGTCGAATTCGCCTGACTTTGTGATGTATGTACTCTTTGCGTTGGCCGGTGTGGCGTGGGCCACCATCAATGTCAACTCCTTCCCCATGGTGGTGGAGATGTGCTCCGGCAGTGACATTGGCAAGTATACCGGCTACTATTATACGGCTTCTATGACGGCACAGATCATTACGCCAATCTTCTCCGGTTTCCTGATGGAGCAGTTGGCAGAGACGGTGTTGTTCCCCTATGCCGCCGTGTTTGTGGCGCTGGCTTTTGTGACCATGTGGATGGTACGCCACGGCGATACAAAGCCTGAGGCGAAAAAGGGACTGGAAGGCTTGGATATGGAGGATTGAGTATGGTGATCGGTATCCTTCTTTTGATCGTGGTGGCGCTGTATCTACTGGCGCTACGAGGACGCAGGAATCATCCGGATTGGAAAAAACTGCAGGGATGGGCCTACGCCCACCGTGGCCTGCACGGCAATGGTGTGCCGGAGAACTCGATGCGCGCGTTTCGGCTGGCGCTGGAAAAGGGATATGGCATTGAGCTAGATCTGCATCTGCTCAAAGATGGCCATTTGGCGGTGCTGCACGATACATCCTTGAAGCGTACCACCGGAGTGGATGGCTTTATCGAGGATCTGACGGCGGCAGAGCTAGGAAACTATCGGCTGGAAGGAACGGAGGAAGTGATTCCGGAGTTTTCGCAAGTGTTGGCCCTCTTTGCCGGAAAAGCGCCCATGATCGTAGAGCTGAAAGCGGAGCGGGGCAATGCAGCTCAACTGTGTCAGGCGGCTTGTGATGTTCTGGAAACGTATCCGGGGGCTTATTGCATCGAATCCTTTGATCCCCGATGCATTCGCTGGCTGCGTAAGCACAGACCGCAGATCCTACGGGGACAGCTATCCTATAATTTCATGCGTGGGGGTCATACGATGCCTTGGATCACGCGATTTATACTGACCAATCTGCTGACAGGATGGCTGACCGAGCCGGATTTTATTGCATACAGCTTTGCGGATCGGAAAGGCTTGAGCCCGATGCTGTCCCAAAAACTGTGGGGTGTGCGCAGCGTCAGTTGGACATTGCGGACGCAAGAGGCGTATGATGTGGCTGTTCGTGAAGGTGCGATCCCGATTTTTGAATCCTTTGAGCCCTGATATACAAAAACGAGATGCCCTAGGGCATCTCGTTTTTTAATTGCGGTTGATCGCAAGATTGCTTCAATCAAAAGCAAAAGCAAAGTATTGTGGGGCAGGGGAATCGGACAGAGGGTAATACATCGCAAAGTCCCGACCTTGACCGGGGGTACGGAAACAGCCGCCGGGAACACCCAAAGTGGCCAAAATGGCAGGCGCTGCATCTGACGGGCCTAATAATTCCAGTGCGTTGAGCCGTTTTCCGTCTATGGAGGCGCACAAGAGAAAGTCATCGCCGGCGTAAAATTGCGCCAACAGCGACAGAAATGCCAGATTCTCCCCCTCCTGCAGGACGCTGTGTTCCGGCAATCGCAGCCGGCGTTCGGCAGCATATTCCTCTGCGGTGATGGATCGTAAAGAGGTGCGCTGTGAACCGGCTTTGCAGTCAAATTCCCGGATGCTGCTGCAGGTTTCGTAGCCCATAGAGGCATACATTTGGAAGAGTTTTTCCTCGCCGGGGACGAGAACGCAGCCAGCGTAGCCCAATTCCCGAAGTAATCGATGGGTATCATCCATCAATGCCCGGCAAAAGCCTTTTCCACGATGGCTTTGTTTTGTGGCCACGGCATAAATGTAAGCCAGAGGATGCCGGTCCAAACGGCAGTCCAACCAATAGAGGGCGGCAACGACGTCACCGTCTACCGTCATGCAGCGGCAACGATCCGGACTGAAAATGTGATCAAAGAACATTTCAATAAAGGCGGCATCATCGCCGAAGGCTTCCTGCCAAAGATGTTGCAGGGCAGCTAGGGAGGATTCCTGTGGATAGTCAATCATCATCTTCCGCCTCCATCAGTTGCGCCCAGAACTTGACCACCAAATGGTCCGGGTGGTAACTGAGCTTGGCTTGACGCAGACCGGGCAGACCCATATCATCCTCTCGATTGAGGTAGCGCAGCGTAGGATACTTTTCCTGCAGATAGGCGGCAAAGGCCTGATTGATGGCAGGGTAGGCACCGTCGATGTCTTCCTGTGCTTTTTCAAAATGCACGTCGAATGTGTTCTCCGACAGGGGAGAACCCATGGTCATGGCGATGATCTCATCGTTTTCCACCAAAATGATGCCCTCGATGCCCAGTTGCTTGCCATGGGCAAAGGCGCGGCGCAGGGCTCGCTGCTCCAGATGAAAATCTGCATGGGGATCCTCCGACAGCCGTTGGACGTACCAACGATCTACCATTTCCCGAACGGCATCGAGATTGTGTTCGTCAATGGGAAACACCTGACAATTGGGGTGATTTTCCCGAAATTTGTTGAGATGGTTGCGTTTTTTCTGGAATTTCTTCCCCTTTAGGGTGGCCAGATCTTCAATGTTATAGACATAATCACAACTATTACGATCTGGCAGGAATTGAAATTTGCCCGGATACAGCTCCTCTAGCGTGACGCAGTCGGCTGCCATCAGGCCGGTTAGACGACAGATGAGACCTTTTTCTCGGGCGTCGGCCATAATTGCCTCCAACACCGGGCGGATATCGCCTTTGCCGATGGGGTATAGATACAGACTGCGCTTTTCATACTGAGAAAATACGGTGACATAGCCCATGGTAAAAGCTATGCGCTGCCGACCCCAAAGGCAGAGGTTGACAAAGGAATATTCACAGCCTCGCTCGGACTGCGCTCGATGGATGCGCTCGTATTCCGCCTGTCGGGACAGGTCGGGTTTTTGGTAATCAATCATGATCAAAATCGCTCCTTTTGAGCTATTATACCACAATTTTCGGAAGAATCAACCGAAGATTACGCAAAGAGCCGGATGTCCAGACGGCGGCGTTTCATTCCGTAGTAAAGCAACGTGCCCAAAGTCAGCAATACTGCACTTTCACCGATGGCCACATAGAGCGCATTGATCCAAAATCCACCGCCGATGTACACGCTCAGCTCCCAACCCACCAGTAGAGCATTACAAAATGCCGGCATCAGCATGGCCAAGAGGGGGTAGCCTTTGATCGTCCGGTGGCGGGTCAGCCACATACCGGAGGCGGCAAAGAAGCTGGCGGCGGTACCTACCAGCCAATCCAGCGGCAGAGCGCCGGCATAGGAGATGTTGAACAGCAGACAGCCGATGCTCAGACCCGAAATGGCGGCCGGCGTCATCAAGGCCAAGACACAAAGTGCCTCTGATACTCGAAACTGGATCGCCCAATAGGCAGAGCCGGGCAGCAGGGCATTTTGTAAATAGGTCAGAGCCACATATATGGCGGCAATCAGGGCACTATGGGTGAGAAAGCGTGTTTTTTTCAACATTGATTTCCTCCAAAACAAAAATGGGACAGGCAGAGTATGCCCATCCCACAAAAAATGAGCGCAATGCGCCCATCGATTCCCTAGTTTTATTTACCGACAGGATGGTCACGAACTGTCCTATGAAGTTAAAGGTATTATAGTCCTTTACTGTTGGTTTGTCAAGACGGGAAAAACCCACCGCAACAGGGCGGTGGGCTTTCCGCTTAGGGGGTTTGGAAAGAAGAGAGGTAGAAAAAAGGATCTACATGCTGAAATCTCACGGTTCACGGCCTCCGTGATCTTTCATGGCTTTATCATACAGGCTGTTTTTGAACGGCAAATCACAAAATTGAAAACAAAGGAAGAAAAAATTGTGAACAAAGGGCGCAATATGTGTTTTTTAGCAGTTTTCGAGGAGATTTACTGTTTTGCAGCGAGGAAATTCAAGGTGACTTTGAAGAGGTCACCGTCGATGAGCAGCTCCAGACCTCCGCCTTGCACTTCCATAAGGCCCTTGGCGATGTTCAGGCCCAGACCGCTGCCTTCGCTTTTGCGAGAGGCGTCCCCTCGGACAAACCGCTCTAGCAGATCCTGTGCATCCATATTCAAGGGGGTGCGGGAAACATTCTTCAGGCTCAGCACCACCCGATCCTCTGCTTGTAGAAGATCCAAATACAATCGTGTGCCGGGAAGGGCATATTTCACGGCATTGGTCAACAGATTAAATAGCACGCGCCACATCAGTCGACCGTCGGCCATGATCAGCAGAGGTTGTGCCGGCGCACGGAAAACCGGCGTGATTTGCGCCGCATCCAGCTTGTCGGAAAACTCTCCCAAGGCTTGATAGATCGCCTGAGCGGCATCCAACTGCTGCAGATGGACTGAGATATTGCCGGAGCTGGCTTTGCTCAACTCCATCAAGTCCTCAATGAGCTTCTTCATCTGGCTCGATTGACGGGCGAGAACCTCCAAATACTCCTGCTGCTGGGTTTCGCTATGGGGCTTTTGCAGCAGATCCACAAAATTGATGATGGAGGTCAGGGGCGTTTTGATGTCGTGGGACACATTGGTGATCAGCTCGGTACGCATCCGCTCGGAGCGCATCTGTTGCTGTGCGGCGGTCTGGGCTGCCTGAGAGAGGGCGTTCAAATCCTGAGCAAATATGCGGAAATTACCCCACAGATACCGGGTGGGGATTTGATGGCTCAGATCGCCCTGACACATTCTTTGAACGCCTTTGAGCAAGGTGGCATAGCAGTAACTGCCATGAATCACAACGCCGATGCAGACAAAAAGATTGAGGAAAAAGAGCATGGCGCATCCGGTGGCCTCGGAAGAGCCACGGTTGCCCAGCCAAAGAAGGAAAGTGATCAGCAGACTAAGACCCATGGCTGCAGCGATCAGGAGCCATTGCCCCATTAGCGGCAGCATTTTGGTCAATGCGGCAATGCCTTTGCCTAAAAGGCGGAAACCGGCACCGATGATACGGCAACAGCAACCCAGCACACTATGCCGCCACCAGAAATTGCCCTTGACCTTGATCTGGGCGCAGAAGGCAAAGAAAAATGCAACGAAGACTACGACAATGCCTAGCAGATTGACACCGATCAAACTCAGGTTGCCCAGATGAGGCCCTTCCTTCTCCATCCACTCCAAAAGATTGCGCAGCAGCACTGCCAACGCTGTAATGCTGCCAATGGTAATGCAGGCATATAAATCCAGCGGTAGCAGGTTCAGACCACCGGGTCGGATGCTACCGTCGGCGCTTTTTCCGGCGGCGTAAACCAGATAAACCAACGCAACGGAGGACATCAGCAACGAGGCAATCAAACCGGCAATAAAGGTATAGCGGTGGGGATAGATATTGTTCAGCAGGTACAAAGAACTGTTGTCCAACACGCCCTCCTGAAGCCGTACCGTGACGGTGTACTGGGGTGCTTGATAATAGTATAGATAGTAGGTGACCACGCCACCGCTCTGAAGGGTCAGCTCTTGTCTGTAATACAGATACCCATCCGGTACCTGAATCTGGGGATAAGTGGTGCTTTGGCTCTCCTGTGCTTGTGTGGTGGGCGTCGTGGGATCGGGGGTGACGGTTGCAGACGGGATCATATCCTCGGGGCTATACAAAGAGGCGATGGAATACAGAGGCGAAATATTGATCTGCTTGGAGTAGGCGCAGCGTGTGGTAAAAATACCATCGGAGGAGAGCATACGACCGTCCTGCTCCAACTTGACATACCAATGCTCCGTATCACTGCGATCCAAGGGGTCATCATACAACGATTCGCGCAGGGTGTAGGGCAGATCACCCAACGTTTCTGCGGCGTATAGCTCGGCATAGCCTGTGGCGATGTCCTTGGCGATGGAGTCATAAGCCTGATCCTGTAGCGCATCCAGTCCGGTGATGTACAGATTGGCCGATTCCAAGGCTACAATGCCGGCTGTGCAGCCGACGGCGGCCACCAGCGACAGGCAGCAGACCACGATCATCAGAAATTTGACGATAATGCTGTGCTTCATACGCCGCCCTCCAGCTTGTAGCCCTGTCC
This sequence comes from uncultured Oscillospiraceae bacterium, assembly GCA_964583135.1. Taxonomy (GTDB): domain Bacteria; phylum Bacillota; class Clostridia; order Oscillospirales; family Oscillospiraceae; genus Faecousia. Next base: position 4,682 of record CAZOVE010000042.1, on the reverse strand, counting down.
CCAAACCACCTTCAGATAGCGAGGCTGGGAGGGGTCAATCTCGATTTTTTCCCGCAGATGGCGAATGTGGACGGCTACGGCACCTTCACTGCCGATGGCGGATTCATGCCAGACGGATTCGTAGAGCGTCTTGGTGGAAAAAACTTTGCCCGGATGCTGCATCAGTAGCTTCATAATGCTAAATTCCGTGGGAGTCAAGGTGACGAGATCGCCATCAACGGTCAGGGTCTTTTCTCGATCATTGAGGACGATCGGGCCGATGACGATGGTATCCGTTTCGGTGGTGGGGGCACTACCAAATTTGGCATAACGGCGCAGTTGGCTGCGCACACGGGCCAGAACCTCCACAGGGACAAAGGGTTTGGTGATATAGTCGTCGGCACCGACATTGAGGGCCAACACCATGTCTTCCACCTCGGATTTGGCGGTGAGCATAATGATGGGCGCATGGGAGATCTCCCGGATTTTGGTGGTAGCAACGATGCCATCCATCTCCGGCATCATAATATCTAAAAGGATCAGGTGGATCTCGTTTTCCTGCACCACCTGCAGGGCCTGCTTGCCGGTGTAGGCGGCGAAGAGCCGGTAACCCTCCGGTGTTAAGTAGATCTTCAGGGCGTTGACGATATCCGGCTGATCATCGCAGATGAGAATGTTATACATAGGCTATACCTCCCAACGGTGGGGATTTTTCTCCATTATAACAGGTTGCGAAGAAAGATGAAAGAGAAACTTTCCTTAAGATGGTATTAAAACTGCTTGATTATCCCCAAAGATTTGCTATAATGAGAACGAAACAAAACAAGGAGTGTTTATCATGCTTGATTCGATTATTGCTTGGGCAACGACCCAAGGTGTCAACTTGGTGAATTTGGTGCTCAAGGCGGTCATTATTGCCGTGGTGGGCATTTTGGCGATCCGCATGATCATGAAGATCATTACCAAGGCGCTGAAAAAGTCAAAATTGGAAAAGGCGGCCCATAGCTTGATTCTGACCCTGTCCAGCACGGTGATGTATGTGTTGCTGGGCCTGATCTTGGCTTCTTCGCTGGGGATTGATGTGACCGGCATCGTGGCGCTAGCATCTGTGGTAACATTGGCGGTTTCTCTGTCCGTACAGAATATGCTTAGCAATATTGTAGGCGGCTTTACCCTGCTGTATACCCATCCCTTCAGCTCTGGTGACTATGTAGAGATCGCAGGACAGAGTGGTACGGTCTCTGAGATCGGCATGACCTACACCAAGTTGACGACTCCGGATAACAAGGTGATCTATATCCCCAATAATGCCGTGGTGTCTGCGGAAATCACCAACTATACCGTGACCGGTACCCGACGGTTGGACATCAGCGTTTCCGCATCTTATGGCGACCCTGTGGAAAAGGTATTGCAGGTTCTATTAAGCTGTGCGGACAACCCTTGCATTCTCACGGAGCCGGCAGCGCCTAAGGCGATGTTGACCAGCTATGGCGACAGCGTGATCAATTATCAGCTTCGTATGTGGGTCAAGGGAGAAGACTATTGGACCGTCAATTTTGAAATTCAGGAAAAGCTGCAGCGTGTGTTTAAGGAAAACGGTATCCACATGAGTTATCCCCACCTCAATGTGCATATCGATCAGTGACATTACATCAAAATGCCGTCCGCAATTGCGGACGGCATTATTCTTTAACTTAAGGCAGCCAGATAGGCTTCCAGAGTTTGTCCGGATTCATACAGCACGGTTGCCAGCTCGATGCCGACGTAGCGATAGTGCCAAGGTTCATAGATAATGCCGGTTTCGTCGGTTTTGTCCTTCGGATAGCGCAGGATAAAGCCGTAGCGCCAACAATTTTCCATCAGCCATTTCTGACCCGGCAGGTTTTCTTGCTCCTCCACCAAATCCCAAATGGCGGTATCGATAATGTCTACCGCGAGTCCCAACTGATGCTCGCTGGTGCCGGGAATGGCGCTGATCGTGGCGGCAATGACCTGCGCTTCCTCACGGGAGTAGCCCTTATTCATCTGCTTTTTGACTTGATTGTCAAACAATTTCTGCTGGTATGCCTGCGTACGGTGGGAGGAGATGATGTATACATCATGACCGGCAGCAATGCAGTCGGTCATCATTTGGACCAGAGCGGCGTGGCAACTGGCATCCACTATGCTACCGCTTTTACTGAAAGCGGTGGGTAACGTGACCAGTTCTGGCTCGTAGTCGGCAGGCACATAGTTCCATGGATTGACCACGTAAATATGGCGGCCGGTTTCGGTGAAAAAGTAGTTGAAGCCGTCGATATTCAGGCAACCCCGGGCCATAGTGCCGTCGCTGCGCAGATAATAGAGATCGTCATCCTGTGCAAGCCAGCCGTAATAGGCACTACCGTCGGCATTGAGGTAGTAGGTAGCACCGTCGATTTCCTGCCAGCCTTCGCTGAGCAATGCGCCATCGGAACCGAAGCAGTAGAGTGTTCCGTCGATGTTTTGCGGGCCTGTCAGAGGTATGCCGTCAGCATAGTAGTAGATTTTGCCGTCGGATTCCACCCAGTCCGTCAATACCGGTTCGGTGGGTGCTGTTGTGGGCGGTTCGGTGGCTTCGGCAGTCGGCTCGGTGGTAGGTGAAGTTGCGAGGGTCTGCGGCTGGAAAGGCTCTGTTGGCTGGGGTGGTTCGGACTGAGTAAGCAGAAACACAACCAACAACAAAGCCAGCAAGAAAACGGCAAGAATGCCGATCAGCCACTTTAACGGGGCGCTACGATCGTTTTTTTGACCCATGGCGGAACACTCCTTTCACAAAGTGGTGTAAATATTTTACCACGTCAAAACAATGAAGTAAAGTATGGATTTACAATCGGTGCGAAAAGTGCTATAATCGACACAAAGCAAGCAAGGAGGTATTGCCGTGAAACAGGGGGAAGTGCTGTATCAGCAATATTTGAATATCCTGCATGAGGAGCTGCGGCCTGCAATGGGTTGCACAGAGCCCATTGCTTTGGCTTACGCCGGTGCAAAAGCTCGGGCGCTACTGGGCAAACTGCCGGAGCGCGTAGATATCCGGGTCAGCGGCAACATTATCAAGAATGTCAAAAGTGTGATCGTGCCCAATACCGGCGGTCAGCACGGCATCGGGCCGGCGGTCTGCGCCGGTATCGTGGCAGGCGATGCGGACAAGGTCCTAGAGGTCATCAGCACCATCACCGACGAGGGGCGGCAGGCGCTGGGGCAGTTTTTGCAGACTGTGGAGCTGAATATTCAACCGGTGGATTCCGGCTTGGTATTTGACATCGATGTGACATTACGGGCCGGAAGGGATTCTGTGCGACTGCGGATCGCCAACCATCATACCAACATCGTGCTAATGGAAAAAAACGGCGAAAAATTGTTGGAGTTGCCGATTCAGGAAAGCTCCGAGGATCAGTTGACGGACAAATCCTGTCTCAATATTGAGAAAATCGTCGAATTTGCCGACTGCGTGGATATTTCCGATGTGGAAGAAGTGGTGGGACGGCAGATCGAATGTAATATGGCCATTGCCCAAGAGGGAATTCGGGGCAACTGGGGCGCCAATATCGGTAGTGTTCTGTTATCCCGGCAGGGTGTTCTGCTGAGCAAGCAGGCGGCGGCTTATGCGGCTGCCGGTTCGGATGCTCGGATGAGTGGCTGTGAAATGCCGGTCATCATCCTCTCCGGTTCCGGCAATCAAGGCATTACGGCCAGTGTGCCGGTGGTGGTCTATGGGCAGGCTCTGGAAAAAACCAGAGAAGAGTTACTGCGGGCTGTTGTTCTAAGCGATTTGGTGACCATCCATCAAAAAACCGGCATCGGTCGTTTATCTGCCTACTGTGGCGCCATCAGCGCCGGTTGCGGTGCCGGTGCAGGCATCGCCTATCTGATGGGCGGCAGACTCCATGCGGTGGCACATACGGTGGTCAATGCCATTGCGATCCTCTCCGGCACGATCTGCGATGGGGCAAAACCCTCCTGTGCCGCAAAAATTGCTGCTGCGGTGGATGCGGGCATTCTCGGTTGGGAGATGTATCAGGAAAAGCAGCAATTCTACGGTGGCGATGGGATCGTCACCAAGGGTGCGGATGCTACGGTAAGGAACGTGGGGCGGTTGGCCAGCGAGGGAATGCGACAGACGGATGAAACTATTTTGCAGATCATGCTAGATGAAGGATAAGCATTACGCCGGGCTTCTTGCCCGGCGTTCATTTTCGGAAAGAGCATGGAGAAGAAAAACCGGATACAATGATCGAAATTCCTATTCGTCGGTATCTTCCGGCAGAAATTGGGCATATTTTCTGCCGGTGGGGGTAGTGCCGAAATATTTGCCGTAGGTGCGGGTGAAGGAACTGTAGCTGCCAAAGCCGCTACGAAAGCAACTTTCCGTAGCGGAATAGCCTTGGGAAATGAGATCTCGGGCCAGCAAAAGTCTGCGCTGGATGATATAAGTGTATATGCTGTAACCTGTGGATTCCCGGAATAGGCGCATCATATGGTATTTACTGAGAAAAAATTCCTCTGCCAAGGCATCGATGGACAAGTCCTCCGATAGGTGCGCATCGATATACTTGGTGATGGCCAAAATTCGATTACTTTTTGGAGAGGACGGGACAGGCTGCAGGGAATTGCCATGGCGGAAACTGCGAAGGACCTCCACCATCAGCCGTGTCAACAGGCATTGACTCAGAATCACTCTG
>CAZOVE010000041.1:0-16719 GCA_964583135.1 uncultured Oscillospiraceae bacterium | reverse complement strand
TACCGATGCCGGTAGCGTGGTCACCTACACCCATACCAATGCGTGGAAGGGCATCGTTCTGACAAACCAGAATATCAATATCAACGAGCTCAGCGGTAAACTGTATGTTACTTACAGCTCTGCGATGAGCATTACGCAGTACCGTATCTATATTCTGACTGATAAGGGTGGCGATCTGGCTTACAACGATGAGGCCAACTCCGGCTTCGCTCCGGAAAACTACTACATCGCCATGAAGATCAGCGATATTGCCGGCAGCGACTACTGGACCTACACCGAAAACAGCGATGGCACCGTGACTGTGTGCTTCGATCTGTCCAGTCTACCCTTCTTTGCCAACGGCAATGTGCTGCGGGGCTTGACCTTCTGCACTGTTACAGGCAGCGATCTCACCGGTGATGTGGTGTATAAGACCATCGAACTGACCGGTAAGTCCGTTGTCTCATCTCCGGATGAGTGCGAAACCAATGGCCACCAGTTCAAGGATGCCACCTGCGTGAGCCCCAAGACCTGCTCCGTCTGCGGCACCACCGAGGGCGAGGCACTGGGCCACACTTGGGTGGATGCCACCTGCGCTGCTCCCAAGACCTGCTCTGTCTGTAAGGCCACCGAGGGCGAGACCCTGCCGCATACTTGGGTCGATGCCACCTGTGAAGTGCCCAAGACCTGCTCCGTCTGCGGAGCCACTGAGGGCGACGCGCTGGGCCATACTTGGGTGGATGGTATCTGCTCCGTCTGCGACGCATCCGAAGTGCCCCCTGTGACCCAGACGCAATGGGATATGTCCAATGAAACAGACTCCGGTCACTGGATCAGCCTGCAGGATAAGATCAAGACGGATACGAGCGTCATGGTGGTAACGGATGAAGGCAGTGTTGTGACCTATAGCAATTCCAATGCATGGAAGGGTATCAAGCTGAGCAATGCTGCCATTGAGATCAACGAGAACACCAGTCACTTGACCTTTACTTACAGTACCGCATTGAGTGTTACCAACTACCGTATCTACATTCTGACCGATCAGGGCGGAGATCTGGCTTACAACGATGAGGCTACCTCCGGCTATGCCCCTGCCAACTACTATGCAGCAATCAAGCTGACCGATATTGAAAGCAGCGAAGCATGGTCCTCTGTTACCAATGCTGACGGCAGTATCACCGTGACCTTCGACCTGACCACCCTGCCGTTCTACAAAGATGGCACCGTGCTGAAAGGCCTGAGCATTGTTACCGTAGCCAGCGGTACCGGCAATGTGACCTACAAGGGCATTGCTCTTCAGAAGAAGCATGACTGCGAAACCGACGGACACATTTGGGCAGACGCCACCTGTACGGCTCCCAAGACCTGCTCCGCCTGTGGCGCAACCGAGGGTGAAGCTCTGGGTCATACTTGGGTGGATGCTACCTGTACTGCCCCCAAGACCTGTTCCGCTTGTGGCGCAACCGAGGGCGAGGCACTGGCGCATAATTTTGTGGATGGCATCTGCTCTGTTTGTTCCGCATTGGAATTTCCACCCGTCACTCAGAACAATTGGGATATGAGTGACACAGAGGATTCTGCATTGTGGTATAGTGTTCAGAATAAGACTCAGACAGATACTAGCACCATCACAGTCAACGAAACTGGCAGCACCATCACATATTCTGAAACAAATGGCTGGAAGGGCATCCGTTTGGATAATGCACAGATCGACATTACAAAGTTGAACGGAAAGCTGACCTTTACCTACAGTACTGGCCTGAGTGTTTCTGAATACCGCATTTATGTTCTCACGGACAAGGGCGGCAACCTCGCCTACAACGATGAAGCAACCTCCGGCTACGCACCGGAAAACTACTATGTGGCAATGAAGGTCGCTAATATGGCCGCAAGTACGGCATGGACGGCTACAACCAACGAAGACGGCAGCATCACCGTCACCTTTGATCTGACAACCATTCCTTTCTTTGCAGAGGGTACGATCCTGAAGGGATTGACGATTGTAACTGTTGCCAGCGGCACCGGTGATGTGACCTATAAAAACATTGCGTTGAATATCTATCCCTATGCTGAAGTTCCTACAACACTGAAGGTACTGGCGATTGGCAACAGCTTCTCTGTGGATGCCATGGAGTACCTCTATCAGTTGGCAAAGAGCGCAGGTGTTGAGACAGTGATCCTTGGTAATTTGCGTATTGGTGGCTGCACCATTGATATGCATTATGCCAATGCAGTCAACAATTCTGGCAGCTATACCTACTTAAAAAATGTTTCCGGAACATGGGTTTCCACAGAAGGCTACACCCTTGCTGAAGGCATTAAGGACGAAGATTGGGACTTTATTACGCTTCAGCAAGCTAGTCAACTCAGCGGTATGCCGGATTCCTATGGAAACCTTGGAAATCTGATTGCTTATGTGGAACAGAATATGACCAATTCTGACGCAAAGCTTCTTTGGCATATGACTTGGGCATATCAGCAGGACAGCACCCACAGCGGTTTTGTCAACTATAACAATGACCAAGAGACTATGTATCAAGCCATCGTTTCCACTGTAAATAAATGTGTTCTCTCTACGGAAAAGTTCAGCGGTGTTATTCCGGCAGGCACGGCTGTGCAGAACGCAAGAACCAGCTTTATGGGAGATACCCTGACCCGTGATGGATATCATATGGTTCAGCCCTTCGGCAGATACCTTGTAGGTTTGACTTACTTTGCAGCCATCACCGGTGCTGATATATCTGACATCTCCTATCTCCCTGCAACAAGCATCACGGACGAAATGGCAAATATGGCAAAAGAAGCTGTTAAGAATGCCATGAATAACAAATTCGAAGTCACTCAGTCCAGTTACAAAGAAAACGCCGAGGAAGACACCGACCAGAATCAGCAATTAACGCCCGAGCAGATTTTGGAGCAGGATACCATCCTCGCCCAAGGTATCGGTGTGGACCTTTCCGGTTATGTTCGTCTGGAATATGATTATCTGACCAACCAGTATTACATCAGCACATCCGGCACTGATCCTCGTGCGGCAAGCTCGTCCCAAGACGGCAAGCACATTTGCACCGAGGAGAAATTCACCAAAGAGTATCTTTTGAATGCGGTGATTATCTGTGATGAAGGTTGGCAGTATCGCCCAGAAGTGTGGGTTACTGAATCGGATAATGCAGCAAGTCGTCCGGGTTTGTGTAGTGATTCGATTGTCTTGCTTAACGAAGCATGGTGGGGCGATAACAATTTCCTTGCACTGAATATTTGCGCAAATCCGCAAGTTGATATCTCTGCAATCTATGATGAAGCGGCAACACATGTGCGAATTTATGTTCTAATGGAAACATCCGAGGACACAGAGCCGACCCACGATTGTGAGACCGAGGGACACATTTTTGAAAACGGCGTATGCTCCGCTTGTGGCGAAAAAGAAGTCGTAACTCAAAACAGTTGGGATATGACCAAAACCGAGGATTCCGCTCAGTGGTACAGCGCCCAGAATAAGACCGTCACGAATAAGAGTTACATCACCGTTACGGAAGAGGGCAGCGTGGTCACTTACACCCATACCAATGCTTGGAAGGGTATCCGTCTTGAAAACACAGAGATCCCCATTGCTTCTCTGAGTCAGTTGACCTTTACTTACAGTTCCGCAATGAGCATTACCAACTATCGTATCTACATTCTCACGGATAAGGGCGGTCATCTGTCTGACAATGCGCAGACCGATGCGGCCAGCTATTATCTGGATGTGAGCCTGAGCGATCTCGAAAACAGTACCGTCTGCACTTCCGTCACCAATGAAGATGGCACGATCACCGTCAGCGTTGATCTGACGACTCTTGCCTATTGGTCTGAAGGTACGATTTTGAAGGGCCTGACCATTGTTACCGTAGCCAGCGGTACTGGCGATGTGACCTACAAGTCCATCAGCCTGACCGAGAAGCAGGAAGAGACAGAAACTCCCCAGAATTATGAAATCAATAGAAATGCTTTGGCAACGGCCTATGTGCCCGTTACTGAGGACAAAAAGTGGTGATTTCCTCCTGCCGTTGGACACCGTGCGTGAAGGCTAGCCCTTTGCGGCGGTGTCCGACGGTATCGGACAGATCCCTGATCGCAACATCACGATTCAAAAATGCATCTTAGTGATGCACTACTGAAATATTCAGGAGGTCATTATGACAAGAATGAAAAGATTGCTCAGCCTTCTTTTGGCATTGGTTATGATCGGCTCTTTGGCTGTGGGTTGCACGCCCCAGCAGCAAGACCCGTCTACCCCGAATACCCCCAGCACGCCTTCCACCCCCGACAACACCACCGGCGGGGATGTTGTAACCACTGTGGAAGGTATCAACTACGAGATTTATAATCAGTTGGCAGATGAATACAAGTTTGACCTGCAGGAGATCCTGGAAAAGCAGCAGAGCGGCGCCATGGAAGGCAAACTGTACATCGACCGTGCATTCCTGCTGGAATTGAGCGGCTGGGAATATGTCACTGAGGCTTACTCGGCTATTTATCCCGATGTGGAATTTGAGTTGCACAACTATGCTTCCGGTACGGATATGGCCACCGCCATTGGCACCCCCATGGAAGCCGGCGCTCATAACATCGGCATCATGCAGGGCAACTACGTGAAGGCGTACCTCACCACTACGGGCTACAACTTCCAGTCCGGCATTCTCGACGAGATCAACCCCTACGCTGGCGTGGGCGAAGACGGTGAGGGCATCGTCTGGTCCGACGTGATGAGCGACCAATTGACCGAAATCGGCAGCCAGAGCGTCAATCTTCTGGTTTCTCAGGAAACAGTCACCGGCATCTTCATCAACACCTCTGCGCTGGTGGAAGCCGGCTATGTGGATGCCGCTGGCAATGCAAAGATCCCCACCACATGGAATGAGATGATAGATGCCTGCGCTATGCTGAAGGCTGCAGGCTACACCGCTCCCTTTGCGTTGGGCGAGATGACCGGTCAGCCCATGGAGTGGATGATCAAGATTTATGCCGACCAGTTCTATCGCGACCTGCTTGACGATGTTCAGCAGCAGGTGGGTGACTACAACTACAAGCAGGCTGCTGCGGATTTCGCCTTCAGCCTCAGCGCCACCCAGCCGGAGTACGAAAGCAAGTACAACATCAATATGATGCGTGTGTACAATGCGCTGCTGAACAGTGACAGCGATTCTCCCTATTATGTAGGCGCACAAAGCGACAAGTTCAATTGCTTCATGTCCAATTTCCTGAAGCTCAGCGATTATCTCAGCACCACCTTTGCGGAAGAGTCTCTGACTGCCATGCAGCAGAATTTCCTTGCCGGCACCAAGGATTCTCCCGTATTTATGCCCTGCTATCTGGGCTTCGGCGTTACCATTATGAATACCGAAGGCGTGGATTTTGACTGGGATGTGGTAGACTATCTGCCCATGGAATGCACCTGTGATGTTCCCTGCAATCAGGGCGAGGGCTGCGACCATGTGGACAACGATGCGACCCACAATGAATGCACCAAGCACTGCCGCACCACCTTGACCCGTGATGTGGGTGGCTACGGCGGCTACATTGGTCTGTATACCTATGGCAAGAGCGAGGAGGAAGTTGCGCTGTATCTGGACTTCATCCAGTTCTTCCTCTCTCCCTATGGCCAGAGCTGCTTCTACTATGGTCTGGAGGAGGGCGGCGGTTCTCCCAAGGCTACCTCCGGTATTCTGGGAACCGTAGCTCCTGCGGCATGGAACAGCTTCTTCGAGTCTGCCTCCAAGGTGGTCTTCAGCGGCCGCGCTGCAGAAAATCCCTTTGTGGCGTACCTGTCCTTTGGCCCCACCGGCTATGATTCCACCACCGCTCTGAAGACCGCCATGGGCAATGCGCTCAGAGAAGGCGGCCCGGTGGCCTTGGCGACACTGTGCGATACTTGGGATACTACGCTGGCTAAGACCTATGAACAGTATTTCAAGAGTGCTTACGGCAAAACCACACCTTATCTGACCTACACCAAGAATCCCAACGCATGAGGCAAGCCCTATGACAACAAATAGAAACAGACTGATTATTCGCTGGGTTGTATTTGTGCTGTCGTTGCTGCTTACTGTTGGTGGAATTTGGTTGCTTACTTCCGTTCTGGGAAATAACCCGAATGCCAAAACGCCGGATCTCGGGGGGATCACCGTTACGGGACTCTCGGAAACGCTGGATGGCGACGGTTATTTTGTGATGACGGCGGATGATTATCTTCACGAAGTCGAGGGGGGCGAAATTATTCGCTCCACCTTGATCGAGAAACAGTCGGAGGATAATGCGGAATTGATGCGGGTCATTCCCGTGAATGCACAGCGAATTTTGCTGTGTTCCCGTAGCTATGTCTATTTGCTGGATCTGCAGCAGACACAAGACGGACAGTCGGTGTGGCAGCAGACGGACGCAATTCAGGTATACTATTATTCCGGCCCGGCGCTGTATGACCTGTGCGAAGACGCAGACGGAAATGTAGCGATCTATTTCGCACTGAACAACACCAATGGACAAAATATCAATTTGGAAAAGCTGACCATCAAAGGTGATCAGCTTGTTACCGGTGAGGTGTACGGTGAAATTCTGAAAACCTCCGGTAAAAAAGCATTGACAACCATGCAAACCAAGCTCAAGGCGCTTTCTCTGATGCCGGATGGTCAGAGTATGCTCATCGCCTTTGAAAATGGACAAGTCATGAAACTGCCCATTGGCGATGATGCCGCATTCCACGCTTTCCTGAATTTGCAGACCGGCAGAGATGATCGGCAGGCCTATGACGACTACGGTGTCGAAATTCTCAACACCAAGGATACCATCAAGGGCGCTGCTGCCCGACGGGGGCAGGGCGTGCTGTATATTACCTTGCAAAATGCCCGTGAAGTTGCCGTGGTCGGCAGCGATCTGGAAAAAGTTACGCTGGGCACCTCGGATGTGGTGTTGGATCAGGCGTATTTTAGTCCGGGAGACGAGCGGCTGTATTTGCAGTCTAACGATGAAAATGTCCTCCACTGTTTTGACTTGGAAACAGGCACATTTATATACAGTGTTGCCACGGTATTCAATGTAGATGCCCGGGCGGTATCCACCAGCACCGGCGAATATGTGGTTTTGTGGCGCTCACCGACCGGCTCTGAGCGATTCCTCTCGGCCTACAATCTGGATGTGCTGGGCGGTGGGAGAAATTCCGAGCTGTATATTCCGGTTTTGTGCCTGACCGTTTTGCTCGGCGTGGTGGCGGTCTATTTCCTGTGCGCAGTGATCACGGGAGATAAAGCGTTCCAAGCACTCAAATCCGTATTGCGTAAGATCTGGCAGGGTAAGTGGTGCTATTTGGTCCTGCTGCCTTCCTTCGTACTGCTGGTGGTGTTCTCCTTGTATCCCTCGATTATGACGATCAAGGATGCTTTCTATCAGCATATCGAAGGCGAGCCCTATATTTTTGTGGGTCTGGATAATTTCCGATCCCTTTTCGAAAGCTCCTTCTGGCCGGAAATGATTCGCAATACCATCCTGTTTATGATTTGCGATATTTTTGTGGGTATTGTGCCCCCGGTCTTCTTTGCCTACTCCATTAAGCTGATGCGCAACAAAAAGACGGTGCAGCGCGTGCGTTTGCTGATGTATCTGCCCTCCATTTTGTGCGGCATTTCTTCGCTGCTGGTTTGGAAGTATGGTATTTACGGTGCAAATGGTTTGCTGAACCAGTTCATTCGCTCCATGGGTGGCGAAACTATTTCCTTCTTGGGTACCTCGGAAACGGCCATTTGGTCCATTCTGGTGATCGGTTTCCCGTGGATCGGTGGTTTCTTGCTGTTCTATGGCGCACTGATGAGCATTCCGGAGGAGATCTACGATGCCGTGGAGTTGGAAGGTATTTCCCTGCCGAAGCGGTTTGTTAAAATCGAGCTGCCCTTTATTATGGGTCAGGTGCGGTATGTGATGATCGGGCAGATCATTTCCGCCGTTCAAACCGTGGGCCGTATCTGGGGTACCACCAAGGGTACCTATGGTACTATGACACCGATGTTCAAGGTCTATGATTATCTGTATAACCAGTCCGACTACGGCAAAGCTTCTGCTGTTGCGGTGTTGATGCTGCTGGTACTGTCGGGAATTACCTATTTCCGGCTGAAGAAAATGTTGAAAGGAGACCAAAGCTATGGCTAGAAAGAAAGTTGTGCGCCTGAGAAGGCAGGATCAGCTTCATGTGCAGATTACTGTCATGGTGGTTATTGCCATTGCCATCGGTTTTGCGCTGCTTCCAACGGCAATTACATGGATCAACAGTTTCAAGACCCAAAGCGAGATCAACTTGAGCATCATGGCCCTGCCCGAGGGTTTCCAGTGGACGAACTATGTTGAGGCATTTCTGGTCGTCAAGGAGAATATCATCAGCTCCCTGATCATTGCGGTGATCGGTGCGCTGGGGCAAGTCGTGTTGGCAGCCATTGTGGCCTACATTTTCTCTTACTGCAATTTCTTCGGGAAAAATGCGTTGTTTTATACCTATATTTCGGTCATGTTCATCCCCAGCGTGCTGAACCTGCCGACGCTCTATGCGTTGACCTATAAGCTGGATCTGATCAACTCCGTTTGGGGTATCTGGCTTCCCGGCTGGGCAGGCGGTCAGGTAGGCAGTATGTTCTTACTGCGGGTCTTCTTCCAGAATCAACCCAGATCCATCATCGAGGCGGCGCAAATTGATGGCGCCGGTGACTTCGATCTGGCGGTGCGCATTGTCATCCCCATGACCATTCCCATCTTCATTTATCTGTTTTTGGGTGCTGTGGGCAACCGATATGACGATTATCTGTGGCCCAGCTTGGTATTGCGGGAAGATAATTTGAAAATGATCGCCACGGTGCTAATGGAAAAGAGTGCCACCTTGAGCGAAAGCAATATGGGTGCGGCATATGCCATGTATATTGTGGCGGGTATTCCGCTGATCATCATTAGTGGCATCTCCTTGCGCTTTTTTACCGGCGTAGAGTTCTCTTCTGCGCTCAAAATGTAATGTGATAGATCCGGACAGACGATCCGCAGGCAAAAAGTGTGGGATCGTCTGTCCCCATATCAGGAGGTTGTGATGGAGCAGACTGTAAAACTAACCTTTTTGGGGACGGCTGCGGCCAATTTTTCCCCACGGCTGAAGACGGATTGCAAGGATCGCTTCGATTGCGACGCCAGACGGGCCTCCTGCATGCTCATTGGAGAAAACTATCTGGTGGACTGCGGTATGTATGTAATGGAGTCGATGCGCATTGCCGGTACCGATATTTCCAAAATCACAGACATTTTTGTGACCCATTTCCACGCAGACCATTTTATAGCGGAACACGTGATCCAAATCGCGGCCGGAAAAGAAAAGCCCCTGCGATTGTGGGTGCGTCGGGATGCGCAAGTACCGCCTATGGAGAACGTTGAGGTCGTGCATCTGCCGCTGGAAACGGAAGTTGTCGTATCGGAGTCCATGAGTGTAGCGTCCATTGATGCCAACCATGATCCCAGATCCTTTCCGCAACATTTTGTGTTTACCATCCATGGCAAGAAAATGCTCTATGCATTGGATGGCGCATGGTTTTTAACGTCGTCATATAACTATCTGCGTGATTGTAAGTTAGATGTAGCGGTGCTAGATGCCACTTGTGGCGATTATGTGGGAGATTATCGGATGGGTGAGCATAACAGCATCCCCATGATCCGGTTGATGCTGCCGTCTCTGAAAAAGTGGGGCGTGATTCATGAGCAAACACGGGTCTATCTTTCCCACATTGCCCCAAAACTTCATGCATCCCATGCAGAAACTGTGGAATTGGTGGCAAAAGATGGGTTATTGGTGGCTTGCGATGGCTTGCAGATTCTGCTATAATACGTACAGTAGCAAAATCGACAGAAAGGGACAAAGAATATGCTGAAGAGAGTATGCAGCGATGATTCGCGCGCAGCCCTGATTCATGAGCTTGAAAAGCATGATATCATCAGTTTTGACATTTTTGACACCTTGGTGATGCGTAAGGTTTACTATAACAAGGATGTATTCCGAATCATGGCGCAGCAGATCGACCCTGTGTGGGGAATTGATTTCTTTACGGTCAGAACGGAAGCGGAACGGGTGCTGTCTCAGCAAACCTATCCTTACATAGAGGAGATCTACGCCTATATTTCCGGGAAGTGCCCATGTCTGCGTGGACATGAGCAGGAACTGATCGATCGTGAGATCGCATTGGAAACGGAATTGATCCTTCCCCGGAACGATGTGGTGGAGATCTTTTATCTGGCGCAAAAACTGCAAAAGCGGGTATATATTGTGTCGGATATGTATATGCATCACGATACCCTGCGCCGGATCTTGGAGAAGAACGGCATCACGGGATATGAAAAACTGCTGGTTTCTTCGGAATATGGCAGCAGTAAGCCGCAACACTTGTTTGAAAAATATCTGGCGGAAATCCCGACCGGTCGCTGTCTGCATATTGGTGACAGCGTGGAATGCGACATTCTCCCTGCGGGAAAACTGGGTATTGATACCTTCCGGCTGAAAATGTCCACGGAAATTTATGAGCGTCAGGAAAGTGTTCTTGCGCCGACGGACCTTCAGGAGCGGACGCGGGTGGCGGAATATGTAGCAGTACGTTACAATAGCCCTTTTTTTGAAGAAAGTTGATAATTATTACGATATGAACAATGCAATTCGTGGAATTGAGAATATCGTGACCAAGCTATGGGACGAGAATTCCGTGAAGGAATATCGTCCCATTCCTTTTTGGTCATGGAATGATCTTTTGAAACCCGAAGAACTCAAGCGCCAGATCCGTTGGATGGTACAAGAGGGCTTCGGAGGATACTTTATGCATGCCCGTGGTGGGTTACAGACGCAGTATTTGTCCCCGGAGTGGTTCGATTGCGTTGGTCAATGCATTCAGGAAGGACAGCGTCTGGGTGTGGATAGCTGGGCGTATGATGAAAATGGCTGGCCTAGCGGATTCGCAGGTGGCAAGCTGTTGTCCGAAGAAAGCAATCACGATCAGTTTTTGACCTATACGATCGGCGCATGGGATGAAAACGCATTGGTTTCCTATCGCATCACCGAAACGCATTTGATTCGTCTGAGAGCTGGTGCGCAGATGAATGAAACCTGTTTGAATCTCTATTCCCACCCATCGCCTTCTACGGCGGATATTCTCAATCCGGCGGTTGTGGATCAGTTTTTGCAGGAGACCCACGAGCAATATCAGGCACGATTGGCGGATGACTTTACGGGTCTAAAGGGTTTTTTCACCGATGAGCCCCAGTATTATCGCTGGGATACGCCATACACCGTCATGCTGTCGGGGTATTTTCAGGAAGAATATGGTCAAGATCTGTTGGATGGTTTGGGATTGCTGTTTCTGGACAAAGAGGGATACCGTGACTTCCGATACAAATACTGGAAAGCCATGCAATCACTGATGCTGAAGAATTTTGCCCAACGGGTGTATGAATGGTGTACCCAGAGAGATCTATCCTTGACGGGCCACTACATTGAAGAGGCGGAGCTAAAGTCTCAGATGCTTTGTTGTGGCGGCATTATGCCCTTTTATGAATATGAGTCCATTCCCGGCATCGACTTTTTGCGCTTTGCCATCACGACACCCAATGCGCCCAAGCAAGTCAGCTCCGTGGCCTGTCAACTTGGAAAAAAGAAAGTGTTGACGGAGACTTTTGCCGGCTGCGGCTGGAATGTAACGGCAAAGCAGGTCAAATGCATTGCCGAGGCGCAATATGTGGGCGGCGTGAATCTGATGTGCCAGCATTTGCTGCCCTATTCGGAGCGGGGACAGCGCAAACGGGACTATCCTGCCCATTTTTCTTGGGCAAACCCGTGGGTTCGGTATGGATTCCGTCCATTTAATGATTATTTTACCCGACTGGGCTATTTGTTGGGGGAGAGTCGGGAACTGGTGTCGGTGGGGGTATTCTGCCCGATCCGCAGCTTGTATTTGGAGTATCAGCGGACAGAATTTGAGCGCTTTTACCCCATCAATGAGCATTACAGCCAGACTTTGTCGATGCTCAGCGCCATGCACATCCCCTATCATATTTTGGATGAAACCATTTTGGCAAATCACGGATCTGTGCAAAACGGCTGCTTGATGGTGGGGCAATGCAAATACGACACCTTGATTTTCCCCAAAACCTACACCATGGACACCCAGACCAAGCTTTTGTTGGAGCAATATGTTCATCAGAGCGGAAAGTTGCTGTTTCTGGATGAAAAGCCCTCTTATATCGAGGGAATGCCTTGGGATTGTCCTTTTGAGAGTAATATTTCTCTGGAGGAGATTCGGTGTCAGCAGCCCTATACCGTGTCAGATACCCGAACCTCCGTCCGTGCAGCTTTGCGCCAATTTGGCGATATGAAGTTTATTTTCGCAGTCAATTGTGACATGGAAAAAGAGGCGCAGTTGCAGTTTTACGGTGACTTTTCCGGTTTCCGGGCGTTGGATTTGGAGACGGGCAAGCACACCCTGATGGGAACACAGTTACACTTCGCCCCGGGACAATCTTATGTGCTGTTTTTGACGGATGAATCGGCACAGCCGGAGGAAATATCGCAAGTTATCACCTTGCAAGGACCCTTCCGGGTGAAGGCGTGTTCTGACAATTATCTGACGCTGGATCAGGTCTGTTATTCGCTGGACGGCCACACATTCACGGGGCCATATAGCTGCATGGGTCTGTTTCAAGATTTACTGAACCGTCGCTTTGATGGGGAAGTCTGGATCCGGTATCGGTTTGAAGTGGATGTCATTCCCCGCAGATTGTCCCTTCTGGCAGAGGATATGAATACGCTCGAATGCCGGGTGAATGGACACATTGTAACATTTGATGGCGCATCGGATTTTGAAAAGCAGCTATATCGGGCGGACATTGCCCATTTGGTAACGATGGGAGAAAACTGTGTACAATTCCGAATTCGATTCTATCAGGAACCAAAGGTGTACGACGTGCTGTTCGGCAATGTGACGGAGTCGTTGCGCAATTGTCTGGTGTACAATACCAATGTGGAGGCTTGCTATCTGCAGGGGGATTTTGGCGTGTATGCCCAAGATGGTTTCCGTAACGGAAAGCAAGAGGGTGTTTTTCTGGCAGATGCGTTCTATCTGGGGCAGCGATGCGATACGGTGACGGAGCCGGTTTTGGATGGGTATCCCTTCTTTGCCGGATACATGGTTCTGGAAAAGAACTTTACGGCAGAGCAAACCGGCAAGATCCGGCTGGAGCTGCCGGGTGGTTATGCACGCTGCACCTTGCGCATCAACGGCCGACCGGTGGAAATGTCCTATTTTGCTGAAAGCGCTGAAATTGGCGAGTATTGCAAGGTCGGAGAAAATGTGGCACAGATCACACTCTACTCCGGAAACCGCAATTTACTGGGCCCCCACCACAACGCCCAATGGGAAGAAATGTGCTATGTAGCACCCAAAATGTTTGAACTTCCGGGAACTTGGCAAAATGGCAGAAGCGAACAAGAACGCAGTAGCTATTCCTTTGTCCGTTTTGGATTGTTTTCGACACAGGAGGAAAACGATGGATCCGATCTTTGACCCCAATGGAAAAATTCTGGAATTGCTTTGGAAACCCATTCACATTATGTTTTTGAATTTGTTGTGGGTTCTGTTCAGCCTTCCTGTTGTCACCATCGGCGCCTCTACAACGGCGCTGTATTCGGTGATGATCAAGATAAAAAACGGAACGGAAGGGAAGATCTTCCGGGATTTCTGGGATGCTTTCCGGGGAAATTTCCGGCAATCGACCGTGATATGGCTGATCATTGCCTTTGCCGCCGTTGTGTTTACGACAGATATCGTGTATTTTGTCAACATGGGTGGATTTGTCGGGACATTTTTGGCCATGATCTTCTTTGGCTTGGATGTGACCTTGTTGCTGATGAGCATATACATTTTCCCGTTGCAGGCGGTGTTTGATAACAAGATCCTCACCACGGTTAAAAGCGCACTATTTTTGTTTGTTCGTCATTTTGGTTGGACGATCGTGCTTTTGGCTACCCATATTCTTACTGTGATCTTGGCTTGGTTGTATTGGCCCGTGATCGGGTGGTTTCTATTTGGCGTGGCTGCGTTGATCCACGCTTGGATCTTCGACAGAATCTTCAAGCGATATTACCCGGAAAGCGAGCAATCACAATAGCCACGGGGTAGAATCTGTTGCCGAAAAACAACTTGCACATTCTCCCACTGTCATATATAATGGCATTACTACCGTAGCTTTTTCAAAAACAGAAGTGAGTTGGTGATCAAGAATGGTCGTTACACGGGAAGATGTTGCTCGTTTGGCAGGTGTTTCGGGAACGACGGTTTCCCATGTACTCAATGGTACGAAATCTGTTACGCCGGAGGTTCGCCAGAGGGTGCTGGCTGCCGCGGAGGAACTGAATTATCATCCCAGTTTGTTGGCTCGAGGCATGGCAACCAAAGAAACCAAGCACATTGCAATTCTGGTGAAAAATTTGCAGAACCCCTATTATTCCTCCATCCATGAGGGAATCCAGCGTGTTGCTACGCAGGAGGGGTATATTGTTTCTGTGTTGTCTACCCAAAACTCCCCTGCCGACAATATCAATACCATGTTGGCCCGGGGGATCGATGGCGTGATCGTGGTGGCGGTTTCCTCCCTGCGAGAATTTAAGGATCTGCTGAAACCCAACAGTCCCATCGCCTTTGTCAGCGATGAGTTGGCTGTTCACTTTTACAGAAAAGCGGTGTTTGACATGGTCAAAGCCTTTCGGGATCTTGGACATCGTCGGGTCGCTTTTTTGAGTGGTTTGTCTATGAATAATCCGGACCACTATCGATATCACGACTTCATGGATGCCTTGCATACCTGCGACATGGATCTGGATCCGGAACTTTTGATCGACGGTGACGGCATGACGGATGAGGAAAGCGGCTACTGGGCTGCGGATACTCTGCTTAAAAGGGGAGTGCCCTTTACGGGTGTGTTTACTACGAATGACCTGATGGCCATGGGTGCCATGAAACGATTTTGGAAGGCAGGGCTACGCATTCCGGAGGATATTTCCATTTGCGGTTGTGACGGGATCAATGTGACGGAATATACAGTTCCACCTCTTTCGACCTTACAAGCCCATGCGGTTTCTTTGGGTGCTTATTTGATGTATCAACTTTTGGAAAAAATGCGGCCCGGGCGGCATGATCCGCAACAGGAGCGACAGCTCCATGCGGAATTTGTGTTGCGGGAGAGTATGGGTCAGGTACATATGGAGTAAATTATGAAAATCGGAACGATCGACCCTGTCATACTGAAGAATAATATAACCAAAAGGATCGGGGAAGATCTTCATCAGCAGCGCATCAGCGGTGCGACAGTAGCCGTTTTGCAGCATGGAAAGATCCTCTACAAAGGGGTTTTTGGAACGCAGAGTCCCGGACAGCCGCAACCGTTGCGCCCGGATGCCATTTTTCGCATGGCTTCCATGACCAAGCCGGTGACGGCGGTGGCGGTGCTGCTGCAGG
The DNA here is from genome assembly GCA_964583135.1 of uncultured Oscillospiraceae bacterium. Classification (GTDB taxonomy): domain Bacteria; phylum Bacillota; class Clostridia; order Oscillospirales; family Oscillospiraceae; genus Faecousia. The sequence continues at coordinate 1,195 of CAZOVE010000041.1, read as the reverse complement.
CGCAGCGAGGAAAGCTGAAACTGGAGGATCTCGTGTCCGAGTACCTGCCTGAGTATAAAAACATCACCGTCGGCGCAGACGGCAAACCTTGCACAACGCCCCTGCGGATCTGGCATTTGCTGACCCACACCGGTGGTATGGAGGGCGATGCCCCATCTAAGCAATTGGTCAGGAGCATTCCGCCGGAACGGACACGGACGCTGACCGATGCGGTGCGTTATTATGCGCAGATCCCTCTTTGTTTCGAGCCGGGAACCATGCACCGATACAGCGGTAGATCCGCCTTTGACATTCTGGCCCGCATTGTAGAAATTACGGCAGGGGTGGACTTTGCAACCTTTGCCCAGCGGGAGATCTTTGAGCCCTGTGGCATGGTGGATACCACCTTTGCCCCAAGCCAAGAGCAATGGGATCGGATCGTCGGAATGCATGACTATCGGGACGGTTGTAGCGTGGCTGCGGAAACAACGCCGGGCTGTGTAGTGGATGCGATCCCTGTCACCCATCCATTGGGTGGGGCCGGTCTGGTTTCCACATTGGACGACTATATCCGGTTTGCACAAATGCTTCAAAATCAGGGCATGGCCACCAACGGGAGAATCCTGCAGCCATTCTGGATCGCCCAAATGTCTCGACCGCAGTTGGCACCGGACTTGATGAACGAAAGAGTCAATCAGGGGTTGGGGGTGCGCGTGATCGTGGGAGAGGAATATCCTTGGCTGCCCATTGGAAGCTATGGCTGGAGCGGCGCCTATGGAACCCATTTTTGGGTTGACCCTGTCAATGGCATTACCGCAATATACCTCAAAAATTCCCGTTATGATGGTGGATCCGGTGCTGTGACGGGTAAACATTTTGAAGAGGATGTGTTTTGCGCCATCATTTGAGGGGGTCCACCGCAGTTTCCCCCGGTTGCCCAATGGAATATTAAAACGACACCCCATTTGTCAGAGAAGAAGATGACAAATGGGGTGATTATGTTGCGCCGCCGGTTGTGTAAGTACCAAAAGGAAGTAAGACCGGAATTTCACCCCTTTTTTCCTATCGACGAAAACCCTTTTCCATGCTATAATCCCTGTATGAAACCATTTAAGGGGGTATCTGGCATGGGTGAACAGGCTAAAAAACCGCATATTAGTGTTGGTCTGCTGGCCCATGTTGGTGCAAGCAGACGAGAACCACACAAGAACAGTTA
>CAZOVE010000040.1:0-17519 GCA_964583135.1 uncultured Oscillospiraceae bacterium | reverse complement strand
TTCACCTTCTTTCTATTTTGGCTATATTATAGTCACTTTTTGCGCCAGATGCAAGCAGTCTCACATCATTGACAAATGAACATTCTATTTTCTTTTACGGGAAAGTCCTTATTTCATTCGTAAATCGACCTTGTAGAATTTGTGCAATAAATACCGATCGATCAAGCCAACAAAAAGCAGTCGTTAGATCACAGATTGCATCAAAATACTCGTCTTATTTGTTTCCAAACGCAATCATTTCCGGATAGGATCCACGCTCTCCGCCCCAAGTCATATTAAAGGCAATTTTCATATCCGCTCCGGCAAGTTCGTCCCACTTGGGGTAAAGTGCAGGATTTCAGGCGCAACGATCATAAAGGCTTGTTACAAAGTCGAATGCTTCAACAAGATTGCCTCCTTCATGCACGTCCGCCGTATCTGCGGCACAATTTTTCTATAGATACCCTAACCCGGGTTCTGCTATTTGCGGGCCTTCCTCATCCCAGATCCGGGTATGGCTGGGGCGTGACCGTGGGTCTATAAACCTCCAGCCGGTCGATCTCCCCTTCCACCGACGAAAACCGCATCCGGTCGATGCAGATCTTCCGTTCCTGCACCTGTGTCAAGCTGTTATGACAATGGTACACCATCCACATCTCCCCGCTTTCCGGGATTGTCACGATGCTGTGGTAGCCCACGCCGTGGATCTGTGAATTACCGACCAAAATCGGATTATGTTCGTATTTTTTCATAGTGGCCCAGAGGGCTTTCCGACACTGCATAGCCCACAGCATAGTAGATGCCAGTATAGCCGCTACCGGAGTAGGTCAGGTAATACAACCCGTGGAAGTATGGACGCCGTAGCCCATGCCGCCGGCACCGTACATATAGAATGTTCCATCCTCATAGACCACCCCCGGATCGACCAGGCTTTCGTAAATGGGATTTGTATAAGTTTTCTCATAGACTTTTGGCGTGTAGTAACAGATCTGAAGATTTTCAAAAACCGTATCCTTGCCCGCCAGATCCACACAGCCGATGCGAAAGCCCTCGCAGACGCGGATATTCAGTTCAATCTCCGGCCATGGTTCATAGCCTTCCGCATCATCCAGCACAAAACAGCGAATCAAACCCTCCTCGATCTCCAATCGCAGATCCAGTTTCCCATTTTTCTGACACCGGCCAGTTTTTTTCCGGCCAGTTCGATCAGCTCATTGCCTGCCCTGTAAAGAACGGCGCGGTCCTCCTCCACCATGAAGCGGTACCCCATGTAACCGATCGCAGCTTCTTCTTGTTCTTCCCCTACATAAATGGCCAGCTGGGCGCGGAGGGAAGAAGTCACCGCCGTGACCGTAACGGAAGTACCGCCGAACCGAACGATCGGCTCCTGCTCCTTTTGACACCCGGATGCCGTCATCACGGAAAGGATCAGCAATGTTGCCGCCAATAACGCAAGGCATTTCATGGCAAATCTCCTCCGAAAAGTGATGATAATCAAATGATATCAGATTCCGTGCGGTGTTTCTACAAAAAACACCTACACTCACCTGTAAAATCCATCAATGTTTCGTTTCAAATTCGGGTTTTTCGGCAAACTGGGACTCCGTGATCTCAAAGGGATTTTCCATCGCGTGGATCACCGCTTCTTTGGCAATCTCGCGCAGAGCCTGCTCATAAGCTACGCCCCACTTGGTGCCCATCCGAGGGAAATACTCCATTGCCGCCACATCGATGTCCGTCCATGTGGCCAGCCAGGTCAGGCCCAAGGCGTAGCAGCCCAAATGGGTAGAAGCATGGTAGCCATCCTGGGTGATTAGACCTGTTGCCCAACTGGAACGCATATTCTGCATTGTCGTGCCACAGGGAACCAGACCGTCGAACCAACCACTGTCCATCACGGTGGTGCGGCAAGTATTCCGGATGGCCTCATAATGCTTCAGAGGGTCTCCGTCATAGTATTTCTGGAAATTGGGATTGGCTGTGTAATCCGCATCATAACCCCAGGTCATGTTAAACCAAAGCTGGCAATCGTCAGGCATATTTTCCCGGATATACCTCCCTACCACATCCAGGCCACTCTGATAGCTTTCCGGCTGTCCCGCGTTGATGGATTGCTGGTTGATGCAAATATAGTCCCAATCCTCATCTTTCAGGCCCTGCAGGAAGTTGTAGTTTTGCTTAACGACCCACTTCCCTGCGTCATTTTTGCGGTATTCATAGGCTTTTGCACCAGATTGGATATTGGTCGCATGCTGTTCCAGAGAAGATCCGCCGATCCACAGACAGCCAATGACGATCTCTTCTGCGCCGGCCGCTTGGGCAAGCTCATACAGCAGGCTGCTGGAATTGTTATTGAAGCTGTTGCCGATGGCTAGGATCTTGATGGACTTGGTGGCTGGAGCGATGGTCTCCTTATAAGTGTCACCGCAAAGGGCGCAGGTATGGGTCGCTACCTTATCCGCAAAAATACCGGCGCTTTCACTGCGGTCATATTGATGGGAACAGGTAGTTTCTGCCGGTGGCTGTTCGCTACAACCGAAAAAAACGGCACACAGCAATACACAAATCAGCAGTAGAGTAAACAAATTTTGAATACGCACTGATACCTTCTCCTTTCAATCGTTGAAGATTGCTCAAGTCAAGAAGGGACGCGGCTGCCCGCGTCCCTCATAAAAAATGGATCAATGCTTTTTCTTCTTAGAAACAAGAACGATCACAACAGCAATGACCACCACAGCAGCGACACCGACGCCAATCCACAGACCCAGACCGGAAAGCTCTGCATCATTGGTGTTTTGTGCAGGCTCCGTGGGTTTTGCAGGGACGGTGGGCTCATCCTTTGGATCCGATTCCGTAGGAGTGTCAGTGGGATCAGGGGTCTCCTCTCCCTCACCGACCACATAGTACATAAAATCAATGGGCAAATTATTGATGCCGGGTGCATCGGTATAGATCCAGCTTCCGTCGGCCAAATTCAGATCCACAGTACCCACAAAGCTGATGTCCTCGGGAGAGGTGACTTTGCAAGAATCGTAGTGCCGGTCCAGGGGGCCGTAGAAGTCGGAGCAGAAGTAATAGGTCTTGCCTGCAGACAAGGTCAGATATTCATACTCCTCAAAGTAGTAGTATTCAAAGGTGCCATCCACAGAATCGTCATAACCCTGAACGGAAATGGCATTTTCATTGACCAGACTGCCATCTTCGGCATTAACGACCAGGAATGCGTGGCTGATGTTGGCGCCTGTGAAAAACATACGGCCCACAGCGGTGATGACGATGTCCTTGTCACCAATGGTGACGGCCGTACCGGCCCAGCCCACCTCCTTGGGTGCAGGGTCGCCTTCCACGTTACGCTCACCCTCCAGCTCAATGGTCAAAACAGCATTTTTTGTGCTGGCTGCAGAACCGGGCATAACCACGAAAGTGCACACAACGGCAACGACCATCAGCAAAACAGCGATCTTTTTCAACATTTTCATAGTAAAGTTCCTCCCTTTATTCGGGTTTCTTCTTGATGATTACGGCCATGCCGCCCATGGCAACCAGCGCGCATAAGACCGCAACACCAATGGACACATCGCCGGTCTTCGGATTTTCTTCCTCTGCATAGATCAGATCCAGAGGACCCCAACCAATGCCCGGAGCTTCCGTAAACTGATATTCATTTCCGGCCAGAATGACGATGCCGTCAATGGAAGCAACATCAGAGGTAACCGCGGCACCACCGGCATAGAACTTATCCCGGTCGCCCCAGAAGTCGGAAACGATGTAGTAACTAGTATTGGCTTTCAGGGTCACGCCTCCTTCAATGGTGGCATAGATGAAACCTTCAGCCGCTCCCGTAGGTGCATTAGCAACGGCGACGCCGTAATCCAGCACCAGGGAGCCATCCATGTTGGCAATCAGGAAGTTGTGCGTGGCATTACTCTCTGGGGTGAACCAACGGCCCAAGGCGGTAACAAGGACATCCTTGTCGCCAATGGTGATCTTCATACCGGCCCAACCGGCGGGCATGCTGATGGCAGAACCTTCCACGTTACCGGGGGTATCCGGCGTAACAGACTCCACCAGGGGCTTTTCCACGATGACAGGCGGCGTCTCGGGTTCGGTGACTTCGGGTTCGGTGACTTCGGGTTCGGTGACTTCGGGTTCGGTGACTTCGGGTTCAGTCACCTCAGGTTCAGTGACTTCGGGCTCGGTCACTTCAGGCTCGGTGACTTCGGGCTCGGTGACTTCGGGCTCGGTCACCTCAGGTTCAGGGTCCGCAACCTCCACAGTATACTTCAGGTCCAGAGGGCCCCAGCAGATACCGGGGGCAGCAAAGAATTCATAAGTGCCGATGACAATGCCGTCAATGGTAGCGGCATCGGTAGTGGTAGCCACGCCACCGCTGTAGAACTTGTCGTTTTCACCCCAGTAGTCGGAAACGATGTAGTAGCTAGTGTTGGCCTTCAGTGTCACACCGCCTTCGATGGTGGCATAGACGAAACCTTCAGCCGCTCCGGCAGGCGCATTGGTCACGGCTCTGCCGTAATCCAGCACCATGGAGCCGTCCATATTGGCGATCAGGAAATTATGGGTGGCATTGCTCTCGGGCGTATACCAACGGCCCAAAGCAGTCACGTGCAGGTCCTGTGCGCCCACAGTGATCTTCATGCCTGCCCAACCGGCGGGCATGCTGACAGCAGAGCCGGGCACATTACCGGGCGCTTCCGGCGTGATGGCCGTGACCAGGGTTCGTTCCTCGGTGGCAGCGTTGACGAGAACGCCGAAACAAGCCAGCACCAGGGAAAGCGTAAAGACAACAGTCAGGATCTTTGCAACGGTTTTCATTTGTTTTCCTCCTCTAAGTTATTTATCCAGCCAAGCCCAGAACATACGCTGTGCCAGGCCATGATGCATCTGGAAGGGATGGCCTGCTACGTGATCGGGATGGTTGAATGCATTTTCATAGACGTTCTCTGTCAGAATCTCTCCTCGGGCATCCAAGATCCGCAGGCGAACGGTATATTCTCTGGCAGAATCCACGTCAAATTCCAACGGGGACACATAGACACGGCTATTGCCCTCAACAGTAACAGCAGTGACAGTGTCCACGATGATGTTACCCAGATCATCCCAGACAACAGTTTCCACCGATACATCACCCAACGATCTCAGCAGGTCGTTGACCACCCAAACGGCGATGGGTTTCTCCCGGGTGGCGTCCATCATGACGGCAACGGGCTGGTTGCTCTCGATGCAGGCCCGCTGGCCCAGTTTGGGCAAGCCACGGCGATCATAAATACCGAACTGGCTGCAGGGTGCGGTGTCGCTGAACAGAAACTGATAGTGACCGCCGCAGGGCGCAAACTTCTGCATACGGTAATGCTCAATAAAGTACTTCAGGTACCGGTACTGATAGTAATGGATCACATCAATGCCATCCACCACATTGTCCAGGATCTGGACGATCTCAGGATACTGCCGCAGCGTGGAGTACACCGGCGGCGCATCCATGCCGAATTCGGAATTCAGTTTCTCCAGCCAATCATGGATATTGGTATAGTGGGTGTGGATGCCGTGGAGGGAGCCTTCATAATTGTGGCTATCGCCGCTGTCAGGGTCGTTGATGGACCAGGAACTGAGGATATAGGGGGCCCCGGGGGCCAGTTCTTCGATCAACTTCTTCAACTGGGGACCGGGACGCTCGGTAAAATAACTGTCCAGGCGGGGCTCATTCATCAGGACCCAGCAGAAAATACCTGGATGATCCCGCAGACGCTTTACGGTATCGCCAAAGATGCCCAATGCCCGCTGGGTCCATTCCTCTGTGGTGGGATGGGTCCAGTTGAAGTCGGAATCCTGCATCAGCAAAATGCCTGCCTGGTCGCACAGGTCGTAGAATTCATCCCGCTCGGTATGCACATGGACACGCCAGGTATTCATACCGCAGAGCTTGGCCGCCGCGATGTCCCGGCGAAACAGATCCACATCGTTGGCAGAAACATATGCATCCGGAAAGTATGTAGCGCCACGCAGGTAGATCTTGTCGCCGTTGAGCTTGAAATAGACATCAATCTCGTCACGGTGGATCTCCACCTTACGCACGCCGAAAGCCCGCGTGTTTTCCAAAATAACCTTGCCGTCCCGGAGGATCTCCAAAGTGGCGGTATAGCGCCAGGCTCTGCCCCGCTCCCAAACGGTCCACAGCTTGGGAGCTTGCAGCAACAGATCGTCCTTCAGAACATTTTCACCCACATTCAACGTCAGAGAACCGGAGGACGTCACCACCGGACGGACATCACCCTCCAGGCGGACGGTGACGCAGTAATCCACCGTTTCAGCCTTTTGGCTGTACAGGGGGTAAACAGGATGGAGCTTGGCTACGGAATAATCGTCCGCCAATTCATAAGGGATATGGGGATAATCACTCAGCCGAACCCCGTCATATACTTCCACTTCCACATCGTTCCAGATGCCTAGGGGGTTGACATCCCGGGGGAGAAAGGTATCGGAATGCTCGTAGGTACCCTTCATCTGATCCCGGACCAGGAATAGGAAGCGCTCATTGTGATGGCCTTCCACGATCTCAAATTCCAATGGTGCGCGCACTTTGACGATCAACAGGTTATCCTTAGGCTGCAGGATGCCGCTGACATCGAAGGTGAAGGGATTGTTGTAACCTTCGTGGCTACCCAAATACACCTCATTAAGCCATACATCTGCAAAATAATCCACGCCTTTGAAGGTCAATGTGGCATATTCGCCACACTGGGGCACATCAAACACATTGCGGTACCACCAAGGAGCGGCATTGAACTGCCGCAGGGAAAAATCATAGTAGGGATTCTTGGCCAAAGTCAATTGCAGATGCTCCAGCCGATCAATGGGCTGCCAGGGGGGCATGGTTTTCATGTGGGGCAGGCCGAAAATGGTGGGATCGTAATCCCGCTTGAAGATCTCATACTTCTCGCCGAATTCATGGATGTCCTGCACGACACTCCAACCTTTGTTGATTTGATAGATCATGACCGCTCTCCTATTTCAGTGTAGTATATGGGAAAACTTACCACCAACGGGCGGTGAGTTCTTCTGCCGTGGGTTCCACGGGGTCTGCCATCAAGCCGGGAATATACTTGCATGCCTCCATCAGCACATCTGCATAGCGGCCGTAGCCGCCGGAAACATGATGGATATAGGGGCCTTCCACGATTTTGTGTTCCCACTTAGGCCAGTTTCCGGTTTGGATCCATACATAGCTGCCCTTGTTCATGGGGCCATCGGTGGTCACCACCTCGCCCAACAGCAGCATGTAATTGCCACGATCTCCGTCAAAACGGACGATGGTCAGTTCTCCGTCCTTCAGTTCATTCTGAATGATGCCGAAATTCTTGTCAGCCATGTAAGGGTTGCCGTCAAAGGAGACCTTGTCCCGGTTTTTTGCCAGGCAGGGTGGGAAATTGCCGCAGTGCCACAGAAGTTCCGCATTGTCATTTTCCGGGTGGCGGACCGTCACATCCGCAAAGAAGGGCACAGCGCCTTCGCCCATGGCAGCCCGGAGCATCACGGCGGAGATCGCGCCATGAATATCGGTTTCGCAGGCAACAGGCAGACCGTCCTCGGTCAGCAGTGCGTTGGCCAGGCAGGGCATGATGCCGGTCTCCATCTGTAGGGCGCTCCAGCATTGGATGGCTACGGCGGAACATCGATAATAACCGGCGTAGCGCTTCATGGCGATCTTCAAAGCGGCCGTCATTGCTGCACCCTTTTCCTGGGCTTTGGGGTCCAATTTGCGGATATAGGCGATGGTATCACGGTACTCTTCACCATTTTCCCCTTGGATCCGGCCCATCTCGGCCACAATTTCCGTCAGCGTCACGGGGTACAGATGGATATTGAACTTCTCCAGAAGTTCGTTTTCATTGCAAATAACGCTGGCGAAGGCCTCCGGACGGGTAGAGATCTGCAGGATCTTCAGATCCCGGAGGGCTTTGACCACCCGAACCACGCCTACAAACTTTTCAAATCCCCGATGGAATTCCTCGCTGTCCACCCGGGTGTTGGTCAGATACGTAAAGGGAACACCATGACGGCGCATCACCTTGCCGGTAGCGAACAAGCCACACTGGGAGTCGCGGCTACGGATACCTTCTTCATCGGGCCGGTCATCCCGAGGACCCCACAGAAGAACGGGCAACTGCATCGCTCTGGCAACACGGGATACCAGGGTCTCGGAGCCAAAGTTGCAGTGGGGGAAGAAGATCGCATCCACCTTCTCGGCTGTAAAGCGGTCCACCACCTTTTGGGGATCCTCCTGCCTGCACAGCAGCGCTTCTTCGTTGATCCCTTCCAGATCCACCAGATCCACATCGTGAACTTTCAGGCTTTCCTTGATCAGGTCCCGATATTTCCATGCTTCCTCTCTGCTGAAGCAATCCCGCCGGGTGGGGCAAAATCCAATTTTGATCTTTGCCATTGCTGTTCTTCCTTTCTTTTATTCGCCTGTCTGGCCGATGACCGACAATACGGGCTTTTCCGTTCCATCGGATCGCAGCAAGCCCCAGGAGCTTTCCATGGGGCAATGAGTATCGCCGCACTCCCAACAAGGTCCGTCCTTGTCAATATTGGAGAACCAGCACCAGCCAATGACCTCCGGATGCTTTTTGAAGATCTCAATGCAAGTCTCGGCGTATTCCAACTGGGTCTGCTCATTACGGGGACGGTCGCCCCATTCAAAGGAGAATTTTTTATCCCGGCAAACAGGACTATTATACTGCAGGCCGGAACTGTCGTTCTCGCGGTCCTCCTCGTTATACACATACGAAGAGTAGGAGAACTCCGTGATCATAATGGGGACATTGACCACGTTGTAGTAGGTGGTAATGTAGCTGTCCCAATCTTCAGCACCACCGCCTACCAGCGTACCGAAATAACTATCCAGGCCCAAATAGTCCAGGCAGGAATCTTCCCCGTACAGCTTCGCTAGCAAACGCATGGCTTTGGCTTTGTCGGCAGAACCGAACATATTGACACCGCAGTAAGCCTTTGGATTGCCCTTCTCAATCGCTTGGGCGCAGGTGAGGATGTATTTGCAGATCTGCTCATTGGTCATGGGACCGGTAAAAGCGGTAATATTGGGCTCATTGGAGATGATCCAGCAGTTTCCGTACTCAGCAAGATCTTTGCCGATGTATTCGCATCCCTGAGCGATCAGTTTGTAGAAGTATTCATCGTTATAGTCATCAAAAACGTTGGGTAGATAGGACATCCATTCCACTTTTCCGGTAGCCGCATTATAGGCATTGCCGCCGGGGGTGAAGGATTGCAAGACCGGTTCCAGACCGCACTGGGCAATCAGCTTAACTGCCCGCTTGGCTACCATGTAGCCATTGGAAGGATTGCCTGCGGCATCAAACGGAAAAGGAATATGGACTTTGACAAAGGTGATGCCGGCTTCCTTGAGCGTGTTGAGACTTTCTTCTGTCAAAGTCTCCAATTCTGTAACGGCTACGCCGTGACCATTTTGCATCATGATAATTCCCTCCGGTGCCGGGTCGGTAGAACCGGCAGGTGTTGGATCGCTGGGCTGGGGATTTTCTGTATTCTGACATCCTGTCAACAGCAACATCACCAGGCTCAGCAACATACACAGAATGCGACTGACCTTTTTTGCATTCACAGGTAAACCCTCCTGACACTTGTACTTTTCTTTTTTACATGTTCATTATATCTTCTGTGCTTTGTGCCCCTCAAGAAGAAATAACAACAAAAACTTTCATTTTCTATGATTATGAACAAAACCGTTTTGACAGGATCTGTTTTTATGGTTATAATAACCATAAGCAGCCCCCCATTAAGCCAACAAGGAACCGTGATAGCCATGATCATTATGATTGACCGGGATGCCGCAAGGATCTCCTCTGTAGTCAAAACCTTCACGCCCCGATTTTGCTGCGCCGTCGCAGAAACGTCGGAGCAGCTTCGCAATTTGGTGTTGTCCCAAGAAGTATTTGCTGTCATTGCCGATGTAGAGGCCCTGGAAAGTTTTCAAAACGGTTGGGAAACCCTGTTGATCCTGATCCGGGGTAACGCAAAGCTGATCCTGTTGTCCGATCGTTATAATTCTCAGGAGATCCAGGCCATGCAGGCTCAGGGTATTTTTGTTCTGCCCCAAGGAGCTGACGCTGTAGCGTTGGAAAATCTTCTGCTTCCCAAGAGAGCCGATGAGTTGGCCCGGATCCAATCCCAAACGCAAAAGAAAAATATGTCCCGGTTGCGGGACCATCTGTTCAGTAATCTTCTGGATGGACATGACCTGCTCCCGGATGTGCCCCGAGTGATGGAATTTTTAGGATTGCAGTCCCCTACTCACAAATACTATTTGTCCCTGGTATTTGCTTACGCCCCCAATGGCAACCGCCGACCTTCCCAGGAATCCTGGGAGATCGCCCTGCGGATCCAAGAAATCGCTTGCAGCGAGATCAGCCGCATCGCCCAAAATCGGTCCTGTCTGCGAGCATCGGATCGGCTGGCCATGGTGCTACTGATGAAAGAACCGGGTGACCCTTTCCGCTACGATCTGGAAGAGATTCTGGAAGTGATCCGTGAACGGATCGACAAAGAGTGTGGTTACCGCATTTCCGTGGGTGTGGGCCTTGCCGGCAACACCATCGAGGACCTGACTTGTGGTTATCGTCAGGCCTGCGATGCATTGGATCAAGGACATTTCTTCGGTAGCAGCTTTGTATGTTTTTTCTGTGACCTCTGGGAACGGGATTCCCAGCGTTTTCAGATCCCCCGGGCGGTGAAAGAGCAGATCACCCAACTACTTTACAGCGACAATCTGCCAGAGATCGACAAGATCCTAGAAACCCTGTTCCGCCAGTTCCACACCCTGGGCCTTGCCACCAAGGACAATATCCTGGCATTGAAAATCGACATCGCAGTATTGCTTCTGGATATTTCGGACAAGCTGTCTGTAGCGGCAGAAAAGCCGAAAATCTACTCCCGGCTCATCAATGATTGCCTGCAGGCAGATAATCTGCCTGCTTTGGAAATCAGCATCAAGCAGCATCTGCGGGAGATCGTCAGTACTTCCCACGCAGCCCAGGACAAGCGGGCCATCAAGATCGTCCGTAGCGCCCAAACCGCTATTATGGATCTGATTGGGGAGCCCATCAACGTCCAGCTTTTGGCGCAAAGGCTCCATATCAGTCCTAATTACCTCAGCGCGCTGTTTAAGTCTGAAACCGGCGTGCGGCTGACCGAGTATATTACCAATGTAAAAATGCAGGAAGCTGCCCGTTTGCTACGGGATACAGAGAAAAATATCGTGGAGATCGCCGGTATTTTGGGCTACGACAATGCCAATTATTTCTCCCGGCTGTTCAAAAAACACTACGGTATGAACCCGTCCGACTATCGGCTCTACAACCGGGAATCCGACGAGGACTAGTGCCGGTTTGCCTCGCCTGTAAAAGCAGATCAACTCCATTTTCCGTCAAGAGCAGGAGCCCGGCTCCTGCTCTTTTTTGCAAAACGTGGAATTTTCACGTCCGATGTGTAGAAAATTATCCTTGCGCCACTCTATGCCATAGAATAAAATGAAAATAGGCACAGCCAATGGGCGTTAGAATCGAAGGAGGTCCTGAAAATGCGCAAAAAACGGACACTTTTGGCAGCAGTCGTACTGCTTCTGGCACTGGCAAGCTGTTCCCAGCCAGTGCAGGAAACCACGCCCTGTCAGCACGCCTATTCGGAAGCAATTGAAAAGGAGGCAACGGTCGTGGTCGATGGCGTTAAAAAATACACCTGCACCGCTTGTGGGGAAGGTTATACCGAAGCGATCCCCGCAACAAAATCCCTGAAGCTTCTGGCAATTGGCAACAGCTTCAGCGATGATTCCCTTGCGCAGCTTTGGGAAATCTGCAAAGCCGGCGGTGTAGAAGATCTGGTGCTGGGCCATTTGATGATTGGCGGCAGCGACATTGCGACCCACTGGTACAATCTGAAAACAAATGAGCCGGCCTATACATACTTCAAAAACACAGACGGAATCTGGCAGCAACGTCCGCAAACCACTGCCCGGGAAGGTCTTTTGGATGAACAATGGGATGTGGTCACGATTCAACAGAGCAGCCATTACAGTGGGCAGGCCGATACATTCAGGCGCATGGGAAACCTGCTGGATCTGTTGCAGGAATATGTCCGGCCGGAAACCAAGTTCTATTGGCATATGACCTGGGCGTATCAGTCAGACAGCGACCACTGGGCATTTTCCAACTACGGCAGCGATCAGATGACGATGTATAACGCCATTACACAGGCTGTGCACGATGAGGTTTTGCCGGACACAAGAATCGCCGGTATCATTCCTACTGGTACTGCGATCCAAAATCTGCGCACTTCTTTCCTAGGAGACACCCTGACCCGGGACGGTTATCATCTGAAGCGGGACGTCGGCTCCTATGTGGCGGGTCTCACATGGTACGCTGCCTTGACTGGTGGAACACTGGATCTGGTAGACTGGGCGCATACAGGAATCTCTCACAACGAAAAAGTAATCCTGGCCTGTAAAGAAGCAGCCACCAATGCCTTAAAAACGCCTTATGCGGTTACAGAATCTACAGTGAAATAAATATGGGATGCACCCCAAAGGTGCATCCCATATTTGTTATTCTTTTACCGCGCCAATGACCAGCCCGGATTTAATATGCTTCTGCAGAATGGGAAAGGCCACGATGATGGGGATAATGGACAGGCAGATCAAGGCAGCCGTCACCGCTTGCCGAGGCGCTGCGGTATCCTTGCTGGCAGCATCCGAAAAGGAAGCTGTGCTCTGCATCACATTGTATATATAGGTCTGCAAGGGGTACTTCTCCACATTTTTCATGTACACCAGACCGCCGTACCAATCGTTCCAATGGCCAACCAGGCAAAACAGACTCAACGTGGCAATGGAGGGCTTTGCCAGGGGTAGGTAGATACCGCCCAGGATCTGCCAATGGGATGCGCCGTCCAAGCGGGCGGATTCATAGAGTTCCTTTGGCAATGTACGGAAGAAATTCATCAGGATAATGGCATTACCCACAGGCAGACCGCCCAACACCAGTGCCCAAATGGAATCAATCAGGCCCAGATCCTTCATCAGGATATAGTAGGGAATGGCACCGCCACCGAAGAGCATGGAGATAAAGAAGAATACCACGAAGAATTTTCTTCCGAAAAACTCCTTATTGCCCAGCGCCAGAGGATATGCTGCAGAGATGGTCAGAAGCATGCTCCACAATGTACCCAGGACCATCCGTTCCAGCGTGATACCGAATGCCCGGAAGGCCGCTCCCTCCCGAAAGATCTTCTCGTAAGCATCCAATTGAAATCCGATAGGCAGCAGGCCCACTTTTCCGCCGGCGGTAGAAGCCGCATCACTAAACGAAACCGCCAAAATATGCAGAAACGGAATCACGCACACCAGCGCCAGAATGATCAGGAGCAACGTGTTGACCACAGTAAAAATGCGATAGGACAGGGAATCTTTGATCTTATTGCTTTTCACATCCCCACCTCCTAGAAGACCTGATAGCCCAGCTTTTTGTTGGCGATCCAATAAGATGCGCCAATTAAGATGCAACTGATCACAGACTTAAACAAGCCGACAGCCGTGCCAAAGGCATATTGCCCGCCGCTGAGACCCACACGGTAGACAAAGGTATCGATAATATCCGCTGATTCGATGACCACACTATTGTACAGGTTGTAAACCTGATCAAAACCGGCATTGAGAACGTTACCCATGTTCAGGATCACATTCAAAACCACAAAGGGCATGATGCTCTTGAGGGTAATATGCCATGCCTGCTGGAAGTGGTCGGCACCGTCAATCCGGGCAGCTTCGTACAAGGTCGGATCCACGCCGGAAATGGCTGCGGTGTAGATCATGCCGGAAAAGCCCGCCTCCTGCCAAAGATTTGTGATTACCAGCACCACCCGGAACCAGATATCGTCCTGCATAAAAAGGATGGGATTTTCTATACCGCACGCCAACAGGACCTGGTTAACGATTCCATGCTGGGAAAAAACTGACTTGACCAGACCTCCCAGGATGATCCACGAAAGGAAATGAGGGAAGGTCATCATAGATTGCACCCATGTTTTGAGCTTATTGTTTTTTACCTCATTCATCAGCAGGGCCAGCAGTAGGGAAAAAACCAGCAACGTAACAATTTTCAGAATGGCGATCACCAACGTGTTGGAAAGGATCTGATAGAAATCCTTCATCTCAAACAGCTTTTCAAAATAGCGAAAGCCCACAAACTGCTGCTGGAACATACTTTTTGTCGGATTATACTTTTGGAAAGCCAGCACTACACCGTACATGGGCACATAGGCAAAGAGCAGTGTGGCCAAAAACGCCGGAAGCATGATCAGGTATAGCGGTCCAGAACGTTTGATTTTCTTCCATACGCCCATGATAGGGTCACCTCCCAGTGGATTATTTATTGCTGTACCAGGCGTTGGCCTCATCCAGAATTTCCTGACCACCCTCAGCGTACCATTCCTGCACGAAGGTATCGAAGGTGTCGATGGATTCGCCCATGATAATGTTGGTGTAAGTTTCTACCATCAATTTATCCAACGTGACCTTATTGAAGGCGGAGTCCTCGCTAAGCATTCCCTGGAACTCGTTAAACTGCAACCCTCTCTCTAAATAGGATTCCATCACCAGCGCACCGGAAGTATACACGAGATTATGCCACCAGCCTGCGCCGGTCAGCCAGGTCGGATCCGTCGGGTCCTTCACTTCGTGATACAAAGTGGTGACAAAGGGATACTTCTTCAGTTCATCTTCGGGGTTTTCGGCCGCAAGGATACTACGCAGAGCCGCTCCGCTTTCGGTGAAGGATGTAACACCTTCCATGGCATAGGGGAACATATACTCGTTGAGCAAACTCACGGATTTATACTTGCCGCTGGTCTGTTCGGCTAGCCATTCCACATACTGACCACCGTCCACATTAAGCTCGCACCACAGATTCATGGTCTTGATCAGAGCTTCCGGATGCTCATAACCCTTACGGACGACGATATAGCCGTTGGTGTAATTGGTGCCCATAGGGATGGAAACGGAATTCTTGTCATAAGAAGGTACGGGGAAGCATTCCCACTCCGCATTGGGGTCATTGAGCAGGCTGCCCTTCAGCAGATAGGGGTAGAAGTATCTACCAAAGACGATACCATACTGACCGCTGGAAATCATTTCTTCCTCAGTAGAGCCCTTAGATGCCCAGTCTGCATCGATCAGGCCAGCCTTGTACATATCCTGCATGGCCTTCAGCGCCTGCTTCATCTCATCGGAAACGCCGGAGTAGACCAGTTCACCGGTGGCTTCATCTTCGATGAAATAATCATAGTAAGCGCCGAACATCTGGGTAATGGCGTCAAAAGACTCGGAGGCCACACCCAGGAAACTAAAGCCGGAACTTTCATTGGCACAAATACCGCTTTCCTTCAAAACCTTGACATAATTCCAGAATTCGTCCCAGGTAGTAGGGGCAGATAGCCCAAGCTGCTCCATCCAATCCGTACGGATCCACATAAATGCGGTCTCACCGGCGTAGGAGGTAAAACGGGGCAGACCGTAAAGCTTGCCGTTGACCGTGGGAAACTGCAGAAGATAGCCGTCGTTGTATTCCACATTCTCTTTGAGAAGATCGCTGGCATAGTATTCATAGTACTGGCTCAGGTCCTCAATCTGATCATTTTCAATCAACGTCTGCAGTTGGGCGCCGTCTACCATGAAGATATCCGGCAGGTCGTTGCTACCGATGTCCAGGTTCAGTTTTGTGAAATAGCTGGTGTATTCGGTTTCCCAAACGGTTTGATATTCGATGTTCAGCTTTTCTTTATAGAAGTTGCGGATAAAGTTATCGGACTTGCTTTCACCGCGAATGTAAGTACAGCCAGGCTGGGCATACCGCACCTGCGTCACCACCAGGGTTTCTTCGTAGGGTGTCAGCGGGCCGTCGTTGGGATCAAAGTCGATCGTGGGTGTGGTTTTGTCTCCTCCACTGCCCACCTCACCGGTGCAACCTGCCAGCAGACCCAAAATCATGCACCATGCCAGCAACAGCGCCAGAATGTTTTTGCAATGCTTCATAGTTATGCTCTCCTTTGCTGAAATTGACAGATGAAGTATCATCCTCTTTTTTCATTATATCTGTTGCGTGTTGGACACCTCAAGAGGAAATAACAACAAAACAACACAATTTCTACAAAACAAGCTCCCAAAAACTATCATTTGTGGTTATTATGACCATTTGCCTATGATGAACCGTGTCGAAAGTATTGACCACATCCGTAGGCAGAGCCTTTGGGCATCGAACTTCGAATAGCGAAAATTTGGCCCGACATTTTTGTCAGGCCATTAGGGTGTTGTTTTAACCTTTTTTGCAGGTGCAACAGGTCCAACTGTTGGCAAGTTCCTCAAAGGAAAGGCTAATACTGTTTTAAAATTCGCTTTGAGGCGATTCCCTGTTCTTCTTCGTCTGTCAGATCAAAAATCAGCGCTTCCTGTTCTAGATCAATAAGCAAATATTGGGACTTAACACAATCGAAACTGCCTACGGTGTTACAAAGATGTAGCGTATCCTACAATCGACATATTCGGCAGAGATCAATACGGGTTGCAAGAATTCGCTAGATATTATGACTATGACGACGAGGGCAATCAATATCCCAAGGTCTTTATCGAGCGTTTTGATAATTACTGTCACACAAAACTTCCCTATTCTTGTTTTGCGCAATGAGCTGGCACGCCTTTTCTCTAATTGCCGATATCATTATGTTACCCCTTCTTTCATCAGCACAAAATATAGGAAAATACACCCACTTATCTTATATATCCTTTGAAAATTCTTCAAGCACCCATACTAAAGAAAAACACATGGAATACATCTTGTTATGATTCCCCATTTTGTTTCCCCCAGCATCTCCTTAATACTTGATACCAACACCATATACTGTCACATCCCCAATCTCAAATACGATTCCATTTAGTCCGCCAGCTTCTGCAATTCCGATATAATAGCATTTTTTGCCTGATAGTAATCACAACCAAAGGCTTTCTGTGTCATACCATACATATGGTCCTCCGGCACAATTTCATGTGCTTTTAGTGATCAACGCTTTAACATAGTGGTCAGCTTGGAGTAATCAAAAGCGCATTTACCCATTGCCGTCCAAAATGACCGCTCTATTTCTTGTAAGGAAATATGATAGATTTCTTTTACTATTTTGTTGTATTCATGGCCAGCGTATTTGTACAGTTCAATATACGGATTGATCCCATAAGTATCGATCAGAAATTTTGTAAATGCTCCGGCGATAGGATATGTAGTTGCCTCACCGCACTCAGAGAATTGGTCATTATCCAACAGACCTTCGACAGAGATTTTCGGATAATTCTCTTTGTAGTATGCAGCCCATTCCTCATTTGGAACGCCCCACCAGTTTGCGTGAAAGTACATAGCCAAGCCTTCAGACAAAAAAGAAGATGCCGG
>CAZOVE010000039.1:0-17739 GCA_964583135.1 uncultured Oscillospiraceae bacterium | reverse complement strand
TTTCAGACATATGCTCTCCTCCTATGTATCGTTCGCGGCGGGTCGTGCCAACACCGCTTGATTCTACAATTGTACTTCTATATTCTATATCGAAAAAACCATTTGGTCAATAAGAATTTTTGAATATTTCGTATTTTTTTCGACACATTATTTGCCAATCAGTCATCTTACCCATAAAAAGACTCATATTCAATCCATTCAGGGTCTGTTATATCCAGAATTCCGGACTCATATGGGCGATTGACCGTATAATCATCCAAAAAGCTTTTCAAGTATTTTACTTTTGTTTCCATTTCCGATGTATCACCCAACAGCACTTGATATTGTGCCCCATACCAAAGGACAATATCATACGTATTGGAAACATCAATACTGGCCACCTCGCCGATAATACCATGCTTTTCAAGCCGGCTTGCCATGTCGATGATCACTTTCAGCCGTTGCTCCGCCGTCACGGTCACAGGCACCACATTTCCATCAGCATCCGTAGCAGCAGAACTGGATTGCCATGCCTTTGCCTGCGCCCCGATCTGCGGTGCATCTAGCGTAATACCGATGATTTGGGTATATCCGGACAGACTTCCGTCCGTCATCTGATCTACCACTTTCCCATCAGAATCCATCAACCAGTAGTTGCCATCCACATCTTCTATGGCATAGGTTACCCTGGTTTCTACGATTTCAATCTTAACAGTATCCGGTAAACTGATTCCAATACGCACATTTTTCACATAAGGCAATGCATTGATGATCTTTCCCGATGCCCGTGGTATGCTAAAGGTCAACAATTGATCTCCAACCGAAATTCCGGATGCCTGTTGCACCTGCCACGGTGTATATTGACTGCAGCCGGACACTTCGATCTTTCCCACCTTGAAAAAGATGGAAAGCCCTAATACCAGCGCCAGAACCACTGCCACCACAGTTGCCAAATGTAGAATAAACCGACTGCGCTTAAATGGCTTTGGCGGCAGATATACCACCTTCGGTGCGTTGCGAGCCGGTTCTTCAGTCACCGGTTGATTTTTTCTGGGCTTGATATGGGGCGCTTTTTGCTTCCTAGCATTTGCACCAGGCGTCCGTCGTGGGGGCGTTGTTCTTTTTTTGCTTTTTGTTTCCATTGGTATTTCCTTCCCGGCAACTTAGTGCGCAGCCAGCTCGTCCAGAATATCGCAGATTCGTTCCACACAGTCCAATATCACATTTTGCTGCAGCGCCATAGCCATTTGATCACGTCGCTCATCTGCCGCCAGCAGTACCATCACTTCCTCATATAGCCCTTGTGCTGTACAATCACTCTCTAGCACCAATACAGCTCCACCCCGTTCGGATAGTACCCGGGCGTTCTTTTCCTGATGATTATCTGTCACGTTCGGCGACGGGATCAAAATAGCCGGTGTACCGGATGCAGCGATCTCATTACAGCTGGACGCACCGGCGCGGCTGATAAATACATCCGCTGCCGCCATCACCGTAGGCATATTGTAGATATATTCACGCATATCCACACGAGTGCAATCTTCCAATCGAACGCCGCTTTCTCTCACCCTTTCCGGCATCCACTCCCAGCCAAATTTGCCGGTTGCGTGAATATGACGGAAGGGAAAACCATCACGTTGTTCCATCGGTAGCATTTCAGCGACAATTTCATTCATTTTCCGGGCGCCCAAACTGCCAAATGCGGACACGACCACCTTTTCTTCCAGTCCGATCCCCAATTCTGCACGTGCTTGCGCCTTATCCGAATAGATAAATTCTCTGCGGATCGGCATCCCAACCGTCTCCACTTTTTCCGGATGCTGATACTGTTTCGCACTTTCCGGAAAACACACCAACATCCGATCAACACGGTCTGCCAGCAATCGGGTCGTCAATCCGGGCATAGCATTACTCTCATGTACACAAGTTGCGATTCCCATCATGGATCCGGCCATAAGTGCCGGAAAACAGGCATACCCTCCGGTGCCCATAATCACATCTGCACCGAATTCTCGGATGATTTTCTTGCATTGATTCACAGCTTTGACCGTATTGACCACCGTTGCCAGATTCTTTCCGATGGCCTTTAGGCTCTTGCTTCGCAGAAGGCCGGAGATCTGTAGGCACTTTAATTCAAACCCTGCCTTGGGAACCAATTGTTCCTCCATATGGCCCTTTGCGCCGATGAACAGAATATTGGCATCCGGATGGCGCTCCCGAAAAGCCGTTGCAACAGCGATAGCCGGGTTGATATGTCCGCCGGTACCACCGCAGGTAAAAATCACATTCATAAGGAAACCTCCTGTAATTTTGTCTGGTTTCGCTGTCGGGAAATGTTCATCACGATTCCCATCTCCCCCAAATTCACCGCCAAGGCTGTACCACCGTAAGAGAAAAACGGCAACGCAATTCCCGTAGATGGCAGTAAATTGGTCACAACACCCAAGTTCAAAATAACCTGTACCGCAATAAGTGTCACCAATCCTGCAGCAAATACCGTAGAAAACCGATCCCGGGCACGCAATGCGATCCAATATCCACGCAGGAGCATCACAGCGAACAACGCCATAATCAACACAGCCCCTACAAGCCCCAATTCTTCACAGACAATAGCAAAAATATAATCGTTATATTGAAAAGGCAGATACAGATATTTCTGTCTACTTTTTCCAAAACCCAGTCCCAACAATCCACCGGACCCGATGGCGTATAGCGATTGCAGGATCTGATAGCCCGTATCACTCGGGTCCTGCTCCGGATGCAACCAAGCCGTGACCCGGTCTCCGGCATAGCCCATAAAAGAAATGTAGATGACAACAAACACCACCGCAACGCCAGCGCCTGCCAGCAACCACTTAGGGTGTGTTCCCGCAACAAACATCATCACGACCGCTACCATACCCATCAGCATGATCGCCGACAAATGCTTTTCCAACGCCAACGGAATCAGGATTCCCAACAGCGCCACACCAAAGCCGATAACTCCGTATTGAAATTTCTTTGCATCCGACCCAAACCCTTTCGTGAGCCGTGCAAAGAGCAAGATCATCGTGAACTTAGCAACTTCCGATGGTTGAAATTGGATGCCGGCAATACTGATCCATCGCTTTGCTCCATTCACCGACTCCCCTGCCACCAATACCAGAAGCAGTAAAACGATACTGATCCAGTACAGCGGCCACGCTAATTTCAGCCAAAACTGCACCGGTATGCGGCTGAAGCACCACATTGCAACCAGTCCGATCACGGCACACAGGGCTTGCTTTTGTAAATACCTTGTCGAGCTGATATATCCCGTATCATACATACTTTGCGCCGAACTGGCAGAATAGAGCATGACCAACCCCACCGCCAACAGCAACATCGTTAGCACCAAAAACGGGATATCCACACTTTCGCCGGAAGGGTTCCGGCGGTCCTCTTTGGCACGCAGAATGCGATCTGCCGCCATAAGAAGCTCCTTTCCGTCAAAAACCTTTTGGTCTGGGTCAACCTGCCGGGTGTATTCCCAAGCTAAACCATGCGATCACACACATCGCAGCCGAAACCGTCGCAAAGACCAGTACGATCTTCACTTCGTTCCATCCACACATCTCAAAATGGTGGTGAATCGGAGACATTTTGAACAATCTCTTGCCACGGGTCATCTTAAAATACAGCACTTGCAAGATCACCGACAGGGTCTCCACAATGTAGACGAACCCTACCATAATCAAAACCAGCGGCATATTCAATGCAAAAGCAAGTCCACACACCGCACCCCCAAGGAACAGACTTCCCGTATCACCCATAAACACCTTCGCAGGATGCCAGTTGTAGAACAAATACGCAACGAGTCCGCCCACCAAGCAGGCCGGCATCAATGCAACATCCCATTTCCCCAGTGTACAAGCTGTCACCGTAAAGAAGACCATCACCGGAACAGTAACGGAACTGCTCAACCCGTCCACACCGTCCGTCAGATTGACTGCATTGGTACAGCCCACCATCACAAACATGGCAAAGAAGATATACAGCAACGGATGCAATTCAAATCGAAGCTGTACAAAAGGAATGTACAGTGACGTATTCATGCTTCCGGTCTTGTACATCACATACAGAAACAATGCCGAAACCGCCAGTTGCAGCAATAATTTTTGAATTGACGTCAAACCTTCGTTCTGTTTTTTCTTCATTTTGCAGAAATCGTCTAAAAATCCGATCCCGCCAAAGCACAGCGCCATAGCCAATACGTAAAATACCGAATAATCCTCCATAGTGGGGATCGCAATGAGCAAGCAGATGACCAACGCAAAAATGAACATCAGACCACCCATCATCGGTGTACCTGCCTTATAGTTGTGCCAAACCGGCCCCACTTCACGAATGGACTGTCCGGCTTTCATAGCCCGCAGTACCGGTAGTAGCAAAAAGCCCAACAGCCCACTTAGCACCGCACCCGCCAGAGCGGTCACAAGGATTCTTGTCATACTTCTTCCTCCGCTTATGTTTCGTCCTTTAAGAATTGTTCCAGTGCCAATTCCATGTGCATTCCATGGCTGCCCTTAAACAGAATCACATCACCGGGTTTGGCCATATGCTGCAGTGTTGCCACCAATTTATCCCGATCCTCAAACGCCATGGCTCGATTATCTGGCATACCGCCAGTCAATGCACCGCTGACCACGCGGCGTCCATTTGGCCCATATGCCAGTACAATATGAGCATTTTCCGCCGCAATCCGGCCGACACGGTAGTGTTCTGCCTGTGTCCGAACGCCCAATTCCAGCATATCGCCTACCACTGCAATATGTCGTCCGGGTTTGTTTCCCAACACACGCAGTGCAGCCGCCATCGATTCCGGTCCCGCATTATAGCAGTCACGAATAATGGTGTAACCCTTGGCTTCAAAGATTTCCTGCCGTCCTGCCATATTTCGGAAGGTAGCCAAGCGAGAGCAGATCTCTTCTGGCTGCACATCCATGACCAAACCTACTGCCACGGCAGCCAGCGCATCCGGCACATAGTGCCGCCCTTCCAACGCCAGTTCTAGTGGGAATGTCTGATCCTCGCAGATCACACACATGGAAAGATGTTCCGAGGTCTGATGCACATCCGTAGCAGCCACACGCGCCTTTTCCCGATTTTCTCCAAAGAAAAGCACATTCTGCGCCACTCTTTGTGGGGCCATGGTCAGATAAGCATCATCACCGTTGAGTAACAGCAAACTCTCCTGCTCCATACCTTCAGTGATCTCTAGCTTTGCGGTCAAAATACCCTCTTGTGTTCCCAAATGTTCAATATGCATCGTGCCGATATTGACGATCACACCAATATCCGGCCGTGCGATTTGGCTCAGATATGCGATCTCTCGAAAATGGTTCATGCCCATTTCCAGCACCGCAACCTGCGTATCCTCTTCCATAGCCAGAATTGCCATCGGCATACCGATATCGTTATTATGGTTAGCCGGTGTTTTACTGACACGGTACGATCCCTCAAGCACACAGGCAATCATTTCCTTCGTGGTGCTCTTGCCCACACTACCGGTCACGCCGACCACTTTCATGCCGATGCGGCATCGTTCCCCGTGGGCGATCTGCCCCAGCGCCAATCTCGGGTCTTCCACCACGATCGCGGGGATCTGGTCATCGCAATGCTTGCACAGCACCGCTGCAGCACCCTTTTCCATGGCTTGCGGTATAAAATCATGACCGTCACGCACGCCTTCCAATGCCACAAACAACTGTCCCGGCTGCAAATTCCGGGAATCCATATTGGCACCGAAAAATTCCACATCCGCAAACTGGGGTTGTACGGAACCGCCGCACCATGCAGCCGCCTGCCCCAGAGTGATCTTACCCATTTTCGTCCCTCATTTCTGCCAGATGGGCTGCCACGACCTCCCGTTCATCCAAGGGATATTTCACATGGTGAATTTCTTGATACGTTTCATGCCCTTTGCCTGCCAGTACTATAATATCATTTTTTTCCGCAATGTCCATAGCATAACATATGGCTTTTCTTCTATTTTCTATCACAAAATATTTTCCCATATGTGCATCTACGCCCTGCAGAATATCCCGAATAATGTCCATAGGGTCTTCGGTACGGGGATTATCGGAAGTGATCACGGCAATATCCGCCAGTTCCACACCAATACGACCCATGATCGGTCGTTTAATGGGGTCCCGATCACCACCGCAACCAAAGACGGCAATCAATCTCCCCTTGCAGAAACCACGAACGCTCGACAATACATTTTCAAGCCCATCCGGGGTATGCGCATAATCGATGAGTACCGTAAAATCCTTCCCCGGTGTTGGTACAACTTCCACTCTGCCCTTCACGCCGCATGCTGTCGCCAGCGCTTTCCCGGCGTCTTCCAGAGAAATACCCAACTGTAGTGCAACGCCTAGCACCGTCAGGGCGTTGTATACCGTAAACTTCCCGGGAATCGGCAGTTGAATCGGCACTACTTCTACACCATGCACAGCATCAAATGCCACTCGATCCGACAGCAGTCTTGCATTACTCGCATACAGATCACCTTTACCATGAAGCGAAGTGGTCACCATGGGAACCTCGCAATGCGCACTCATTCTGTCAAACCAAGCATCGTCGCAATTCAGCACAGCCCGGTCGCAGCGCCGGAACAACTCTGCTTTTGCATCACAATATGCCTCCATGGTCTTGTGGAAATCCAGATGATCCTCCGTCAGATTCGTAAATGCCGCCACATCATAGTGAATCCCGCCCACTCTTTCCAAACTCAGGGCATGAGACGACACTTCCATCACCACATGAGTACAGCCGGCATCCCGCATCCGAGCAAATAACGCCTGCACTTCAAAGCTCTCCGGCGTAGTGCGCTCTGTAGGGATCACTTCATCACCGATGAGATTCTCCATGGTGCCGATCAATCCCACCTTCGCTCCGAGAACCTTTTCCAGCACCTGCTTAATAAGCAGAGTCGAAGAGGTTTTTCCGTTTGTGCCGGTGATACCGATCATGCACATACTCTTTGCCGGATGACCAAAGAAATTGGCCGCCACCTGCGCCAGAGCCAATCGATCCGACTGCACCAGAATATAGGGTACTTCCTGCGATGGCTTCTTTCCCGTTACCACGACCGCAGCCCCTTTTTCCATCGCTTGCGGAATGTAGCGATTCCCATCCGTTGCAAAACCGTCTACTGCAACAAATACACCTCCCGACTTCACTTGCCGAGAGTCATAAGCCACATCGGCGATCTGCATTTCTTCATCCACGTTCCATTCCAAGATCTGTACACCCTGCATCAATTCTTTCAATTTCATTATCCCTGCTCCTTTCACGCCGTCATGTGCCGGCTGCTATATCCGTAAAAGTTAACTCTATTGTTGTTCCGAGATCGACTTGTGTGCCGGGTTCAATACTTTGTCTTGTCACCACCACATTGGAAGCAACCGCATCGTTTCCGACGACCCGAATGTACAGATTGCAGGATGTTGCCGTCTCCGATGCCAGTTTGCGATTCATACCTGTAAAATCCGGTACCGTTACCGTACTTTCGGGTGCAAGCTGTCCCATATACAGCAGCACTTGACTATTGCCTGCCACCTCTGAACCCGCCGCCGGAATCTGCCCGGTAACAGTATCCCCGTCACCAACGATCGTTGCCGTTAGAAATTGTTCTTTCAGTTTTGATTTTGCCTGAGCTGCCGTCAAACCGGTCAGATCTTCCATAACGAAAACCACCCCCGCCGCATCCTCCTGAGAGAAAGATTGGGAAACACCCAGATACGGCAAAATATCCGCCATCACCGCCCCTACTGTTGGGGCTGCCATCACACCACCGGAAATATAAATCCCCGTTTGCCGGGAGGGCGTATCCAACGCTACTAGTACAATATACTCCGGATTATCCATCGGCGCAACCCCCACAAATGATACGATTTTATCCAATGTCGGGTTGCCGTTACTATCTAAAACGTCAATTTTCTCACTTGTCCCCGTCTTCCCACCAATGGAAAATCCGGCAACGGAGGCATTTTTTGCCGTCCCCGTCGTCACAACACTTTCTAGCAGTTGACACATCGTTTTGGATGTCTCCTGACTGATGACCTGTCGAATTTGAGTTGGTTCCTGCTGCAACACCGTGTTACCGTCGGCATCGATGACTTCTGCGACGATATAGGGTTCCATTAGGAAACCACCGTTGACCACCGCACTGATCGCCCGCACCAATTGCAGCGGTGTTAGCTTAAAGGTTTGCCCAAAAGAGCCGGACGTCAGGGATGCAGTTCCCCATTTTTCGGTATCCGTCACTAGCTCTTTTCGAAAGAAAACACCTTTACTTTCTCCATACAGATCGATCCCTGTCTTTTCCAGAATCCCAAAACTTTCTACATATTGATAGAATCGTTCCCCACCGAGAGAAAGTGCAATGTGGGCAAATGCCAGATTGCAGGAATTCTGCAATGCCTGTGCCGTATGCTGCGCACCATGCCCTGTGGAACGCCAACAATGCAAAAGCTGCGAACGCCCTTGGATCTGCTCCGCACCCGCACAATAGAAGCTACTGTCGAGTGTTATTGCACCACAGTCCAACGCCGCTGCCATGGTCAATACCTTAAACGTCGATCCCGGTTCATAACCATCGGAAATGCACCGATTACGCCATTGTTTCAGCCGAGCTGCAGACAATGCCTGCTGATAGGCTGCCTTTCCCTGTTCATATTCGCTGCTACCCATCGGATACGCCAGATATTTCAGGCGCAATTGCTCCACATTCTGGGCCGTAACGGTATCATAGATTTCCAAGTATTGATTGGGGTCATAGCTACCCATGGTGGCCATGGCCAGAATTTCCCCTGTATTTACATTCATCACGATGCCAAATGCACCGTTTTGTACATCGTATTTTGCGATTGCCTCTTCCATCCGCTTTTCCAAGCAAGCCTGTACTGTCATATCCAGTGTCAGGATCACGCTGTTGCCTTTTTGAGCTGCCACAAAATTCTCGTAGGAATACGGCATATCCATCTCATTATTGCCTTTCGTGGTCACAACCTTTCCACTTGTACCTTCCAAATAGGCATTATAAGCTGCTTCAATACCCTCGCTGCCCACATTAGACGCATTGGTAAAGCCGATCACCTGTGCCGCCAATGCGCCATAGGGATAGGTTCTTTTCGAGCTTGGCTCCAGATGCACACCGGAGATCCCCTGCTCGTTGATGTAACTGCGAATCTTCCCTGCCACATCCTGACTGACATTCGCAGCCAATTGCTTATAGCGCATGGTCGTATCCGCCGCCTGTTTTTCAATCCAAGCCGCATCCAGTTCCAAGATCTGCGCCAACGCGGAGGCCATCGCTGAGATATCCACCTTTGCTTGTTTTAGCTCGTGGGGATCCAGATACACATTTTCCACACTAACGGACGTCGCCAAGACATTCATATTCCGATCCAGAATCTCTCCGCGGTCCGCAGTCACCGTTGTGGTACGGGTCTGATTTCGCAAGGCCTGCTGTGAATAGTATCCGTATTGTACCACCATCAAATTGTATAGCTGCGCAGCAATGGGTGCAAACGCAACCGTCGCCAGCAATACCGCCACGATCAAAATCCGTCGATGCTGTCCCGAATCTGCCCGAATCCGTTCAAATTTCCCTTTGCGATGCTTGTTCGCCATAATCCACCGGCCTTTCCAAAGTGACGCAAGTTACACAATGGGCAGTAAGGATATCCTCACCGCCCATTACATTGCTATCACTATCCTATTGGCCGGGCGGACGATTATGCGAACAAGCCGGTCAGGAATATGCAGAAAGACTCCCAAGCAGTGGGCTCTTCGACTACTGTCGGTTCTGTCACCTGTACTTGAATATGTTGTGCCTGAGAAGCCGGTACCATACCCATAGCCAGAGCGATTTGCCGAATCTCCTCCAAGTCATAACCGGACCGGTACGTCTGCTCCAGTTCAGCATTGCGTTGCTCCAGAGATGCGACATATGCTGCCATCTGCGCTTCCTGTTCCTGCACTTGGCACAGCTTTGCCACACCTGCCAACATACCGATCAGCAATACTGCCGCCAGAACCATTCCAAGTACCGCCACAGGGTCGACCCGGACGATAATGCGCTTCTTGCGACGAGGCTTTGGCAAGGTTGCCGGTGTATTACGAACCAGCGTCGTATCCACACGTTGCGCCGCACTACCGGCTGTATAGAAGTTCACATATTGAATCTGATTGACTCTTGCCATGACCTTCACTCCTTCTTCCTCTATAACTTTTCGCACACTCGCAACTTTGCGCTACGGCTGCGAGGATTGTTTTCCAATTCTTCTTCGGATGCCGTAATGGGCTTGCGGGTAATGACCTTCACCTGAGGCTTTTTTCCACAGACACACACCGGGAAATTCGAAGGACAGGTGCATCCCTTTGCGGCATCATTCATACCATTCTTCACGATCCGATCCTCTAGCGAATGGAAAGTGATGATCGCCAGTCTACCACCGCTTGCCAATTTCGGAATTGCGGCATCCATGACCTGTCTCACCGCCCCAAGCTCATCATTTACTGCAATACGAATCGCCTGGAAACTGCGTTTGGCCGGATGCTGCTTTTCGCGCAATGCCGCTGCTGGCATTGCACCGCGGATCACATCCACCAACTCTAGCGTTGTGCGGATCGGAGCCGTTTCACGCCTGCGGCAGATATTCGCCGCAATCTGCGGTGCATAACGCTCTTCACCGTAATCATATAAGATCCGCCGAAGCTCTTCATAGGACCAATGATTTACAATCGTTTCCGCCGTCAGGATATCCCCATTATTCATACGCATATCCAATGGCGCATCCACCATGTAGGAAAAACCTCGTTGCCCATCATCCAACTGGGGAGACGAAACACCCAGATCCAGCAAAATGCCATCCACAGCTTCGATCCCCAATGCATCCAGAACATCCTGCAGTCTGCAGAAATTCGAGTGGACCAACGTCACACGATCACCAAAGGGGGATAACCGCTCCCCTGCTGCCTGCAGCGCCACCGGATCCCGATCGATGCCAATCAGCCGTCCTGTTGTCAGTCGCGCTGCAATTTCTGAAGAATGCCCCGCTCCACCCAACGTGCCATCCACGTAAATTCCGTCCGGCTTGATATTCAAACCATCGATACACTCCTGCAACAATACGGAGATATGATGAAATTCACTCATAAACCGATCGCCTCCAGAGATGCCAACAATTTTTCGGGGGAGAGATTTTCTGCCTCAAAGGCTGCAAACTGCTGCGCATCCCAAATTTCCGCCTGACCGGCCCGACCCACAATGATCACATCACGGCTGATTCCGGCATACTCCAGCAGATGTTGCGGCAAAACAAAACGGAACTGCTTGTCCGGTTCACACTCCGCCGCATAAATAAAGATCAGGCTCGTAGCCGCACCCTTTTGATAAATCGAAAGACGATTATAGTTCTCAATCAAGCCCTGCCAGTCTGCAGCAGTGTAAACGGTAAGACACTGACGACCGCAATTGACACCTACTGTAACAAAGAAATTGCCACCAAGCTCCACTCTGAGCTTCGCAGGAACAAACAGACGGTTCTTTTCATCCAATTTTGCAGGGAATTTGCCGATCATCGCGCCTCACCTCCTCCACTTAACTCCACAATATCTCCACTTTGCTCCACTACTGACAGTATAAACCCTTCCTTTCGAAAATGCAACACTTTTTTCATGAAAAAGACAGAAATTTCTGTCAAAAAACGACGAAAACCCAATTTTAGAACAAAAGTTCTAAAATTGGGTTCTGCTTTATTCTTCAAAATAGATCGCTCCCTGTTTCATCCGGCAGTGAATCTTCGCCATTTTTCTACCGTTGCGCAGCAAGAATTCCGCCAAGGGTCCTTCGATCTGTTGCTGTACCAACCGCCGCAGGTGCCGTGCCCCCTCTTTTGGGTTGCATTGCTTTGCCAATGCTCCCTCTAAGGTCTCCGGCCAAATCAGTTGTGTCCCAGAGCTTGCAAGCCGTTTTCGGAGCTGTTCCAGATACTTTTTTGCCACCACAGTCAATACGCTGTTTGTCAAAGGTTTGAAACAAATGACCCGATCGAGCCTCCCCAGAAACTCCGGTGTAAAGGCCTGTCGTAAGACCTGCTGCGTCTGGTCATCCCGGCCGACAGGTGCAAACCCCAACCCATCGCCCCGAAGCTCACCACCCAGATTCGAGGTGATCACGACCACCGCATTTTTGAAACTGACCTGTCGACCCGTAGAATCGGTCAGAACCCCTTCTTCCATGATCTGCAGCAATATCCCCGCCACATCGTGGTGGGCTTTTTCCAGCTCATCCAGCAGCACCAGACAATAGGGTCTGCGTCGAACCGCTTCTGTCAACTTGCCACCTTCTTCATACCCTACATAGCCCGGAGGCGCACCGATCAGCCGGGATACCGACTGTTTTTCCATATACTCTGTCATATCCAGACGAATCATGGCCTCTGCGCTACCAAAAAGCACTTCGGCCAACGATCTGCATAACTCTGTCTTCCCCACACCTGTCGGCCCTGTAAATAACATGCATGCCACCGGTCTTTTCTCGTCCCGAATACCGGAAAAACCACGGCGCACCGCCTCCGCCACAGCATGAACCGCTTCTTCCTGTCCGATCACCGATGCGGATAGAATCTGTTCGAGTTTCAGCAGTCGTTCTCGTTCACCCTCCGTCAATCTCCCAACGGGGATCCCGGTTCGTGCTGACACCGCCCAGGCGATATCCGTTCCACTGACACAACGCAGTCGGCGCTGTTCTTCCTTATCCGGCAATTGCTGCATCCGATCCCGTAATTGTGCCGCCTTTTCAAATCGACTCTCCCGAACCGCATCATTGAGCATCTGCTCCAGATCCTGTCGCACTGCGCTACTACGCCCTCGACGTATTTCTTCCAGACGCACATGCGCAGCCGCCTCATCTAGCAGGTCGATGGCCTTATCCGGTAGGTACTGCTCCGGTAAATACCGCATCGACAGCCGAATCGCCTCTGTCACTGCCTCCTCCGAGATTCGCAGATGATGATGCCGCTCCAGTCCCGGTTTCAATCCACGCAAAATCGCCACTGTTGCCTCATAGTCCGGTTCTTCTACCATCACGGGTCGAAATCTCCGATCCAAAGCCGGATCTTTTTCGATAAATCTGCGGTACTCCACCAGTGTCGTCGCACCCAGAATCTGCATTTCTCCACGTCCCAGCGCAGGTTTGAAGATATTTGCCGCATCAATGGCACCTTCTGCTGCACCTGCGCCAACAATGGTATGCATCTCATCCACAAATAAGATCACATCCCCGCAGCGGCGGATTTCGCTGATCACATCCCGTAGTCGCTCTTCAAATTCACCCCGATACTTTGTGCCGGCAACCAGATTTGCCATATTCAGACTGACGAATCGCTTGTCTTTGAGCTGCGGCGGCACATTTCCCGTGGCCATTCGTTGTGCTAATCCCTCAGCAATTGCGGTTTTTCCGACACCGGGTTCCCCCACGAGCGCCGGATTATTTTTATTCTTTCTGCTGAGAATACCGATCACCATCTCAATTTCTCGCTCTCGTCCGATCACCGGGTCCATTGTCGCTGCCTTTTGAATTAAATCTTCGCTAAACTGCTCCAACAGTTTCGTACTAACCGCCTCCTTTTTTACTTTCAAGGGATTCATCTTTTCCCATGTCAAATGCTCTAATGTTCGTGTAAACACATCATCCGGATCCACCTGCACAAGGCGCAGCATTTCTAGAGCAGCTGCCTTTTGCAGTCGCATCACCGCCAGAAGTATGTGTGTCGTCTCCACCTGTCGTGCCCCGTTTTTTCCTGCCTCTCGTCCTGCCTGATGTAGAATACGTCGCATATTGATGGTCAACCCCTGACACAGCTTCATCTGCGTAGTCCCCACACCGCACAGCAGTATCAATGCGCCATCTGCCACCGCCGGATGCATTCCTGCACTGCACAGGATCTGCCCAGACCATCCCGGTGATTCTGACAGCGCCAGCAGTAGATGTTCACTGCCCACATAGCTGTGCCCCAACCGTCTTGCGTGTTTCGCCGCATTGCGGATCAATTCAGATGCTTCCGATGATAAACGCATACCATCCCCCCTCGCTCACAGGATTTTCACCCTTTTCCAGAAAAAATATACGGGCAACGAAAAAAAGCATTGCTTTTTCTGAAATCCATGTTAGAATATAGGTGCATTGTACATAGTGTTACAATGCGTGAATTCATTTTGGGAGGAACAATCATGGCTTACAACATTACTGACGCTTGTGTCAAGTGCGGCGCCTGTGCCGAGCAGTGCCCTGTCGAGGCTATCTCCGAGGGTGAAGACAAGTACGTCATCGATCCCGATGTCTGTGTTAGCTGCGGCGCCTGCGCCGAGCAGTGCCCCACGGAAGCGATCGAGGAAGGCTGATTCTTCCGAATCCGCAGTCAGTCTGCGCAGCCGGCTCCCGGATGCGCAGGCTGATTTTTCTTTTTCAACCCGGATACATACTTTCTACCCGAACTATTTACGGAGGGATTCATGGAATATCTGCACAACGGTTATACCCTCGACATCCCAGCCGATGTTTTCCCCTTGAGTACCGACTCCATTCTGTTGTCCGATTTTGTTCGTCTTCCGCGTAACGCACAGGTGTTGGATTTAGGCTCTTCCTGCGCCACATTAGGACTGCTTTTGTGTGCGAAAGATGCCACCTGCCATGTTACCGGTGTCGAATTGGATCCTGCCGCCCATGAAGCGGCATTGTCCAACATCCGGCGAAATCAACTTTCCCACCGTCTTTCCAGTATATGCGCAGACTTACGTACCATCCCACCCGGAACCTACCATGCCTGCATTTCCAATCCACCATACTATTGCGGCGGTCCCGCTAGTAAGACCATGCCGCAAGCACGGCGTGATGATTGTTGTAGTCCGGACGAGCTTTTCAGCGCCGCAGCCCGTTCTGTACGCTATGGCGGTGATTTTTATCTGGTTCACAAGCCGGAGCAATTGGCGCAGTTGTGCGCTTGCGCCGCCGTCCACGATCTTGTACCCAAGCGCCTTCGCCTCATCCGTCACAAAACCGGTGGCGAAGTCACTTTGATTTTGCTCGCCTGCCGCAAGGGTGCCGCCCACGGTCTGATTTGGGATGAGCGAACCCTATTCCATCTCGACGGTTCCCCAACCGATTACTACAAAGAACTCTACCATCTCTAGGAGGTCACACATGGCCGGAATGCTCTATCTTGTACCCACCCCCATCGGTAATTTAGGTGATATTTCTGTCCGTTGCCGGGAAACTCTGGAAGCGGCAGACTTCATCGCCGCCGAAGATACCCGAGTAACGCTCAAATTGCTCAACCATTTGGGCATCAAAAAAAGCCTTGTCAGCTACTTTGAGCATAACAAGGCATATAAGGGAAATGTCATTCTCGAGCGCATTCTCGCTGGTGAAACCTGCGCATTGGTTTCAGACGCAGGATCACCAGCCATTTCCGATCCCGGTGAGGAATTGGTCAAGCAGTGTGCCGCAGCCGGTATCACCGTATGCGCCATTCCCGGTCCCTGTGCTGTCATTACTGCCCTGAGCATCTCCGGTCAGAACACCGGTCGTTTCTGCTTTGAAGGTTTTCTCTCCACGGCGAAAAAAAGTCGTCGTGAGCATCTGGAATCACTGATCAGCGAGCAGCGAACCATGATTTTCTATGAAGCACCCCATAAGCTCCTTAATACACTACAGGATATGGCCGCTGTATTTGGCGAAAACCGCCCCATCAGTCTATGCCGTGAGCTGACCAAGTTCCATGAAGAGGTCGTGCGCACCACCCTTGGTGGCGCAATTGAGAAGTATACTGCAAATTCTCCCAAGGGCGAGTTCGTGTTGGTGCTGGCCGGCGCCACGCCCGAAGCAAAGGCGCTTCCCACCCCGGAAGATGCCGCAGCACGTGTGAAGCAATTGATGGACTCCGGTATCAGCCGCAAGGATGCCGTGAAACAGACCGCACAGGAGCTAAATCTACCAAAAAACGTGGTCTACGATGCCGCCCTTGCGCTGGATGAATAAATTAGAAACCGCGACAGAGTTCTGTCGCGGTTTGTTTATACACTTTTTACAGCCGGGAGATCGCCCTCAAGCAATCCTGACACACATTTTTCCCCAAATGTGAAACCAGACCACGAGAGGCCGCACAGAAAACACAGGTGGGCTCGTACTTTTGCAGAATGATGCGGTCGTTCTCCAAATAAATTTCCAGTTCATCGCGATTGGCAATATCCAGAGTTCTTCTCAGTTCGATCGGTAAAACGATTCTTCCAAGTTCATCCACTTTTCGCACAATGCCTGTAGACTTCATGTTCCGACTGCTCCTTTCAATAACCGATACAATTTCTGTATATCGATTTATTTTAATTATCATTATTATAGTAGCAGTTTACATTTCTGTCAAATATTTTTTCATAAATTTTCGAATTTTATCGAAATTCACCAGTAATTTCCCCATTATTTTTCCCATAAGTTACCCTAGAGGTGATAGACATGGTTATGAGTTGGATATGGACACTGCTAGTCGGCATTGCCATCGTGTGTTCGCTAATTACCGGTCAAGGCTCCAATCTGGCCAACGCTGTCCTGCAAGGTGCCCAAAGTGGTGTCAATCTGGCCATATCCATGGCCGGTTCACTCTGCCTGTGGAGTGGCGTGGGTCGTATGCTAGAGCAGGGCGGTATTACCACATATCTTGCAAAACTGCTGCGTCCATTTTTGCATTGGCTCTTCCCTTCCACGCGAACCGATACTGCACTATCCGGAGATCTCAGCGCAAATATCTGTGCCAACATACTTGGGCTGGGTAACGCCGCAACCCCCATGGGTATCCGGGCAGTCCAGCGCATGGCGCGATCTCAATCAGCCACAGATGAGATGTGCCGTCTTATCGTCCTCAACACCGCCTCCATCCAACTCATCCCAGCAAATGTCGCTGCGGTCAGAGCTGGTCTTGGGGCAGCAATGCCGTTTGATATCCTTCCGGCCGTTTGGATCACCAGTATTTGTTCCGCAGGTCTGGGACTAACCGCCGCCTTTATTCTTGGGAAGCTGTGCAGCCATGATTGATTATGTTGTTCCAATTCTCTTACTTTCATCATCCTTGATGGTTCTTCGTAAAAAAGAGAACGCCTACGATCTTTTGCTACAGGGTGCCGGCGAAGGACTCCGCTTGCTGGTAACCATTTTACCGGCGCTCATCGCCCTCTTAGTCGCCGTCAGTATGCTTCGTGCATCCGGGGCTGTGGAGCTCCTTAGCCGGTGGATGTCTCCCTTTTTCGGATTCTTTGGTATTCCTCCGCAGACCGCTATTTTGGTCTTGGTGCGCCCCCTAAGTGGAAGTGCAGCTTTGGCAGTAGGTGCAGACTTGATGGCGCAGTACGGTCCCGATTCCACTATCGGCCGCACCGTTGCGGTGATGCTTGGCTCAACAGAAACCACATTTTATACAATCAGCGTCTACTTCGGCGCTGCCGGGATCAAAAAGACCCGTTACACCATCCCAGCCGCTCTTTTTGCAGATTTCATTGGTTTTGTTATGGCATCCCTCACGACTCGCCTGCTGTGGCCATAGCCGCCACACCACAACAAACAGAAGCCACCCAACCTCCGAAGAGGTTGGGTGGCTGGGATAGAACAGAAATTACTCACTAACGGCAACATTCTTATCAGCGTCGATGGTCATCAACTTGCCGTCGATCGCGATCTGAGTG
>CAZOVE010000038.1:0-17894 GCA_964583135.1 uncultured Oscillospiraceae bacterium | reverse complement strand
GAACACTAGAACCTGAATCTAGCGAGTCTACCAATTCCACCACTCGCCCATTTTCTTTTCTTAGCCTTGCTATCGCTCAGCGCTAGAGTATGATAGCACAGCAGGCGAATTTTGTCAACACATTTTTCTCCGGATTTGCAAATTTTTTAATCCTTATAATAGAGCATACAGTGGCAATAACCCTTAAAATTCGGATCGGCGATCTGCTCCCGGAATTCCTTGCAGATGCACTTATTCTCTTCGGTACGTTGCAGGCGGCAGGGGCAATAGCCACCGGTACGCTTGAGACCCTCTTTGATGGAGGCCACCATTTCTTTATCTTCATTGAGTCGAACGGCCATAATGTTGCACTCCTTTTTTGTTTTAGTATATCATGGATGTCAACCCTCGAAAAAAAGACGAAAGATTTTTTGTTTTTTGTTGTTGAAATGAGGACGATGTGCTGATATACTATTGGAAACTGTAAAAGGGTGGTATCCGTATGAGCCGAGCAGACGAACTATACAAAGCAACTTGCCTGAAAATTTTGACCGAGGGTCATTCCGATGAGGGCTTGGAAGTTCGCCCTCGCTGGGCGGATGGTACGCCTGCCCATACCATCAAGACATTTGGTGTGGTCAATCGATACAATTTGGCAGAGGAGTTCCCGATCATGACCTTGCGCCGGACCTACTGGAAGTCGGCCATTGAAGAATTGCTGTGGATCTGGCAGAAAAAATCCAACCGCATTGCGGAATTGGGCAGTCATGTGTGGGACGAATGGGCGTTAGAAGACGGCACCATCGGCAAGGCGTACGGCTATCAGCTTGGGATCAAATACCATTTTCCGGAAGGAGACATGGATCAAGTGGATCGGGTGCTGTATGACCTGAAACACAATCCTACATCCCGGCGGATTTTGACGAGTCTGTACAATTTTAGTGATCTGCATGAGATGAGCCTGTATCCTTGTGCTTATTCCATGACCTTTAATGTCACCGGTAATAAGCTGAACGCCATACTGAATCAGCGCTCTCAGGATATGCTGACTGCAAACAACTGGAATGTTGTGCAGTATGCAGCATTGACCCACATGATGGCGCAGGTTTCTGGCTTGGAGGTGGGCGAATTTGTCCACGTCATCGCAGATTGCCATATTTATGACCGGCATATTCCGGCCGTTCAGGCGATGCTGGAGTTGGAAGGCTTTGATGCACCGCAATTTAGGATGGATACATCCATTGATGACTTCTATGCCTTTACAAAGGATTCTTTCCGGATGGAGAATTATCGATTCCATCCCTTTGATTTTGAAATCCCTATGGCGATTTAAGAAGTTGTATACCATCGGGAGGGTTGTTATGGAACTGATTGTCGCAGTATACGACGATTGGGGCATTGGGTGTGAAGGAACACAGCCTGTTGCGCTCTCTGCCGATCGGAAGTTTTTTAGAGAAATGACCCGAGGCGCTATGGTCATCGCCGGACGGAAGACGGTGGCTGATTTTCCGGGCGGGAAACCGCTACCCGGAAGAGTGAATGTTGTGTTGAGTCGGCAGGATGTGACTTTGCCCGGGTTTATCGTAGTCCATTCGCCGGAGGACGCATTGGGATTGGCGAAAACGGCGGAAAAGGCGATGGTGATCGGTGGCGGTAGTGTATATAAGCTGATGCTGCCGTACTGTGATACTGCCATCGTGACGAAAGTGCATTGTGTGATACCATGTGACACATATTTGCCTAATCTGGATGAAGATGCTCAATGGCAGTTGGCAGAAACACTACGATCTGGCGAGGAAAATGGGATCGCCTACGAAATGTGCCTGTATAAACGAAAAGGAACGGCTTAAGTGGCCGTTCCTTTTTTATGATTGCGGTAATGCAGATAAGAATAGACGGTGGGAATCACGCACATGACAAGAAGCACGCCCAATAGAATCCAGAAGTTACCAACGAAGGCAGTGGCCATGGTAATGATACCGCCAATGACCCAGACTTTGCCAGCGAAGCGGTGCGTTTTGTTCCAGTTTTCTTCGTTGTCCAGAGTCCATGGCAGCTTGATGCCCATGGTGTAGCTTTGGGTACATTTGGGCAGCCAATTGCCAACGACTAGGAACATTAGACCCACCAGAAGTGGCATGATGATCTCGACATTCAGTGCATATCCCAAGGCGGAAGAATACACCAACGAGCACACTACTAAACCGATCACCGGACAGATCCAAAGCACTAGCTGGATCATTTTGGGGTGATAGTGCTTGCTGCTGGGATCGGCGTTACTGGTAAAGATGCAAACCCAGTGCAACACCAGCAAAATAGTAGGCAGACCAAAAATGGCGAATGCTTTACTGCTCCAACCGTCTACATTTCCATCAGTGTTCCAATGGGTGGGGAGTTGGTCAGGCAGTTGATCCCAAAGCAACAGACCAATGACGATTGGGATCAGCAGCACAAGTGTGGTGATAATCAAAGTTCCTTTATTCTTCTGAATCATGATATTCTGCTCCTTTCAAATCGCTGATCCAAAGCATGATCTCTTCCAAAACTGATGCGTTCAGATCATAATAGATGAATTTTCCTTCTCGTGTATCCCGGATCAAATCAGCTTCTTTCAGTACCGACAAATGACGGGAAATGGATGCGCCTGTTACATCAAAGTGATCCACGATTTCTCCGGCGGACATTCTGCCTTGTTTTAGAAGGTTAAGAATTTCCCGGCGGATGGGATCTGCCAATGCACGAAGGGTGGCTTGAAGACTCAATTCGGTTACTCCTTTCCAGTAGTTCTTTAACATTTAACCTAAATGTTAAATGAATAATAGCACGATCGACCATAAATGTCAAGAGGGAAGATGCAATTTCGGAAAAAAAGTGCTGCCGAGATACTCGACAGCACGTTTCTTTATTCCACTGTAACGGATTTGGCGAGGTTTCTGGGTTTATCTACATCACATCCACGATTCAGCGCCATATAGTATGCAAAAATCTGCATAGGGATCAAGGAGATGCTGGGCTGGAACATAGGAGCAACAGTTGGAACACAAAGGACGCTTCCGGTTTGTTGCAATGCCTGCGCTTCGTAGGTATCCAAAGTGATGCATAGCACGTCTGCACCACGGGCCTTTACTTCCCGGACATTGGCCATCGTTTTATCAAACAGGGGCGCTACGGTTGCTAGAGCGACCACAAGGGTATCCTTTTCAATTAAGGAAATGGGACCGTGCTTGAGTTCACCGGCAGGATAGGCTTCGCTGTGCAGATAAGCGATCTCCTTCAGCTTCAAGCTAGCTTCAAGGCAGACGGCACTATCCATGTTTCTGCCGATATAAAAGGCATCGTGGTGGCCATAGTAACGGCTTGCATAGTATTGCAGCTTTTGTACATTTTCAGGACACAGGGTGGCGGAAATGGCCTCCGGAAGGGCTTCCAATGCATGGACATTGGAAGTATAGTCTGCGTCATTCATGGTACCCAATTCCCGGGCCATGTGCAAAGCCAGCAGGTAGACAACGGCAAGTTGGGTGGTAAAAGCTTTTGTGGTGGCAACGGCGATCTCAGGGCCGGCCCAAGTATAGATGGTCTGGTCGGCGGCTTTGGCAATGGCAGAGCCGACTACATTGACGATCGCAAGGGTTCGAGCGCCTAAGCGCTTCGCTTCCCGCAAGGCAGCCAGTGTATCGGCAGTTTCGCCGGACTGGGAAATGATAATGACGAGGTTACTATCGTCGATGACCGGATCGCTGTAGCGGAATTCGGAGGCCATGACCGCCTCCGTGGGGATACGACAGGCCTTTTCGATGGTGTACTTGGCCAGTACGGATACATAGTAAGCAGAGCCGCAGGCAACAAGGTAGATTTTGCGCAGACCCCGGAGATAATCGGCAGACAGTGTAATGCCCTCTAAGACAACCCGACCGTCCCGAATGCGGGGGGAGATGGTATCGTGGAGCGCTTTAGGTTGCTCGTAGATCTCCTTGAGCATGAAGTGATCATATCCGCAACGTTCGGCGGCCGACAGCTCCCAAGTGATCTGCTCCACTTTCTTTTGGATCGGTTCGCCGCCCCGGTCATAGAAAGTGACATGATTTGCGGTAAAAACGGCCATTTCACCGTCGTCCATATAGGAAACGGTTTTGGTGTGCTTCAAAATTGCCGGCACATCGGAAGCAATGAAATTCTCACCGTCACCATAACCGAAAATCAGGGGGGAGTCCTGCTTGACGGCGATCATAGTATCCGGCAGGTCGGCGCAGAGAATGCCTAGAGCGTAGCTACCTTCCATACGGCTGATGGCGGTGAGGACAGCGGTCACGACGTTGCCTAACTCTTCATAGTAATAGCCGATGAGATTGGAGATGACCTCTGTATCGGTCTCGGAATGGAAACGAATACCTTTCTCTTCCAGCCAGAGCCGCAGACGGGCTTCATTTTCGATAATGCCGTTGTGAACCACGCAGATCTTTCCGGAATCTGATAGGTGCGGGTGGCTGTTGATGTCCGACGGCGCTCCATGTGTGGCCCACCGCGTATGACCGATGCCGACGCTGCCCTGCAAAGTCTGACCGTTGTCTGTCTGGTCGCATAGAATTTGGAGTCTGCCTTTACTTTTGGCAATTTGTAGACCGCTTTGACTATGCACACAGATGCCCGCAGAGTCGTAGCCCCGATATTCCAACTTGCTTAAGCCCTCCAACAAGATGGGGGCTGCCTGCCGGTTGCCTGTATATCCAACAATTCCACACATGGAATGATTCCTCCTTGAATTTGCTGTTTTGCATTATACATTATTTTTGTACCATTTTCAACTCTTTTTGGTGAATTTTTTGACCAATGTGCACTTTCGGCTCATTGGTCAAAAAGAGTTGCGGTTTCCGGTCGTAACAAGTCGAAATCCTGCAATTGTGATATCCGTGCGTAGGTAGCACCCATTTGCTGCAACTGCAACATGGCCGGACTACCGTCGTTGAAGCAGAAAACCGGACTCCAGCCAAATCGTAGATTCTTCACAGTTCCGTCCCAAGTACCACCGGAACCCAGATTGCTTTGGCACACTAAAGTTTTCTCCCCAAGAGCGTGGATGCAACGGTTACGGCTTAAGGCACGAAGGGCGGAAAAGGGAAGATCGAAATCTTCTTCACTGAGATAAAGGGTATTATCCTTGGGGCAGCAGCGTCGCAATTCATCCGCAACAATACTGATGATTTTGCCGCCAGCTTCCAGACAAGCGGCCTGCGCAGTCCGATCGGCTCCACGGGCATTACCGGATACCAGAACAAAGCCTTGCAAAGCAGCCTGCCTGCCGGCTTCCTCTGCAAATCGACGGTTTGGTTCCTGAAGCTGGCGACTGCCTACCAGCGCAATGGCCCGATATTGCAAGAGCGAGATATCTCCCATGGCCCATAAAACACCGGGGCTATCCAGCCCTAAGCGTTGGCGTAGCCGCAGAGGATAGTGATTGCTGATTCTGGTCAGTGGAATGCAGCCATCTCGACGGGCTCTGGCCAAATAATGATCCAAAACATCTTCTTGGGATAGCAAATTGAGGATATGCTGGGCCATCGTTGGTGTATAGCCAAGAGCGATCAGGTCATGGAGTGTCAAATCTCGATCTGCTTTGGTAGCATCTAATTGCCAGCTACGGTCAGCCAGAACGCGAAGCTGCGCCGTGGTCAAGGGATTACGGGAAGGATCCCCCAAACAGCTACTCAAAAGCAGATAGCCACGCTCCGGCCCTCTCAACGATATTTCCTCCGAGATGGGACGGGAGGCTTCGGCGCTTCTTCAATGAGCGTACCATCAGATCGCAGGACCATGGGACGGATGTGATAATGTGAAAATTTGGCAATCTCATCGAGCTTGGCTTTCTCAGGGAAATTGCCTATAATAGTATATGCACTGCCTTTACGTTTGGCTCTGCCGGTTCGACCAATGCGATGTACGTAGTATTCATTTTCGTCCGGTACATCGTAGTTGATGACGCAATCGACGTCGTCCACATCAATGCCCCGAGAGGCAACATCTGTTGCGATCAGAATGGCCAGCTTGCCGTCGCGATAGCGCTGCATGGTCTTCTCCCGCTGGCTCTGTCGAATGTCACCGTGAATACAATCACAATCCAATCCGGCGCGCTGGAAGTCATCACAGAGGCGCTGGCACATATGCTTGGTGTTGCAGAAGATCATGACTCGCTCAAAGCCCTGTGTGCGGATGAGGCGCAGGGTGGTTTCGGCTTTTTCCAGAGGTGTGACGGTGATGCTGTACTGGTCGATATCCGGACGGTCTTCCTTCATGGGCTCGACGGTAATCTCAACTTCATCCCGCTGATACATCCAAGATACTGTCATGACTTCCTGACTGATGGTGGCGGAGAACAAACCCAA
Source organism: uncultured Oscillospiraceae bacterium (assembly GCA_964583135.1). Classification (GTDB taxonomy): domain Bacteria; phylum Bacillota; class Clostridia; order Oscillospirales; family Oscillospiraceae; genus Faecousia. Next base: position 11,535 of record CAZOVE010000038.1, on the reverse strand, counting down.
ATTGCGGCGATTTTTTACCTTTTCTATGATGCGGGTCACATCCCTGAAAAAACCCATGTCCAACATACGGTCGGCTTCGTCCAAGACCACGGTCTGGATTTTGTCAAGGCGAATGGTATGACGGTTATAGTGATCCATCAGGCGACCGGGGGTGGCGACAACAATTTGCGGCTTCTTTTCGAGGGCTTTGATTTGACTGCCAATGCCGGCACCGCCGTAAAGCACGGCAACACGGATACCATGATAATAGGTCAGCAGACCCCTCAGTTCATCGCCAATCTGGATTGCGAGCTCTCGGGTGGGTGCGAGGATCAGACCCTGCACATCCGGGCATTCGGGGTCAATATGCTCGATCATGGGGATGCCAAAAGCAAAGGTTTTACCGGTGCCTGTGGGGGCTTTGGCGATTACATCCTTCCACTGCATAAAGTGGGGGATGGCCTCGGCTTGGATGGTGGTTGGCCAGCCATAGCCTTTCTTTTCCAGCGCTTTGAGCATAGCCTCCGATAGACCAAGGTCGGCGAATGTAATGTTGGTTTCCATAGTTTCTCGTCCTTAAATTGCGAATTTGTAATATTATAACATCCTTCGACAAATTATGCAAGCAATCTGTATGGCTGTGAATCGAAAAACAACAATTCATCTTCCTGTGGACAAAACGAAAAAAATATGGTATGCTATGATAAATTCGTATCGGTATATGCAGGAGGCACTACCTATGGGAAAACTGATTGTGATCGAAGGAACCGATGGCTCCGGTAAATCCACACAATTTAAAAAATTGACACAACGGATGGAAGCGGAAGGACGACAGTTTAAGACGCTGGTGTTTCCGCAGTACTCCGAGCCCAGTTCGGCGCTGATCCGAATGTATCTTGCCGGTGAATTCGGCACGAATCCCTCGGATGTGAACGCCTATGCAGCGTCTGCTTTCTATGCGGTGGATCGGTATGCGTCCTTTAAGAAAGACTGGGGGAAATGGTATGCGGAAGGTGGGCTGATCGTATCCGATCGGTACACTACGTCCAATGCGGTACATCAGGCATCCAAGGAAACGCCGGAAAATCGGCCGGCTTTTTTGAAGTGGCTGTATGAATTTGAGTACGAAAAATTGGGAATGCCCCGTCCGGATCTGACGATCTATCTGGATGTACCTACGGCGTTTACCGAACAACTGATGCGGCATCGTGAAACGCAAACGAATACCCATGCCGATATTCATGAGCAGGATCTGGGGTATCTGGCCACCTGCCGGGAGATGGGGCGTGCCGCTGCACACTTTTACGGCTGGCACATCATTCAATGTGTTCGCGATGGACAAATGCGTTCGATTGAAGACATTCATGAAGAAATCTACAGCCTGATTTCCGGCTGTCTGGAGGAATGAGGTATGGTATATCTGCTGCTGGGAACCGGTTTCGAAGAAACTGAGGCCATTGCGCCACTGGATTTGCTGCGCCGTGCCGGTGTAGAAGTACTGACGGTTGGCATCGACGGTAAGACCGTATACGGTGGCCACGGTATTGGCGTGGAGGCTGATATATTGCTGTCACAGATGGATCTGACTGATCTGGAGATGATCATTTTGCCCGGTGGTCTTGGCGGTGTTGCATCGGCAAGAGCCAGTCAGCCTGCGATGGAGGCATTGCGCTTTGCGTGGGAGAATGACAAATTCGTTGCAGCGATCTGCGCCGGTCCTACGGTGCTGGCAGATCTGGGTATCACTGACGGAAAGAAAGCAACCTGTTATCCCGGCTGTGAAGCGGGGATGGGTAGCGCACAAATAAGCCCGGATGCGGCTTGTGTACGAGATGGAAAACTGATAACCGGCACCTCTGCCGGTTGTGCCATTCCCTTTGGCCTGACGCTGATTGCGGCACTGAAGGGTAAGGCAACTGCAGATGCGGTGGCGGCGCAGATCGTCATCCGTTGACAGGAGGAATGACCATGGAAAATGAAAGCAAGAAGGATACTGCACAGGGTTTGCCGGAGAATCAGCAGGCGCAACCCATAAGCGAGGCGGATCTGGAGGCGCAACGCTGGCTGGATGAACTGCTGAGCAACATGGAGTCTGTTACAAACCAGCCGGAAACGCCGGCCGAATCTATTGCAGAACCGCTACCATCGCCTGAGCCGGAACCTACCTCGGAACCGGATTGGTTTGCGCAATTGGAAAGTCCGGTAACGCCGGAGCGGGAGATCGGGATCGACGAACACGCCGTAGCCCATCATGAGATGGCCAATATGTCGGATATGGAACTGGAAAAGATCATTCTGGAAGCAAAATCCGACGATTGGGATATTGCGGCTATTGAACAGGAGATCCTTTCGGAGCCAATCGCGCAGGCGTTTCCTGAGGAGGAGAACATGGATCTCGAAGAGGTTATGGTCTACTCCGATGAAGAGGAGGAACCGGAGGAAGAAGAAATCGACACCAGTCGAAAAGTACGCCCCAGACGGCGTAACGGCTACGGATTGCTGGCGATTCCGCATCTGGTGTCTACGGCGATCTGGGTGATCGTGTGTGTGACCATCGGCATTTCTCTGGGTAAGTGGATATGGATCTGTGCGGCGGATATTTTGGCCTTCGGACGGCAGAATCAGGATGTTGTGATCACCATTACAGAGCAGGATGACTTAGACTCCATTACAGAAAAGCTCCATGAAGCAGGCTTGATCCAGTATCCGAGCTTGTTTAAGCTGTATGCAGATCTGGCGGATGTGATGGAAAAGGGAAAGATCAGCGTCGGTACGTTCACCCTCAATACCATGTACGATTATCATGCGCTGGTAGGCGGTATGTCGGCGACATCATCGTATCGGGAAACCACAAAGGTGGTTATTCCTGAAGGGTATACCTGTGCGCAGATGTTTGAACTGCTGGAAAAGAGTGGCGTATGTACCGTGGAAGCGTTGGAGCAATATTGTTGCGAAAGCGAATTCTCTAGCTACTGGTTCCTTGAAAATGTGGAGAAGGGAACGAAGTACTGCCTAGAGGGATTCCTCTTCCCGGATACCTACGAATTTTACACCAACTCCACGCCGCAGCAGGTGTTCATCAAGTTGCTTGGCAGTTTTGAGAATCATTTTAATGAGGAAATGGTGGCGCAACTCGATGCACTTAATGAGCGTTTGGCGAAAATGTATCGGGCAAATGGTTTGTCGGAGAATTATATTGCAAGCCATAAGCTGACGGTGCGAGAAGTGGTGATTGTCGCTTCCATGATCGAAAAGGAAACGGCATATTCCGGCGAAAGCCGTATGATCGCATCCGTGATTTATAACCGACTGACGGATCCCAGCGATTATCCTATGTTGAATATCGATGCTACGCTGATCTATATTTTAGGTAAAAAGACCTTGACAAGCGAGGATCTGCTGGTGGACAACCCCTATAATACCTATCTATATGAGGGCTTGCCCCCCGGACCGATCTCGAACCCCGGTATCTATAGCCTGAAAGCTGCGCTGGATCCGGAGGATTCCAAGTATTATTTCTATGCATTGGATCCGACTGCGGAGATCACCAGTCATCGATTCTTCAAGACCTATAAGGAGCATCAGGCGTTCCTAGAAAGTCTGGGGTACGGCGATGACTAAGCTAGAACTGCTAAGCCCTGCAGGAGATATGCAGCGACTGAAAATGTCGGTGCTATACGGTGCGGATGCGGTATATCTGGCAGGAACGGATTTTGGTATGCGCTCCTTTGCCGGAAATTTTACTCCGGAAGAACTTCCTGAAGCGGTGAAATTTGCGCATGCGCATGGAGTGCGTGTGCACGTGACGGTCAATACCATGCCGAGAAATGAGGAAGTTGTTCAACTGCCGGCTTATCTGGAACAACTGGAGGATGTCGGCGTTGATGCGTTGATTTTAGCCGATCTGGGGGCATTTACGCTGGCCGGGAAATATGCGCCTCATTGCCAAAGGCATATTTCCACACAGCAATCCATCGCTAACTATGAATGTGCTACGGCTTGGTATGATCTAGGTGCAACAAGAGTGGTTTTGGCACGAGAGCTGAGTTTGGCGGAGATCATTGGAATCCGTGAAAAATGCCCGAAGGAGTTGGAAATTGAAACCTTTGGACATGGTGCGATGTGCGTCAGTTACTCCGGAAGGTGTTTGCTGAGTAATTATATGACAGGTAGGGACAGCAACCGCGGCGCTTGTGCGCAGCCCTGCCGGTATCAATATGCGCTGATGGAAGAAAAGCGACCCGGGGAATATTTTCCGGTCTTTGAAGATGAAAAGGGCACATATATTCTCAATTCCAGAGATATGTGCATGATCGATCATCTGGATGATCTGATGGCGGCCGGTGTGGACTGTATTAAGATCGAGGGACGGGCGAAAAGTGCTTACTATGCTGCCATCGTTACCGGTGCATATCGACACTGTATTGATACGGTTGCTGCCGGGCTGCCGATGGATCCTGTCTGGCGGAACGAAGTGGAACGGGTTTCTCATCGGTTATATTCCACGGGATTTTATTATGGATACCCCGGACAGCATACGGAGCATTCCCGATATATACGGGAATGGCAGATTTGCGGTATAGTGGAGCAATGCGATGCCGACGGTTTGGCGCTGTGTAGTCTGAACAATAAGTTTCGGGAAGGCGATGCGCTGGAGGTCGTAGGGCCGGATCTGCGACCCGTGGCTTTCGTGGCGGAAAGTATGACTGATTTGGAGGGAAATGCCCTTTCGGAGCCTCGGACACCGCAGATGAAGTTCTATATGCAACTACAGCAGCAGGTACCGGCATATTCGATCTTAAGACGATGCGTGGATCTGTCTGCAAAATGAAGAAATGGCTGCCACATATTCGGCAGCCATTTCTCTTGACTTTGGCAGGATTTGGTGTTAGGATAGAACAAACGATGGAGGTAATGACAATGTCTGAAATGTTCTTTGTAAATATTTCTTGGTTCATCCCTTATTGGCCTTGTTGGGATGGGCTTACATTGTCATGCTCTGATTTCTGATATTGATTGGAAAGAATGGGTTTTATGCGGTGTAGGCGTATTGCTTGCACCGCTATTTATATTTCGGGAGGGATCGAGGATGGAAACCTATCAAGCGCTCAATGCGTTTTACAGTAACTATGATGAAGACGGACGTTTGTTGTCAAAGCACGGTCAGGTGGAATATTTGACCACTATGCGCTACATTGAAAAATATCTGCAACAGGGAATGCGGATCTTGGAAATCGGCGCGGCAACGGGACGCTATAGCCATGCACTTGCGAGGAATGGCTATGAGGTGGATGCAGTGGAACTGCTCCAGCACAATATTGATATTTTCCATGAGAAGACTCAACCCGGGGAGCGGGTGCGCATTCGGCAGGGAAATGCAAAAGATTTGAGTTTTATTGCAGACAACAGCTATGATATGACACTTTTACTAGGGCCAATGTACCATTTATTTACCGTGGAAGAGCAAAGGCAGGCGCTATCGGAAGCGCTGCGAGTGACGAAGTGCGGTGGCATTCTGTTTGTAGCATACTGTGGCAATGATGCTACAATGGTACAATATTGCTTCGGAAAGGGAATGCTACGAGAGGCGCGATATCAAAAGCTGGTAGATCCTCAGACTTTTAAGGCTTCTTCTGATCCGGCAGAGTTGTTTGAACTGTATCGGAAAGAGGACATTGACACGCTGATGCAGACCCTCGATACCCAGCGGTTGCACTATGTGGGTACGGATATGGCTACCAATTATATGCGGACGGTGATCGATGAAATGGAAGAGGAATTGTTTCAAATGTACCTGAAATACCATTTTGTCATCTGTGAACGAGCGGATATGGTCGGGGTGTCCCATCACATTCTGGATATCCACCGCAAATGCTAAAAATGCTTGCGCAAATGGGATTCTTGTGCTAGTATACAAGATAATGAAATGATGTGTTGTAGTTTATGCGAAAAGATTGTCATTCTTCGCCCTCATGGCCGATCGGTGGCTATGCTCAGTATGACAAGAGTCTCGCATGAACAACATATACACGACTGGTTTTGAGGTGAAAACATGGAAGAGATCGTTGTAAAGAAGAGAATGCTCTCAGGCATTAAGCCTTCGGGTGATCTGACGCTGGGTTCCTATCTCGGCGCGGTGAAGAACTGGGCAGAGCGGGCGGATCAATTTGACTGCTATTACTTTATGGCAGACTTGCATGCGATTACGGTGCGGCATAATCCGGCAGATCTGCGGAGGCGGACACTTGAGCAGCTTGCACAGTATATCGCCTGTGGCTTGGACCCGGAAAAGAATACGCTCTTTATTCAGAGCCATGTGCATCAACACGCGGAATTGGGTTGGGTGTTGGATTGCTACTCAATGTTTGGCGAGTTGAGCCGGATGACGCAATTTAAGGAAAAGTCTGCCCGAAATGCGGATAATATCAATGCAGGACTGTTTACCTATCCCAGTCTGATGGCAGGAGATATTTTGTTGTATCAGCCGGATCTGGTGCCGGTGGGTGACGATCAGAAACAACACGTGGAGTTGGCCCACGTGATTGCTCGCAGATTTAACGGAATCTACGGAGAAACCTTCAAAATTCCGGAAGCATTTGTGCCAAAGGTGGGCGCGCGGATCATGAGTTTGACCAATCCGACGGCAAAAATGTCGAAGTCGGAAAACGAGGATACCGGTCGAGTGCTGCTGATGGATCCTCCGGAAGTGATCATGCGGCAGTTCAAGAGAGCCATTACTGACTCGGATACAGAGTTTTGTATCCGTTACGATAAGGAAAACAAGCCCGGCGTGGCAAACCTGATGACGATCTATGCGGCAGTGACCGGCAAGACTTATGACGAAATTGAAGCAGAATTTGCAGGCTTGGGTTATGGTCGCTTCAAGCCCGTGGTTGGAGAGGCGGTCGTGGAGCATTTGCGCCCCATTCGGGAAGAGGCAACGCTACTGATGCGAGATAAGGCATATTTGGAAAGCGTATACCGCGCAGGTGCGGAAAAAGCAGGTCGTGTTGCAGAAAGAACGCTGCGCAAGGTCTATAAAAAAGTGGGTTTTGTTCCCCGATAAAGATAAACTGCCTGTGGAAGCTCCCACAGGCAGTTTTTATGTACTGAAATGGTGTGGCAGTGGGGAAGAGTCCCCACTTTACCATGGCCTAGTGTGTAAGAAAGCTCTATCTTTTTCGAAGACGAAGGTATTTTTGTTCACACGCAATGATGAATGGTCGAAATCGGTTATTTTCTTCCGTGGGAGCTACCGGAATTGCCTGCGGTATAGACGGTGCTGTTCATTGTGATGGTCATACTGGAGGAGCCGACGGTCAGCGTGTAGGTGTTGCCCTTTGCCAGACCAGCGCAACTGATAATGATACAAGAGAATGCTTGATCTGCAGTATGGGAAATTAAGACGTTTCCGGAAGAATCGGTCAATTGAATCAGAGTATCCGCTTTGCCGGATATTTTTACCAAAAGAGCACCTTGCGTGGATGAAGCGCTGAAATTTTGCGCCATACCGGAAGCACCGGTACCGATAAATGTGCCTCCGCTGACGATGCCCGTAGAGTCAAAGTCCAAAATTGAAGTGTCACCACTATTAGCACCCGAAATCGTGATACTTCCACCCGTGATGGAAAGTGTTCCGTTGGCATCCAGTCCGTCACCCGACATTTTAATGTATATGGTGCCACCGGAAATCGTAATACTACCGTTAGAGGAGCTGAAGTTGTTTTGGCCGGGTCGACCACCGGGGGTCGATGTGACGTTATTGCCTCCTGCCGCATTGATACCGTCATCGGTTGCAGTGATAGAGATATTGCCACCCGTGATGACGATATTGGTCGCCTCAATTCCTTCATAGCTTTTGTTGATCGTCAGTGTTGTGGCAGAGCCGGAGATTGCGAGGTCGGTATCGGCATGAATGCCGTCATCACCGGAGGAAAGGGTATATGTTCCGCCGGAAATCGTGATCGTTCCGTTGGAGTGAATGCAGTCATCCTTAGTATCTAAATAAAAAGTTCCGCCGGTGATATAAATGTCGGACTCTGCCTTTAGACCTTTATAGGAATCACTTGAAGCGGTGAGTGAGCCGGAGCTTCCGCCACCTGCAGTTACAGTTAGAAACACATTCTCAATGTTGATAACGGTTTCTGCCTGAATGCCATCGTTACCTGCGGTGATGTTTACCGTGCCGCCATACAAATAAACATAACCGCGACTGGTATCTTCGGTATTATCGGAACGGATGCCGTCACTTCCCGCATTGATTGTAATGTTTCCGCTGTTGATCTTTACACAATCTTTTCCGTTGATCCCCACTTTTTTTGCGGTAACATGGATCGTGCCGGAGGAAATGATCAGATCATCCTTGGAGACGATGCCGTGCTTGTAATTACCTGTTAAATTCAGTGTTCCGCTACCGTTGATTGTCAGGTCGGCTTTGCTGAAAATGGCGGCATCCAAGGTGGAATTGCTGTCAGTGATAGAATAAGACGAACCGTCTGAAAGGGTGTTGATCGTGCCGCTCGCCAAAGTTATGGTCACTTTATCTGCGGAACGTATATAGATTGCGGGACCCTCGCTGTTTGTGATGGTAACACCGTTCAAAATGATGGTTACATCGGCATTATCGACGTCTATGGTAACCATCGTGTCGGTGATGTTGCCACTGAATGAATAAGTGCCCCCTGCGGTGATGTTATATAGGTCTGTATCAGAATCGGGTTGTGTTGCGTTTTCTGTCCCATCGACCGTGGTGCATTCGGTGGGTTCTGTCACGGATATGTCTTCCTCGTCAAAACTGAAATCCATGCCGGATGTATCCGCCTTATCTACGGTGGGCTCGGTTTCTGGTGTCGTGCTTGGCTGCGTGGCTACGGGTGCTTCATCCGAAGGAACATTCGTGGCAGGGGTTGTTTCATACGGAAGTGTTGTGCCAGCACTTTCGGTATTGTTGCTTGCGTCTGTACTGTCGCCTTTGTTATCAATCGCATTACCCGATTCTGTTCCGGAAACCACACTGCCTTGGGAAACGCTAGCGGTGGGATTGACATTATCTGCGTCTGCGGAATATTCTGTATCGGTTGGTGTAGTGGCGGTGTAGTCCCTATGGGAGCATCCGAATAGTAGCATAGCGAAGAGCAAGAGCGTTGCGGATAATAAGGGAATGTATTTGCCCATTAGGTAGTTCCTCCTTGCTTTTATGATGGATATGGAAACTGTGTGGATATAATTTCCAGAATGATCAGTGATCCCCAAACACTCCGCAATCTTCTGATACTACGCAGCTCGAGGAATCCGAAGAAAAGTGGACGATGGTGTCGAACATTCGTAACCATTACAGAAATATGTTGCGGCCTTTGAACGGTAACCATTGCAGGCCTTGTATACAATATACCATAAAACACTTAATTGAAACTGAATGATGACGCTTTTTGAAAGTAGTTTGTGTACGTACTAGACTGATCGTATATTATTTTGCGCAGATAACTTGACAGAGGATCAAAAGATAAAACGGACCACCGTGTACCACATGGGTACATAAGGTGTGTGACGCGGCAGGACTGCCGCACAGGACGGTGCATTCCCTGAGACATACCAACATCACCATGCAGATCGCAGCGGGCGTACCGCTGGTCACAGTGGCCGGCAGAGCAGGCCACGCGCGAACAAGTACCACAACGGACATCTACAGCCACTTCCTAAAGAGCTCCGACAAAACAGCCGCAGAAAAGCTGGAGCAACTATTCGAATAGCACAACACAAAGGGCGATGACCATAATGGCCATCGCCCGATTTTTTTGAATTTTATAAAATTAACCAAAAGGGTTGACAAAATAAATCTAATGAGTTATAATTACATTAACCTTGAAGGTTAAGAAGGAGGAATTGCTATGCTAACAAGTATAGGAAGATTTTTAAGAAAACTCCGCATAGACAATGGAGAAATCTTGAAAGACATGGCGGAAGCGTTGGGGGTTTCTTCTGCATTTTTATCCGCAGTTGAAAACGGCAAGAAGAAAATGCCGGAGGGCTGGATCGAAAAACTCAAATCTATCTATTCGTTCACAGCAGAACAGGCAGAAGAATTGCAGGCTGCAGTTATTGATACAAATGATGCGGTGGAGCTTAATCTGCAAAATGCAACACCCGGCAACAGAGCCCTTGCTATTTCGTTTGCCAGAGAATTTGATTCCCTTGACGATGAAACAAGCAGAAAAATTTTTGAAATCCTGAAGCGACGTAAGGGGGACTAACCGATTGAGCAATTATATGGTTGAAGCGAAATCGCGTGCTAACCTTAGAAGCCTTGCACGTGTACTCAGAGAGCATTTGCACCTTGATGATGTACTATACTTTCCGATTGTGGAACTGCTCGATGTTATGACCGAGCTTTTTGACGACTTTAATTACGAAGTGGTTGAGGATATGGCCTTATCGAAAAAAGTTCATGCAGACACAGATATCCGGACAGGACATATCCGCATCAAGGAAAGTGTTTATGAGGGCGCGTGCAATGGTGAAGACAGAGACAGAATGACTATCGCGCATGAGATAGGCCATTATTTCACCCTGTGCTTTTGCGGTTTCAGATTGGAGCGTAATTTCAGCGGAGGAAAAATTCCTGCATTTCGCGATCCTGAGTGGCAGGCAAAGTGTTTTGCAGGAGAGCTGATGGTGCCGGCGCATCGCGTTAAAGGCATGGATGCATACGAGATTGCAGATCAGTGTGGCGTTTCTTATGATGCCGCCTGTGTGCAGTATAAACATTTGCCGAAGGAGTGATGCGTATTGATTGTCGTAAAAAACAAAAGACACACGGACAAACTGTTGGCGCAGTAAATCCATGTGACTTTCGCAGAAATATGTTGCATACTTCTTAGTGGTTTAAAAAGTATAACATATTTCTTCCCTTTTGTCAATCCGTCCGGGCAATATTTCGGCCCGCCCGGATAGGACCCGCTTCGGGCAAAGCAGAGAAGGGACAGAATATATGTCCAAAGAAAATAGCACTCGAACTGGGTGCAAAGATGTTTTTCGTGCTTTTTTAGTAAAAAATGCGCGCTATGAAGGTGACTTGGAAATCCCTTGCATCGAGGCGGAGGACCAGTTGCCTACGAGACTTATTCCCTTTTCAAAAGCAATAGGGGGTAAAAACTACGCCGCATGGGTGCACTTCTATGAGGACGATGTGAGCTTTGAAAGGCTGTGGAATCAGCCAAACAAATACCTGCCTATCCTCAAAAAATACGCAGGCGTTATTTCGCCCGACTTCAGCGTGTACCGTGACATGCCGCTTGTAATGCAGCAGTGGAATGTTTATCGCAGCCGAGCAATGGGACACTGGTTGCAAGAAAACGGTTTGCCGGTAATAACCAATGTGCGCTGGAGCGACGATTGGACATACGAACTGTGCTGTGCGGGTGCACCGGCCAATTCGACCATTGCAATCGGGTCTCACGGTTGCATTAGGCTTTTACAGGAACGCAAGCATTTTATACAGGGCCTTGATTATGTAGTGAACAGGCTGAAACCGAAAACAATTATTGTTTACGGAACAGC
>CAZOVE010000037.1:0-18201 GCA_964583135.1 uncultured Oscillospiraceae bacterium | reverse complement strand
GCCCTGCTTCAGAGTGCCGTTCTGCACCAGCAGCGTCGCTACAGGACCACGGGTCTTATCCAGACGTGCCTCGATGACGGTACCCTTTGCACGGCGGTTGGGGTTCGCCTTCAGCTCCTGCACCTCGGCAGTTAGAAGAACCATCTCCAGCAGATCGTCAAGGCCCATACCTGTCTTGGCGGAAATGGGCACGATAATGGTGTCGCCGCCCCATTCCTCCGGGATCAGGTCATACTTAGTAAGCTGTTCCTTGATCTTGTCGGGATTGGCGGTGGGCTTATCCATCTTATTGATGGCCACGATCAGGGGCACTTCGGCAGCCTTGGCATGGTTGATCGACTCGATCGTCTGGGGCATGATGCCGTCATCGGCGGCAACCACCAGAATGGCGATATCGGTAGACTTGGCGCCACGGGCACGCATAGAGGTAAAGGCAGCGTGGCCGGGGGTATCCAAGAAGGTGATCATCTGGCCGCCCACTTCCACGGTGTAGGCACCGATGTGCTGGGTAATGCCGCCGGCTTCGCCAGCGGTCACGCTGGTTTTACGGATGGCATCCAGCGTAGAGGTCTTACCGTGGTCAACGTGGCCCATGACCACCACCACAGGGGCCCGGGTCTGCAACTCTTCGGCAGTATCCAAATGGTCATCGATGATCCGCTCTTCGATGGTGACGGTCACTTCTTTTTCTACTTTGCAGCCCATTTCGGTGGCCACAAATTCAGCGGTTTCAAAGTCAATGGTCTGGTTGATGCCGGCCATGACACCGTTCATCATCAATGTCTTGATGACTTCGCCGGCAGTCTTCTTCATGCGGCTGGCCAGCTCACCCACGGTGATCTCCTCAGGGATCTTGACCACGGTCGGTGCCTTACGAGCCACCTCCATCTGAAGGCGACGCATTTTTTCCTGCTCTTCGTTACGGGCTTTGTTGCCCTTCTTAGCCTGCTGCTGGCGTTGCTGCTGCTTTCCCTTGCCACCGCCGATGCGTTGCTTACCGCCCTGATAATTCTGCTCACGCTCAGAAACCAGATCATCCACATCATTGAAACGGCTGGAGTTGACCTGCACCGCAGAGGTATCCACCACGCGGCGTTCCCGTCTGCGCTCCGGCTCCGGCTGTTTGGCAGGCTGTGTCTGCTGGGTGGGACGATTGGGGTTCTGCTGAGCAGGACGATTGGCACCCTGTTGCTGTGCCGGGCGGTTGGTGCCCTGCTGGACGGGGCGATTGGCACTCTGCTGCTGTGCCGGGCGGTTGGTGCCCTGCTGGACGGGGCGATTGGCACTTTGCTGGGGCTGGGGTACCGGCTTGGGCTCCTCCTTGACGGGCTCCGGCTTAGCCTGCACCGCAAAGACCTGCTCCAAAGAATCGATCTGATGGTGTTGGGTCAAATAATCGAAGACCAGATTGAGTTCTTCCGCCGTCAGCACCTGCGTATAGGACTTGGGCTTTTCCATATACTTGCCGATCAATTCACTAATTTCCTTGGCGGTCACGCCGAAATCCGCCGCGACCTCCTTCACACGATACTTCACAATACTCATATACGCACCTCCAAATAGAGTGAATAGAGAACGAAAAATGAAAAATGAAGAATTATGGTATCGCCTTTGGCGGTCAATTGGGAATCGTCTGCAAAGCCGACACCGCAATTCTCCATTCTCAATTCTCAATTCTCAATTTGGATATTCTTACTTCTTCTTTCCCAACCGAGTGTTTCGGGCGTGGGCCTTGGCTTCCTTCTGGCGCTGCATCAGTTTTTTCTTTTTCTCTTTCAGCACCTCGATGACCGCACCATACTGATCCGGCTTGCCCAAACCTTCCACAAAGGACAGGGCCATTCCCGGATCTGTCAGGGCAGCGATAGCCAACTCCTGCCGTCCGGTGGCCATACCCAACTGATCTTTGGTATAAGGCAACCGAATGCACTGCTGCGTCGTTCCGGCGACGTAGCTTTTTGCCCGACGCCAAGTATGATCCGATGCATCACCGGCCACGATGACCAGATGGGCATGCAACGCCCGGGCTGCGGCACCGACCGGCTCCTCGCCCAGCTCTGCCCGACCGGCTTTTCGGGCCAGCGACAGCAAATTCAGGGATTTATCCATGCTCTGCGCCCTCCATTTCCTTGGCCAAACGCTCGTACACTTCCGGTGGCACCGTCACTTCCAAACGGCGATCCAGACTGCGACTGCGCATTGCTTTGCGCAGACATTCCGGATTTGGGCACACATATGCGCCACGGCCGCCCAGCTTTCCGCTGAAATCCAACGTCACGGTCCCTTCCACGGTACGCACGACCCGGATCATCTCTTTTTTCGGTTTACGCTCTTGGCAGCCCATACACTGCCGCATTGGGACTTTCTTTTGCATAAGCTGCACCTCCAAATCTCGCCACCACCGTGAGCCGGAATGCCGGCTCGCAATGAGGCATCTTCTCTGAATTATTCTTCGACGACCGCCTGAGAAGCGGGCTTGATGTCGATCTTCTGGCCGGTGAGTTTGGCGGCCAGACGGGCGTTTTGGCCTTCCTTGCCAATGGCCAGAGAAAGCTGATCATCGGGCACGATGACACGGCAGCCCTTTTCGCCGGGCACCTGCATCACGGAGATCACATCGGCAGGTGACAACGCTGCCTTCACATACTGGCAGGGATCCTCAGACCAGACAACGATATCGATCTTCTCGCCGCCCAGCTCTCCCACCACGGCGCCCACACGACCGCCACGAGGACCGACGCAGGCACCCACGGGATCCAGATCCGCCACGGTGGCCCGTACTGCCATCTTGCTACGGCTGCCGGCTTCCCGGGCGATATTGCGGATCTCCACCTGACCTTCGGCGATCTCGGGGGTTTCCAATTCAAACAGACGACGCACCAGATTCGGATGCGTCCGGGATACATTCACCAGAGGACCACGGTTGGCACGATGAACCTCCAGCACATAAACCTTCAAAGTCTGGCCTTCCCGGTACTTTTCGCCGGGGATCTGCTCACTGGTACGCAGGATGGCATCGCTCTGCTCATTGCCCTGACCCACACGGACGAAAACATCACCGTTGGGATCCACCTTCAGAACGGTAGCACTCAGCAATTCCTGTGCCTTGTTGGAATAATTGTCGTAAACCACGCCACGCTCCGCTTCCCGAATGCCTTGGATCATGACCTGCTTAAAGGTCTGGGCAGCGATACGGCTGAATTTCTCTACATCCACGGGAATATGCATGGTATCACCCACCTGCACATTGGGCTGCAGATTCCGGGCAGCATCGATATGGATCTCCAGAGCCGTATCCTCCAGTTCTTCCACCACGGTCTTCACCACGTGGACGCTCAGACCCGTCTCCTGAATGTCGACCACCACGTTGTCCGCCGGCACATCTCGACGATCTTCCCGATCCTTACGGTAAGCGTTGGCCAATCCCTGCTTCATCCGTTCCAGCATATACTCCACGGGGATGCCCTTGGTCTTTTCCATATCCCGCAGAGCGGCGAACACTTCTGCGCAATCGATCTTATGTGCCTCAGGCTGCTTCTTAGCGCTCTTTCTAGCCATGTTATTGTTCCTCCAAATTAGAATTCCACACGAAGCCGCACCAATGCGACTTCCGATTTTTCAAAAGTGATGATCTCTTTACCGGCTTCCACGGTCACCCGTCCGGCATCGTAACCTTTCAGGACGCAGGGGATCTCCTTGAGCCCATTGCGGGGGCGATAGAGTTTGACGGTGATGGCGCTGCCCATGAATCGCTCAAAATCCGAGGCTCGCTTGAGTGCCCGCTCCAACCCAGCAGAGCAGACTTCAAAATGATAACTTTCGGGAATGGGGTCCTGTTCATCCAGAATGGGATCCACCGCCCGGGAGATGGCCTCGCAGTCCGTGATGTCTACGCCGCCCTCCTTGTCCAGATACAACCGCAGGAAACGTTGGTTGCCTTCCCGGACGTATTCCACATCCCACAAGGTGCAACCGTGTGCCTCCACGATGGGTTGGGCAAACCGGGCCACGATTTCTGTTACTTTCATAGTGTACCTCGTTTCATTAAAAAGAGAGAGGCTTGCGCCTCTCTCCGGGTAAACATACTTCTTACGTTGCCATTATAGCACGCATTTTTCCAGATTGCAACCCCTATTTTAACCTTTTTTCCTGATTTGTTTGTCAAATTTCTCACCGTTGCGGCATTTACAAACGGCTGCACATCGTGTATACTAAACCCAGAAACAATGAACACAGGATGGAATCTATGAAGTTTGCCTTTTATACCCTCGGCTGTAAGACAAATCAATATGAGACTCAGGCCATGGAGCGCATTCTGTTGGAGCTCGGCCACGAAATCGGGTCATTTGAGGATATCTGCGACGGTTATGTCATTAACACCTGCTCCGTCACCGCCGTAGCCGACAAGAAGAACCGGGCAGTTATCCGCCGCTGTCGCAAGCAGAATGCCACAGCAGTGATCGCCGTGTGCGGCTGCTACCCTCAGCACGATGCCGACGCCGTCCGCGCTTTGGGCGTCGATGTGATCGGCGGCAGCGCTGACCGCCGTGCCTTTTTGGATATGCTGATCGATGCAGTCAGCAGTCGCAGAAAGTTGGAGGCCGTGGATGCTGCCTTGAAGCGTCGCAGTTTTGAGATTCTGCCGGCCGGCGGTCTGCAGGAGCGGACCCGAGCCATGTTAAAGGTGCAAGACGGCTGTGTCAATTTCTGCTCCTACTGTATCATTCCCTATACCCGAGGGCCCATTCGTTCCGCACCGGTGTCCATTGCGGTGCAACAAGCAATGGATCTGGCGCAGCAGGGCTATCGGGAGATCGTCATCACCGGCATCGAGATCGCCTCTTGGGGTGGGGAATGGCCTGATAAGCCACCCCTGACCCAACTGCTTTGTGCTATCTGCGAAGCAGTACCCCACGTGCGTATTCGGCTTGGCAGTCTGGAACCACGCATCATTACGGAAGAATTTTGCCGCACCATGGCATCCTATCCCAATTTGTGCCCACAATTTCACCTTTCCATGCAGTCCGGCTGTGATACGGTGCTGCAGCGGATGCGACGCAAATACGATACTGCCCGATATTATGAAAGTGTGACGCTGCTGAACTCTTATTTCCCCGGCTGTGCCATAACCACGGATATGATCGTGGCCTTCCCTGCCGAAACTGAGGCGGAATTTGACGAAAGTTTGGCGTTCATCCGTAAGTGCGGATTTGCGGATATGCATATCTTCCCCTATTCCCGTCGCCCCGGCACACCGGCGGACAAGATGCCCGGTCAGCACGACAATGCCACCAAAGAACAACGCAGCCGGGCAGCCATTGCTGTCGCCGAGGAAATGAGCCATGCCTTCCGAGAAAACCTGATCGGCACGGTACAGCAGGTGCTGTTTGAAGAGCCGGAAGGCAATTATTTCACCGGCCATGCCCCCAACTATGTGAAAATCTACGTTCAAGGCTCCGATTTGCACAACCGGATCCGACCTGTGCGCGTCACCGCCATATATCGTGACGGCGTGTTGGGTCAAATCGAAGAATGAGGTGATCATCATGTCCCACGTTGTCATCACCGGCGGCAGCCGGGGAATCGGTGCTGCAGCAGTGGAATCCTTCGCCGCCGCCGGTCATCGAGTCACATTTCTTTATGAAAAAGATCACACCGCCGCCGCTGCCGTGGCGAAAAAGACCGGCGCTACCGCTGTCTGCTGCGACGTTGCCTGCCGGGAGGCGGTGTACGATGTCTTCGCAGCCATCGGCGACGTGGATGTACTCATCTGCAACGCCGGCATCTGTTACAGCGGACTGCTGCAGGATCTGAAGGCGGAGCAATGGGATCGGCTCTTTGATGTGAACGTCAAGGGGATCTACCACTGCGTCGGCGCTGCCATGCCTGCATTTGTTCGCAAGCAAAAGGGTTGCATCATCACCGTTTCCTCCATGTGGGGACAGGTGGGTGCAAGCTGCGAAGTGGCCTACTCCGCCACAAAGGGTGCCGTCATCGCAATGACAAAGGCTCTGGCCAAAGAATTGGGGCCCTGCGGTATTCGGGCCAACTGCATCGCACCGGGGGTGATCCTGACGGATATGTGCGCCGGATACGATCCGCAAATTCTGGCCGCCTTGGCAGATGAAAGCGCCATCGGTCGCAACGGAACACCCAAAGACGTGGCGCAAGCCATGCTGTATCTGACCGAGGCGGAATTTGTCACCGGTCAGGTCCTCCCCGTCAACGGCGGATTTGTGATATAAAATGCGGTTTGCGGCTTTGATCGTAAACAACCATTTTGCAAACTATGACACCAAATGCAAAGGAGAAAGTATATGAAAATTTCTATTGGCTGTGACCACGGTGCGATCGACCTGAAGAACACTTTGGTGGCCCACCTGCAGAAGCAGGGCCACCATGTTCTGGATTGTGGTACCTACTCGTCGGATTCCTGCGATTATCCCGATTTTGCCGCTGCCGCCGCCCGGGCTGTGGCCTGCGGCGAATGTGACCGGGGCATCGTGCTTTGCACTACCGGCATCGGCGTATCCATCGCCGCCAACAAAGTCGACGGCATCCGCTGCGCCCTGCTGCACGATGTGTGGTCGGCAAAAATGACCCGTGAGCACAACGATACCAACGTCATGGCCATGGGCGCCGCCATTGTGGGCAACCTGTTGGCACTGCAGATCGTGGACACTTGGCTGGGTACCGAGTTTTCTCACGAAGGCAAGCATCAGCGCCGCATCGACAAGGTCATGGCCTTGGAAAAGTAAAAAAATCGCCCCAATTGGGCGATTTTTTTGAATTGCAACCTCTGGTTGCGGTTTTTCCAAGTGCGATCGCTGTTCAAAAAGCGGTGATCGTGGTATCCTTGCCTTACCAAGGAAAGGAGTGACCTATATGACATTGGGTGAAAAAATACAAGATTTGCGCCGCAAGCATTCCATGAGTCAAGACACGCTGGCCGAGAAGCTGGATGTTTCCCGGCAAGCCGTGTCCAAATGGGAACGGGACGAAGCTATGCCGGAAACGGATAAAATCATCCGCATCGCACAGGTTTTTGGCGTTTCCACCGATTATCTTCTGTTGCAGCAGCCCTCCGGGCAGTCGCAGCAGCCACCCCATACCCCCACCTCCGGCAGCCATCGGAGTACCGCTGCTCGTCTGGAGCAGTTCATCCGCCGACACGGCTACAAGGTCGGTTACGCCTTCATCGTCGGTGGCATCATCGCCTGTGTGATCGCACTACTGGTCATGTGGCTGTTTGCAGGATTTGGTTCCGGAATGTTTGATATTTTCAACGATTTCGGTAGTGACATAGGCAATTCCTTCGGCGGCGGTATCTGGTACGGGAGCGAGGATCTGCCACAGGAGGTTCTGGATCAGCTCTACGGTCAGAGCGGTTCCGGCTGGGTGGGCAACGATATGCTGGATATGTATAACAACGCGGTCGACCAGATGGAGCAGGCTTGGCAAAGCACCACGCAAACTATGGCTTTGATTTTCGGTATTCCGGTATTGGTATGTGGTATTGCATCCATCATTTTGGGGATCGTGATCGTACGCAAGGGCAAACAGATCGCCGCACAGGTTCCATAACGCAAAGAACGGACGCATCTGCGTCCGTTCTTTTGTTTAGAATTTGTAGCCGGCTTCCAGCAGGCGGCTGAGGGCTTCGTTGGCCTCCTCATCGGTAAACAGGGCCGTATAGCGGCTGTTGATGACCAGCGCTTCCAGACTCAACTTCAGTTTTCCTTGGGCTTTCAGGTCGTTAAAACCGTCGGACAGGCGTGTGCCGGCAAGAATGCGCTTTGCACCTTTGACATCCAGCGGTCGCATCCGAATGCCTAGCTTTTCCGCCTCGGCGCGGTTTTTTTCCCATGCGGCAATGAATTTTTCTTCCATAGAATATCCTCCCGGCAGAAATCGCAAGGGAGGGTCAAGACCCTCCCCTAGCGCATCCTGTGTTTTACTTTTCCAAAATGACCGGCCCATTATTGGCGTTGAGGGCGGCCTTGATATGGGCAGCGGCATCGCCGGGCGCCAGCTTCACCTGTACGCCGGTGATCATATTCTTGACGGAGCAGACGCCCTCCGCGATCTCGTCTTCACCCAACAACACCACAAAGGGCACACCCAACTTATCGGCGTAGGCCATCTTCTGCTTGAATTTTTTCTGTTCGCCATAAAGCTGGACACGAAGGCCATGGCTGCGCAGGGTTTCCGCCAGCGCAATGGTGGCGCCGATGTCACCCATGGGCAACACCAGTGCATCGCAGGGTGCGGTGGGCAAAGCGGGATTGAGCAGCCCTTGCTCATCGAGTACATAGAATAGTCTTGTCAGGCCGATGGAGATGCCCACACCGGGAAGCTGCTTTTCAATATAATAACCGGCCAGATTGTCATAGCGGCCACCGGAACAGACAGAGCCGATTTCCGGATGATCCAGCAGGGTAGTTTCATAAACAGTACCGGTATAATAGTCCAGACCACGGGCAATGGTCAGATCCACAGCAAAGTTCTCCTCCGGCACACCGAAGGCAGTCAAATTCCGGCAGACAGCCTTCAGCTCCGAAAGCCCCAAATCAAAGGTTTCATTCCGTCCGGCGTACCCTTCCAGAGCGGCGATCACCTCGTCATTCGAACCGGTGATGGCAATGAATTTCAGGATCTCGTCGGCTTCTGCCTCCGACAGGCCGCATTCTTCGCCCATCAGAATAGCCCGAACCTTCTCCGGGCCGATCTTATCCAGCTTATCCACGGTGCGCATAATCTCACCGCTCTTTTCCGACAGGCAAAGCATGGAATAGAAACCGGTGAGGATCTTGCGGTTATTGACCCGGATCTGGAATCGCTTCAAGCCAAACCCGGTGAATACTTTGTAAATGATGGCCGGGATCTCAGCTTCATTGAGGATGTCCAGCTTGCCATCGCCGATGATATCGATGTCTGCCTGATAGAATTCCCGGAAACGGCCTCGCTGTGCCCGCTCGCCACGGTAGACCTTGCTGATCTGATAGCGACGGAAGGGAAAAGCCAGCTCATTGGCGTGTAATGCCACATATTTGGCCAGCGGCACCGTCAGATCAAACCGAAGGGCAAGATCCGAATCACCCTTCTGAAAGCGATAGATCTGCTTTTCGGTCTCGCCGCCGCCCTTGGCAAGCAAGATCTGGGCATCCTCGATGACCGGGGTGTCCAACGCCGCAAAGCCATAGGAGGCATAAGTGGTACGCAGCACCTGCAGCATCCGCTCAAATTGCGCCTGCTTGCCGGGCAGCAGTTCCATAAAACCGGACAACGTCCGGGGTTTTATAATGCTCATAGTGTTTTCCTTTCGTGGTACACAATCGTCGCTCGTTAATACCGGGGTTTGTTGCGCAGCATTTCCCGCCAATCCAGATCGCCTCGCTGAAGTCCCATGATCGACATTTCCGCCGAAGCCAGATTGGTCGCCACAGGCACATTGTGCTTGTCGCAAGCACGGATGGTTTCGATCATCTGGGCGTTGTCCCATGGGTCGGTGGTATTGGGATCGGTGAACAGCAGTACCAGATCGATCTCATTATAAGCGATCCGGGCATTGATCTGCTGATGGCCGCCCTGCTTGTGACTCAGCAGCAACGTTATAGGCAGGCCGGTATGATCCACGATCAGGCGGCCGGTGGTGGCTGTGGCAAACAGATTGTGCTTGGAAAGGACACTCTTATAAGCGGTGCAGAACTGAACCATCAGTTCTTTCTTCTTGTCATGAGCCAAAAACGCAATATTCACAATAACCTCTCCTTACTTGATTACTTCATAGAAACAGGTACCGTGTACCCCTGAATACGCTTTGCAATACGGCGGCAGGCAGCGGCAGCGCCTTTTTTCGTGTGGAGCAACAGGCTTCTGCCAAAGGCTGCGGCCAAAACCACATTGGGATCCTCTGGCACGATGCCCAGCAGCCGCAGTCCGGTCTGGTCGATGGCATCGTCTACTGTAAATTTTCCGGCGGCATATACCCGTTCATTGATGCGGTTGACCACCAGACGCACATCGGGCTTGCCCATCAGCTCCAACACTTCGCCGGTACGGCGCGCATCTCGCAAAGATGCCGGGTCCGTCACCGTCACCACGATGACCCGATCAGCAAAGGACGCCGCCAGCCGAAAACCGGCATCCACTCCTGCCGGCGCATCCAGCAAGACATAGTGGAATTTTTGCCGGGCTTGACGGAGCATTTCCCCGAAGGCTGCCAAGTCAATACTGTCGGCGGAGCAATGGACCGGTGCCGTCAAAAAATGCAGGGTGGGAAACTGGGGATGCACCGCAGCCTGATCCAGAGAATAGCCGCCTTCACAGACTTCCCGAAAGGACAGTGCGCCACAATCGGACATCGCCAGCGCAATATCCAAATTTCGCAGTCCCACATCACAGTCGATGCATAGCACGCTTTCTCCCTGTCGGGCCAACGCCGTGGCAATGCCGGCGCACACCGAAGTCTTACCGGTGCCGCCCTTGCCGGACAGAAACGCGATCAATTCACCCAAGCAGGCCCCTCCTCGCATAGTTTGGGACTATTATACAGGAATTTCGCACAAATAGCAATAGGAAAAAGTAAGTATTTGGAAGTAATTTCATCAGTTTCCACAAATCCCCCTCGGAAAACATACGAAACATCAGGCAATAAAAATGCCGCCGCTGTCGTTTCAGCGGCGGCACCGGATATTATCGAACGTACTCGATGACCACACGGCGGTTGGGATCCGTACCGGTGGAATGGGTGGTGATATTCTCCATATCCTGCAAAGCGGCGTGGATGACATGACGCTCGTAGGCATTCATGGGTTCCAGCGTACAGCGGCGACGTGCCTTAAGCACCTGCTGTGCCTTCTTCCGGGCATAGCGGCGCAGGCTGTCCTCCCGCTTGGCGCGATAGTCCTCAGCATCCACATTGATGCGAATGTGACCCTCCACATTGCGGCCCACGGAGTAATTGGCCAGATGCTGCAGGGCATCCAATGTATCGCCCCGGCGACCGATCAGATAGCCCAGATCATCACCCACCAGCTCCACTTTGTAAGTATGCTCGTCCACCTTCACGGCGTGGGGAACGGCGGTGGAGTCCATATGCTCCAGCAATCCCTTCAAGAACACCTCGATCTTCTGCTCCACGCTGCCCTCTTCAGCAGCGGCGTAGACTTTGGGCTCTGCAGGTGCCTTGGGTTGCTTGGGTGCTTCCGGCTTCTTTTCGGCCTTAGGTTGCTTGGGCGCTTCCGGCTTCTTTTCGGCTTTGGGCTGTTTGGGCGCTTCCGGCTTCTTTTCGGTCTTGGGGGTCTCCTGCTTCGGAGCCTCTGCCTTGGGCGCCTCTGCCTTGGGTGCCTCTGCCTTAGGGGTCTCCTGCTTCGGGGCAACGGGCTTCTTCTTGCTGCGAGAAGCGCTGCCCAGAGCGCTCTTGGGCTTCTCAGGCGTGGGATCCGGCACCTGATAGGTCACTTGGATCTTCGCCGGCTGGGCACCCAGACCCAGAAAGCCGGACTTGGGCAGAGCCACGACCTCAAAAGTGAAATCGTCCCGGCTCATACCCAACATGGTCTCAGCGGCTTCGACGGCAAGCTCAATGGTCTTGCCGGTGGTCAAAATGGTCTTGTCCATGACTTATTCCTCCGTAGAATTGGGCGAATAACGGGCAGGATCATAAGCGCGACCCTTGCAATAGGGGCGCTCGGCAATACCGGACATTGCGGTAGTTTCCGGCTCTTCCTCTTCAACAATGCCCTTCTTCGCAGCATATTCCTTTGCTGCAGCGGCCTTAGCAGCGGCTTCCTCCGCCTGACGCTTCTGCTGCAGCTTCTTCTTGCTGGTGTTCTGGGTCTGGCCTTCGGGGTTGGCGGCACGACGCTCAGCGCGCACCCGTTCCCGCTCTGCCTCTTCCGCAGCACGCTGACGAGCCAGCTCCTGCCGAGCTTCATCCTCGGCATCATAAACCTTGCGGTAGTGGGCGGTCATGATATGATTTTCGATCATGCTGACGACACCGCCAACGAACCAGTACAGCGACAGAGCTACAGGCACGGTAATGCCGATCCACAGGCTCAACAGGGGCATAGTCCACATCATCATCTTGCTGGTCTGGGCAGACTGAGACTGCTGGGCCGTTTCCTTATCCTGCAGACCATCCTTATCGGTGACCACGGAATTGTTAGATCTCTGGCTCAGCCACATCTGCAACACCTGACTGCCGGCAGACATCAACGGGATCAGCACACCACCGATGGCACTCCAACTGATTTCGGTCCACTTCCAGACCTGCCAATTGGGGATCTGGGCCAGATCGATGCCGATAAAGTTGAAGTTCAAGCCCTGTAAGGTGACTGCAGCATCGTGCATGGTGTAATCCACATCGGCAGAGGCTGCCTGCGCAGCCTCCAGTGCGGCAAGGATCTCGTCCTTGAATTGACCGATGTGCGCAGCAGCGGAAAGCTGATCGTAAAAACTGTTCGTGGAAAAAGCATCCGGCATCGCTGCCTTGATGGTATCCACGATGACGCCAGCCACGGCTTCACTCTCATGGAGCATATACAGGATCGGCTGACGGACGACATGATACAGCGGCAGCAAGATCAGCATAGGCAACAAACTCCACAGGCAGCCACCGCAGCCCATGGATGCGCCTTCTTCCTGCTGTAGCTTCTGAATGGCTTCGTTCTGCTTCTGCTGGTCATTGGCGTATTTTTCTTTGATTTCCTGAATTCTCGGCTGCAGACGGGACATTTTCATCATGCTCTTCTTGCTCTTGGCGTTGAAAGGGACCAACACCAGTCGCACGATGATGGCAAACAAGATCAGAGACACACCGTAGTTGGTGGTAAACTGATATAGATAGTCCAGAATGTAGCCAAAGGGAATCTGAATAAATTTGATTTCAAACATTCACGTTCCTCCTTGGAACTTATGGTACAGGATCGTACCAATTACTCTTGTTGAAGGGATTGCACCGGCACAGCCGTTTTAAGGCCAACCAGCCACCCTTCAGGCAACCGTATTTTTGGATCGCTTCGTAGGCATAGGCACTACAAGTGGGGCGAAACCGACAGCATGGGGGCGTATGGGAGGAAATATGGCGCTGATAAAACCGAATCAGGGAAAGCATGATCTTTTTCATAGGCGTAACCTCAAAAACAAGCCGCAGTTCTCTTTCAAAGGCAGGCATGTTGCGCTGGAAACCATCATTTCAAAATCCCGGCTTTTTCTGCCAATTGCAGGTAAGCATGGGTCAATTTTCCGAAATCCGCATCGATACAGCGGCTACGTGCCACCACCACGATATCCCAACCGGGCTGGAATTGCTCTTCGTTCAGGCGGTAGATCTCCCGAATGCGGCGACGGACACGGTTACGAATATGGGCCTTGCCCAATTTTTTACCTACGGTAATACCCACCCGATTGGTGGCGATACGATTTTTCCGGGCATAGAGCACCAGATAACCGTTGGCATGGCCATTGGTTCGATATAACCGCTGAAAAATGTGATTCAGTTTTAATGCGCTGGAATACTTCATACAATTTCCCTCAAAAGCAAGCCCTTAGCAAGTAAGTTCTCAAAAAACAGACAAGAACAAAGTCGGATTTTTACGAGCAGACATCGAAATGTTTCATCACGAGCCAAAGTACACAAGTTGCGAAAACGCTTTGTGCATTTCAAAGCGCAGGTACTGCCGGGTCGAGACAAACGGGCCGATGTTCTGCCGAAAAACAGCGAGGGCTTGTCTAATAAAAAAGGGAGCGGGGCGAAACAATCGCCCCGCTTATTACTCCCGTTTCGCACTGGGCGTTTATCTGCTGTTGGTCACCCAAACGCACTGCATCAGGCAGACAGGACCTTGCGGCCTTTGGCACGACGGCGGGCCAGAACCTTGCGGCCGTTAGAAGTAGCCATTCTCTGACGGAAACCATGGACCTTGGAACGATGACGCTTGGTGGGCTGATAGGTACGCTTCATTTGGATACACCTCCTGTAAATTTCATCTATGCTCGACAGTCCGAAGACCGCAGCAACACATATTTTTTGACCATAATAGGTCATGCTAGGGTATTATATCCGAAAAATGCAAGAAGGTCAACACTTTTTTTGATTTTTCTGGTAGTTTTTCGATTTTCCGTTTGGCGTACCGTTTTGATGGGGGTACGTCGGAGTACCCCTTGCCGTTGCCCTCCGGCACAAGCAAACTCCGATCGTTCAAAACTGACCCACGACGATCAAAGATCGCAGGCAAGCAGATCCTCGTAGGTCTCCCGGCGAACGATCCGATAAGGGCCATCCCGACCGATCATCACCACTGCAGGGCGAGGGACACGGTTATAGTTGGAGGCCATGGAGTAGTTATAGGCACCGGTGGTCAACACGGCGATCATATCTCCCCGCTGCGGCTCCGGCAGCAACACATTTTCCTGGATCAGGTCGCCGCTTTCACAGCAGCAGCCGGCAATGGTACAGAAGAAGTTGCCCACGTCTTTCATTCGGTTGGCCGGTAGAACCGTATAGGTAGAACCGTAGAGGGTATAGCGAGGATTGTCGGTCATACCACCGTCAATGGCCACATAATTCTTAAAGTGGGGGATCTTCTTGATACCGGTCACGGTATACAGCGTGATACCCGCATCGGCCACGATGCTGCGGCCCGGCTCCATCAGGATGGCAGGCCGCTCCAACGCAAGCTCCCAACACAGCGTATCGATCTGCGCACCGATGGCACAGACAAATTCCGTATAGTCGATCCGGGGGTCGTTTTCGGTGTAGCGGACACCGGGACCGCCACCCAGATTCAGCAACTTCGGGCTATAGCCGTGACGATCCCGGATATCGGCGGCAAAACGCAGCATCATCTGTGCCGCGTCCAAGAAGGGCGTAGGGTCAAAGATCTGTGAGCCAATGTGGCAGTGGTAGCCCAGCAGGGCAATGTTTTTCTTGCCAAGAGCGCGCAGGATCAGTGCTTCGGCCTGCCCCGTTTCAATGGCAGCGCCGAATTTAGAATCTACCTTTCCCGTGTTGATCTTTTCATGGGTGTGCGGATCGATACCCGGCGTCAACCGCAGCAACACCTTCTGGCAAGATCCCCGTGCAGCCGCCTCCCGGTCGATGGCATCCAGCTCTTCGGTGTTGTCGCAGACAAAATAGCCTACACCGCTGTCCATGGCAAAACGAATGTCCCGGTCGGTCTTGCCGTTGCCATGGAAATAGGCCCGTTCCATGGGAAAGCCTGCCCGCAAGGCGGTGTGGATCTCGCCGGCGGAGACCACATCGATACTCATGTTCTCTTCTTGCATGATCCGGTAGATCCCCTTGGCGCTGAAGGCTTTGCTGGCATACAGAGGGTGGGAACCGGCAGGCAGATACCGCTCCATCGCCCGGATATATTCCCGACACCGACTCCGGATCCGCTCTTCATCCATGACTAGCAGAGCGGTGCCGTATTGCTGCGCCAGCTCCACGGTGTCGTATCCGGCAAAGGTCAGGTGGCCGGCCTCATTGATGTTCAGATTGTCATAAAGCATAGATATTCTCTCTTTCTTACTGCAAAAAAGCCGATGCGCATCACGCATCGGCTTTCAAACAGACAGGGACACCCTGCTCCGAATGATAGCTCTCCGCGAATGCGACAGTCCGGCGGATCTTATTCCGACGAACCAGGAAAACCCCTGTGCTCAGGGTCCCTTCGGCGATGCTCCCTTTCCCTCCCGTCACAGCTTTTGCACAAGCCTCCCGACGGCGGTACTGATGATCCATCGCACCTCTATCATAATAGCAGTATTTGTTTTTGGGGTAGTTTAGCACGAATCCATAAATTCGTCAATCACCTTTTTTGAATAAAACGAAAATAATCGGATGTTTGGAATCTCTGATGCGCCACCGCGATGGTGCAAGCACCGACTTAACCTTCCTGAGCCCTTTTTTTCATCAACTCGCGCATACGGGTGGCATGATCCAGCTCCCGCTTGCGGATGCGCAGGCTCTTGGGAGTACACTCCAGCAACTCATCGTCCGCCAGAAATTCCAAATACTGTTCCAAAGAAAAATTCCGGGGCGGCACCAGCCGGATGGCATCGTCAGAGCCGGAGGCACGCATATTGGTCAGTTGCTTGCGCTTGCAGACATTGACGGTCATATCCTCATTACGGCTGCAGATACCCACCACCATGCCGGCATACACCGGCGTACCGGGCGTGATAAAGAGGCTGCCCCGCTCCTGAGCGGCACCCAAGCCGTAGGCCACGGCTTCTCCGGTCTCGTGGGCGATGAGGCTACCCACCAAACGCCGCTCGATCTCCCCCTTCATGGGTGCGTAGCTGTCCAGAACGGAGGACATGATGCCCTCCCCCCGGGTATCCGTCAAAAACTCGCTACGGTAGCCGAACAGACCACGGCTGGGAACCAAAAACTCCAAACGATAGCGGCTGCCCATCGGGGTCATGCCCAGCAGATCGCCCTTGCGACGGCCCATCTTCTCGATCACGGCGCCCATACACTCCTCCGGCACATCGGCGACCATCCGCTCGATGGGTTCGCAAACCTTGCCGTCGATGACTTTGGTCAGCACACGGGGCGTAGAAACGGAGAACTCAAAACCTTCTCGACGCATGGTTTCCATCAGGATCGACAGATGCATTTCGCCACGGCCCGCCACATTGAAGGCATCGGTGGAGGCTTCGCTGACGTGCAGCGACACGTCCTTGAGCAGTTCCTTCTCCAGCCGATCCCGCAGATTCCGGGAGGTGACAAATTTACCTTCCCGACCCGCAAAGGGCGAATCGTTGACGGCAAAGGTCATTTCAATGGTGGGGTCGCTGATCTTGACGAAGGGTAGCGGCTCTACCGCCAACGGATCGCACAGCGTCCGACCGATGGTGATATCCGCCATACCGGACAGAGCCACGATCTCGCCGGCGGAAGCCGACTGCACCGGTGCTTTGCCCAGACCATCATAGGTATACAGGGCAACTACTTTGCCCTTGTGCCGAACGTCGGCATCATGATAGTCGCAGATGGTCACTTCCTGACCGACGTGGATGCTACCTCGCTCGATGCGGCCCACGGCGATCCGGCCCACATATTCGTTGTAGTCAATGGAAGAGACCAATACCTGCAACGGGCCGTTTTCATCCCCCTGCGGCGGGTCGATATATTGCACGATGGTCTCAAATAGGGGCGTCAGATCCTTGCCCGGCTCGTCGGGGCCATAGGAAGCCGTTCCCTGTCGGCCGGAACAGAAGACTGTGGGGCTATTAAACTGATCATCGGTGGCATCCAGATCCAGCAACAGCTCCAGCACCTCTTCCATGACCTCATGGACACGGGCATCAGGCTTATCCACCTTGTTGACCGCCACGATGACCTTATGACCCAATTCCAAGGCCTTGCCCAAAACGAAACGGGTCTGAGGCATGGGACCCTCAGCGGCGTCCACCAGCAAAATGACGCCGTTGACCATCTTCAGAATACGCTCCACCTCACCGCCAAAGTCGGCGTGACCCGGAGTATCCACGATATTGATCTTGTAGTCCTTGTAAGTGACGGAGGTATTCTTAGCCAAAATGGTGATGCCGCGTTCCCGCTCCAGATCGCCGGAGTCCATGACCCGATCCACCGTCGCTTGATTTTCCCGATAGATACCGCCCTGCTTCAGCATTTCATCCACCAGCGTGGTCTTGCCGTGGTCAACGTGGGCGATGATGGCGATATTACGAATATTTTCCTGATTCGGCATAAGGTACTCTCCTCTATGACGGGTATTAGCTTATCAATTCATTCCAACATTGTATTATAATACTTGCATAAATAAATTGCAATATTTTTGTTAAAAAAATAGAAAATAAAATAATGGGACTCCTGAATGAAATGGCTGTTTTCATTTCGGCTTTGCGGGGCGGCTCCGTGGCGGGCCCCTCCAATTTACACTCCCAAAATACAAGAAAAAGCGCTCCCAAAGAGCGCTTTCTCCTATATTAATATAGAATAAGTTAGATATAGCGGACCAGCTCCTCCAGCTCCTTGCGTTTTTTCGGACGCTGGGGATCTGCCGGATAGCCCAGCGTGATCACCAGGCGGACCGGTGCGTCCAGTTCGCAGATGCTGCGGATCTGCTGGTCGTCCAGCCAGCCGAGGATGCAGCTTCCCAGTCCCTGGGCAGCGGCCTCGGCGGTGAGATAGGCGGCAGCAATGCCAATGTCGATGGA
>CAZOVE010000036.1:0-18584 GCA_964583135.1 uncultured Oscillospiraceae bacterium | reverse complement strand
GTAAGAACATGGGTAAATAAAGAAAACCGGGAAAAACCCGAGTGGTTGGCAGCTTTTCTCTATCGGATGATCATGACACCAAAAGAAAAGAACTTGTTATAATGGGGTGTATCTATGTTTTACAAGATAGAAAAGATTTCGGAAAACACATACCGTTTTGATGAAAACGGAAGAGCAAACTGCTATCTGATCGTGGGAAGTGAAAAGGCGCTTTTGATCGATGGTTGCTGGGGTATCGGGGATCTGAAACAGACCATCGGGGAGATTACAGACAAGCCTGTGATTGCCGTTGCTACCCACCGTCACCCCGATCATACTTGCGGTCTGCGCCAGTTTGAAGAATATTATGTTAGTGAAAGGGACAACACTGCATACAACCGCAGACTGGAAAATCGGCTTTTCGGTATGGCAATGGTATTAGCCGAAAAGCAAAAGATTCGCCCCTATCACAATAAAAAGCCGGGTCGGGCACTTCCGCTTAACGATGGAGATGTATTCAATCTGGGAGACAGAATGATTGAAGCAAGATCGATTCCCGGGCATACCGCCGGCTCTATGATGTTTCTGGATCATACACAAAAGCTCATGTTCACGGGAGATGATGTAAATCCCAAGCTTTGGATGCAAGGAAACGGAGCAACCACCTTGGAAGAATGGAAAATCGGTGCACAAAAAGTTTTGGATTATATGAAGCAAGGATACACCGCTTGGATCGGACACCTTGACGGCAGACAAACCCCTGAACAGTTGGTCGTTATTATGGATATGGTGGATGAGATCATTGCCAAAAAGAAGAACGGACAGTTGACAAAAAAAGACAGCCCCTATCGGCATCAGACTGCTCTGCCGGAAATTCGTTTTAATATTGAGAACATATATTAAGCTGTCCGATACTAAGTAATAACTGTAGCTAGAAGGCACTGTAAAGGCTGGTTTTACAAGGAAATGTTATGCATCCTATAATAATCGACAATCATTCATCAGCATTAACAAGAAAGCGTGGTCCGGAACGGAATGGATATTGGGATCATTTAAGAATTCTTTGGATGGTCATCACTGTTGGATAAACGCACTTTGGGAGCTCTTGATTGGTTCTGGGAATGCCGATTTTGCGGTGGCTTACCAAATACAGAAAATAAAAACCCGCCCTAACTTCATCAACGTTAGGGCGGGAATGTGGTGCCGGTGACCGGGATCGAACCGGTACGCTTTTTACGGCGAGGGATTTTAAGTCCCTTGTGTCTGCCTGTTCCACCACACCGGCGGCTATTATTTAGAATAGCACATTTTTAATTTGCCGTCAAGTCAAAGCTGGTCGATGTTTAGGCTGAATGCCGGCAGGCAATGTTCCAAAAACCAGTTTAGCTCCGGCCGCTGCAGCTCCGTCATAGCATCCCAAGTTTGTCGGGCGGCGGAGTCAAACTCCGTATTGCCGGCTTTTTGCTCCTCCAGACACTTGATGTGGGCGCAGAGCTTGTCGGCAGCTTTGACAATGGCGCTGACTGCTTCGTCAGACTCCATAATGAGGCTCTCATAGCTACTGCGCAGCGCCTCGGGAATGGCTTCCATTAATCGATGGGTGGCGATTTGTTCCACCTGCTTGTATGCTTGCTTGATCTCAGGGTTGTAATACTTAATGGGAGTGGGCATATCGCCGGTCAGGGTCTCTGATGCGTCATGATATAGTGCCGCTACGGCACAACGATCCGGATCCGGACCTTCCAGATGCAGAAGATCCCTGCGGATCAGCGCCAATGCGTGGGCCAACACGGCAACTTGATGAGAGTGCTCTTGCACATTTTCCACAAAGGTATTGCGCATCAGACCCCAACGGGTGATATAGCGCATCCGCCCCAACAGGGCGTAGAATTCATTTGCCATGGTATGTTCCTTTATGTATTCAAAATGGTTTCAATGGTGGTTTCCAGATCTTCGGGCTGTTCACAGAAAAATTGCCCACCGGCCTCTTCCAATTCGGCTCGGCTACGCAGACCCCATAGCACCGTCAGACAGGGCATACCTGCATTTTCTGCAGTGCTGATGTCCACCTCGCTGTCACCTACATAGATGCACCGATCCACACCCAGCGTTTCCATGGCAATGCGCACCATATCGGCATTGGGTTTGCGCGGGATGCCCGTGGTTTCCCCCATGGCATAGATGCCGGGGAAATGGGCTTGGCACAGAGTCTGGGCAGGAATATGGGGCTTATTGGTGACGATCCCGACAGGGAATTTTTTTTGCAACCGATCCAGTGCTTCCACAATGCCGGCATAGGGGCGTGTTTTGAGATTGCAGTGATCCCGATAGTAGTCTTTGTAGACTTGCAGCACGGCCTCCGGGGCCGGATCATCAGGGTAGCCGGGCAGGGAAAGGGTGATCTGGCGCAAAGCGCCGTTGCCGATAACACGACGCACTTGCTCTACGCTGCGCATAGGTAGACCAAATTGGGCGAGTGCGTAGTTGGTGGCATCTGCCAGATCCTCCAAAGTATCCAACAGAGTACCGTCCAAATCAAACAGGATACCAGTTTTCATATTATAACCCCTTTTGCTTCAGGACCCGGATGTCTTCGCCTACGAAAGGAAGCATGGTGAAATGACCACGTAGCCGAGAGGCAATCTGGGGAGAATACCGCCGCGCCAACTCATCCACATTCAGATTTGTGGAGATGATGGTGGGCATATTATCAAGCAAGCGATCGTTGATCAGATCATACAGCGCTGCCGTGACGAAGGGCCCTGACATCTCGGTTCCCAGATCATCGACGATCAGAAGATCGCAGTTTTTTAGTCTGGCTGCCTCCCGCCGGGCATCCTCGCTGGCGGTGAATTTGGCCTGCTCTAACTTGGTGAACAGGTGACCTGCCGGCTCATACATCACCGAATAGCCTCGATCTGCTACCGTGCGGGCGATGCAGGCGGACAGGAAGGTCTTGCCAAGACCCGTGCCACCGACAAACAGCAAATTGCTGCTGTGGGCGGTAAATGTGGTGGCGTAGCGACGGCAATGCAGGAAATTGCGCTCCATGATCTGCCTAGGGCTGGCGCCGTATTTTGGATCATGCTGATCGGGATAGTAATCCAACCGGAACTGGCTGAAATTTTCCCGACCGCCAGACAGAAGCGACAGCTCCTTTTTTTGTTCCTGACGGCACAGCTCCTGCAGACATTCGCACATACTGCTACCGACATAACCGGAGCCGCCACAGCAATCGCAGATGGGGCTCTCGTCCAGATAACCCTCTTCAAAGTGCAACGACACCAGTGCGGCGCGCTCCTGCTGCAGACCTTGATTGGTTCGCTTGACGGCTTCCATAGCTTGCCGGGCATCGCCACCTTCCAGAAATACGGCTTGAGCGGCCAACGCCATGCTCTCACGTAACTGCTGGTCGATCTCCCACAGTCGCGGTATGCGGCGATAGGCTTCGGCACGATGTTGATTATTTTCCGATTCCCGATCGGCCTTGGCCTGCGCCAACCGCATGCGGGCTTTTTTTACCACTTCAGGGCTGTATGCCATGGTTTAGTCCTCCTGTAATACGCGTTTGATGGCCTCTAATTCTGCCTGACCGAGTTGACCGGAGGCACCTTGGGGGACAGTCGGCTTGCGGTCGCCGCCGCGGATCTGCTCCGGGGTCGTTAAACCGGCAGAATGCCAACTGGTAAGGATCTTGTTCATGTACTGCCAGTTCAGACCGCCGGTATTGACGCAGGTGCGCTCATAAGCCATGGTAATGACCTCATCACTCAGATCCATTTCAAGCCAACTGTTGGCATAACGTTCCTCTGCCTGGGTGAGAGTGCGACCGCGAATCTGTAGCAGGCGCATCAAATGAGAGAGTTGGGAGAAACGCTGATTCTGATTGTGGATGAAGGCGGCGGCCTCTTCCATGGTATCAATGCCCTGCTCTGCCCAACGGTAGGCTTCTTTCTCGATGGTACGTAGCGAGGGATTGCGCAGGCCACCCTTTTGCCGGGCACGGTCTTTGCAGTAGGACACCAACACGCAGATCACTTCTCCGGGAAGACCCAAATAGCGAGTGAAGGAGAGAATGAGCTTCAGCTCCTCTGTATTCAGACTGCGCCCCAGAAGCCGCTGTACCTCGCCGTAGAGGGCGCGGAAGGAGTTGTCACCATCGAGTGCCTCCATAACATCTTTTTCGGTGTAGATGGGACGCTCGCCCTGCTGGATGGGATTACGGCGCTCTTCCGGCCAAAGACCCAGTTGCCGCAGGGTCGCAGCGGCGCAGTTATAGCGGCTGTCGGTTAGATTGAGGGCTCGCTGCGCAGAGTCGGCAGCGTTGCCGCTGTGGATGTACAGATACAGCAGCGCCGCATCGCCGCTGCCGGTGGCCAAAAGCCGGCGAACATCGGAGCTGGATAAGTGAATGGATGGCGTATTCATGTCGTTCCCCTTAAATCGTCGATTACCGTCATTATATCACAGCTTTCCCGGCGGTACAACTTTTTTTACACCATGAAAATTTGAGAAAAAGTGTGTTGTTTTTTGGATGACCACCGTATCTTGTGTCGGGATAGGGGCGATCACACAAGAGACGACTTCGTTTTTTCAAAAACCAGAAAAAGCAAAAATAATTCATTTTGGGTCTTTACAAATCACATTTTATCTGCTATAATTCCACTTGTTCCAACGCATGGCCCTGTGGTGCAGTCGGTTAGCACGCCAGCCTGTCACGCTGGAGGTCGACGGTTCGAGTCCGTTCGGGGTCGCCATAAAAATCCCACCCAATCGGGTGGGATTTTTTGTTGCGAAGTAGAAAAAAAGTTTGCGCGATCAATGGAAAATTGACCTTTGCTTAATAATTGCTTAACAATCAACGGAAGATATGCCCAAAACGGCATACTGGCTATTGTTTTTTTTGACGGAATAAGAAAAGTTGAAAAAATCAACTTGTATCTTTCGAAGAAATGTAGTAAAATAGTATAACTCTAATTGCGCAAAATTTGATTTTCATCCTTTTTTGAGGTTTACTTATGAATAAACCCATCGTACTTGTGATTATTGTCGGCGTCGTCAAGGGTGACTGCGGCAGCGGTGATGCCGTTGTGGTGGCCAAGACTCCTACGCTGGATCATCTGCTGGCGACCTGTCCCCATACTTATCTGAAGGCCCACGGTACTGCCGTCGGTCTGCCCAGCGATGAGGATATGGGCAACTCCGAGGTCGGTCACAATGCCCTCGGTTGTGGTCAGGTCTATTCTCAGGGCGCTAAGTTGGTTGGTGAATCGATTGAAAATGGCACGTTGTATGCGTCGGCTACTTGGAAAGAACTGGTGGCGAATGCAGAAGGCAAAGCCATGCACTTTATGGGTTTGCTGTCCGACGGCAATGTGCATTCCAATATCTCCCACCTCATTGCTTTGCTGCGGCAGGCACATACTGAAGGTGTGAAGAAGGCTTACTGCCACATCCTGCTAGATGGTCGTGATGTGCCGGCTACCTCGGCGTTGGAATACGTGGAGCAGTTGGAAGCGGTGCTGTTGGAGCTCAACACCGAAGGCTGCGACTATGCCATTGCTTCCGGTGGTGGTCGTATGCAGGTTACCATGGACCGCTATGAAGCCAACTGGGGTATGGTGGAACTGGGCTGGAGAACCCATGTGCAGGGCTTGGGCCGCCGATTTGCTTCCGCTCGGGAAGCCATTGAAACCTACCGTATTGAGACCGGTTGTATCGATCAGGATCTGCCCGCTTTCGTAGTTGCCCGTAACGGCGAGCCTGTTGCGAAGATCGCAAACGGTGATAGCGTGATCCTGTTCAATTTCCGTGGCGACCGGGCGCAGGAGATCAGTCTGGCCTTCGAGCGCAAGGATTTTGATAAGTTTGACCGTCCCGGTTATGAGGGTGTCAAATTTGCCGGCATGCTGCAGTATGACGGCGACTTGAATATCCCCGAGTATTATCTGGTGCAGCCGCCTGTCATCAAGAATACCCTGACGGAAGTGCTGTGTGCTGCCGGAGTTCATGAGTATGCCCTGTCCGAAACCCAGAAGTATGGCCACGTGACTTATTTCTGGAATGGCAATCGCAGCGGTAAGGTTTGCGAGGAGTTGGAAGTGTACGAAGAGATCCCCTCCGATGTGATCCCCTTCGAACAGGCTCCTGCCATGAAGAGCAAAGAGATCACCGAGAAGATGGTGGAAGCTATGGCTTCCGGCCAGTTCGAATTCCTGCGCTGCAACTATCCCAACGGCGATATGGTGGGTCACACCGGCGTGATGGAAGCTGTCGTCTATGCCATGGAATGCGTCGACAATGGTTTGAAGGCCATTTTGGAGGCGGCTGACAAGTATGGCTATACCGTGCTGATCACTGCCGACCATGGCAACGCTGACCAGATGACCGAGACCAAGAAGGGCAAGACTTCTGTCCGTACCGCCCACTCTTTGAATCCTGTACCTTTCATCATTTACGACACGGATCGTACATGGACCATCGCAGATGGTGCCTACGGTTTGGCCAATGTGGCACCGACCATCGTGAAGATGATGGGGCTGACCGCTCCCGATTGTTGGGAAGAGAGCATGGTGTAAGATGATCTGTCGTTGCGAATCGGTGCATGCGAGGTGGCACCCCCGGATATTCCGGAGAATACAGGGGAACACTTTGGCGCACGGCTACTCGTAATGATACGCATTTTTGGAGGTTTTTTATGATTCGTCAAAAAAATGAGAATGGTTCTTTGAATGTCAGTGCCAGTGTATACACGGATATCGTGGGGACTGCCGCCAGCAATTGCTTCGGTGTCAAGGGTATGGCTGCCCGCAGCCTGACCGACGGTCTGTATCACTTGTTGCGCAAGGAATCTGCCAGTAAGGGCGTGAATGTCACCTTTCACGAGGATGACACCATTTCCATCGACCTGCATATCATCGTTGACCGGGATGTGAATCTCAATGCCGTAGGCGCATCCATCATTTCTGAGGTTCGCTACGTGGTGACCAAGTGTACCGGTACGCAGGTGCGTTGCGTCAACGTTTATGTGGACTCCATGATGATCTGATCCGGAGGTAATAATTTTGAGACAGACAATTAACGGTTCTGATTTTCGCCGCCTGATGATCAGCGCGGCTGCCGGCATTGAGATCAACAAGCAGGCGCTGAATGAATTGAATGTGTTCCCCGTCCCGGACGGCGACACCGGCACCAATATGTCCATGACCATTAACGCAGCGGCTTCCGATCTGCGCAAGATGGAAGACCCCACACTGGAAAAAGCGGCTGCAACGGCAGCTTCTGCTATGCTGCGTGGTGCCCGTGGCAATTCCGGCGTGATCTTGTCTTTGCTGATGCGGGGCATTTCTCGTAGACTCAAGGGTGCGCAGCATTGTGACGGCGTACTGTGGGCTGCTGCGCTGCAGGAAGGCGTGGATGCCGCTTACAAGGCGGTGATGAAGCCTGCCGAAGGCACGATCCTCACTGTGGCCCGTTTGGCGGCTGCGAAGGCAAAGCGGGCTGCGGATGAATGTAATTATTTTGAATTTGTCCACGAGGCTGCTATTGCGGAGGCAAAAGTGGCATTGGCGAATACCACCAATCAGAATCCGGTGTTGAAAAAAGCCGGCGTTGTGGATGCCGGTGGCAAGGGTTGGCTGGTGGCTCTGGAATCCATGCTCTGTGCCTTGCGTGGCGAGGATGTGGTGGTGCCGGAGGGCCTTGCAGATGTGCAGACGAAGCAATCTGCGGATTTCTCTGATTTTGACACGGAGGATATCACCTTCACCTACTGTACCGAGTTTATCATCCAACGGGAAAATGACAAGGACCCGGAAGTACTGCGTGCATTCTTGGATTCTCTGGGTGACAGTCTGGTGCTGGTGGATGATGAGGAGATCATCAAAGTCCATGTGCATACCAATGACCCCGGCAAGGCACTGCACGAAGCCATTGAATATGGATCCTTTGTGACAGTCAAGATCGAGAATATGCGCCTGCAGCATACCGAGAAGGTGTTGTCCGAGGCGGAAAAAGCACCCAAGATCGCAGAGCCGGAGAAACCCGTCGGTGTGGTTTCCGTTTGCGCCGGCGACGGCATCGGTGAAGTGTTTATGAATCTGGGTGTGGATGGCCTGATCTCCGGCGGCCAGACGATGAATCCCAGTACGCAGGATATTCTGGAAGTGGTCAACCAAGTGCCGGCGGAAACGGTGTTCGTGCTACCGAACAACAAGAATATCATCATGGCTGCACAACAGGTGGATGCATTGACCCCCAAGAATGTGGTGGTCATCCCCAGCAAGACCATTCCGCAGGGCGTTACTGCGATGCTCAGCTTTAATCCCGAAGGTAGCAATGAGGAAAATATCGAGGCGATGACCGAGGCGTTGGGTACTGTGGACACCATGCAAATCACGTATGCTGCCCGTAATTCGGATTTCGACGGCTATGATATCCACGAGGGAGATTATCTGGCACTCTATGGCAGCCAACTTTTCGGCACCAGTCAGGATATCAAGGTGTTGCTCAAGTCGTTGGCACAGAAGGTACGTGACGATGGCAAGGAGTATATTACCATCTACTACGGTCAGGATGTGAAAGAGAAGCATGCGCAGAAAACAGCCGACCTGTTCGCCAGCATCTGTCCGGAAGCGGATGTGAATCTGCTCTCTGGTGGTCAACCGGTGTATTATTATCTCATCTCCGCAGAATAAAGAACCGTTTCATGCCCGCTGCTTCGTGCAGCGGGCGTTTGCTATAGGGTCGAAGAATAACACCCCATTTCTCAGTACAAGTATCCTGTCATACTTGGCCGACAAATGGGGTGTTTTTTGTTTTTGACGTATTGTGGTTACAAGTGGAGCAATTTGGCGATTTTCTCGCCCTTCGGTAGCAACAGGCAATCCTCACGGGTGATAGCACGCAGTTTCACTGCAGCGATCACATACACCACCACACCCACAACGATCGGGCCTCCGCACAATACCAGCGATACCAGAGAACGTCCGTTGGCAGGACCGAGCAAGAGCGTCAGCGCATATTGCACACCCCACACCACAACGCCCATGATGACCGATGCCAAGATGGAACGCAGCAGATTCTTGACGATGGACGGCGTTTGTGGGAGCACACGGTGAATGGAAATCAGATTCAGCGCCGTAATGCAGGCGTAGCACAGCAGACTGCCGATGGGTGTGCCCAAAATGCCGATGGCTGGGTTTCCGGTGAGAATGAAGACAACAATCAGCTTGATGATGCCACCGATGAACATATTGATGACTGGCAGATTGACATGACCGTGGGCCTGCATGATGGCGTTGGTCAGCAGTACCGTTGCGTTGAAAATGATACACACGCCCAGAATCAGCATCAGTTGACTTGCCAACGCCAGTCGCTCGCCGCTGTAGTTGCCCAACAGAGCTGTCACCGGCTCAGCCAATACCGCCAGACCCACTGCACAAGGGGCGCAAATCAATGCAGTGACACGAGTAGCGGATTCTTCGGTGGCTGTGGCGGCTTTATGATCCCCGGCGGTGAGCTGTGCTGTGATCGCTGGGATCACACTGATGGTAATGGGCGTAATAAAGGCACAGGGCATATTGAAGATCTTTTGTGTAAAATTGTAGATGCCCTTGTGGATGTTCGCCTGCTCTTGAGTCAGAGTTTCCTGCAGGCGATTCATATAGATACCGATCTCCAGCACGTTCAAAAGCTGCAATCCGGCAGAGCCGATGGTAATGGGGATGGCGATGGCAAGAAGTTGCTTGGCAACGCTTCCGGTGGAGGGGACTTCTTCACCGGTGACGGGCAGTGCAAGGTAATTTTTCTGGAACCCATGGCGCAGGTAAATGGTAGATACCAAACAACTCATCGTGACACCGAAAATCGCACCGGCAGCGGCATAAGTAGCATTCTGCGTGGTGGCCAATACCAAAGAAGCAACGCTTAGACCTACAATGAGCTTGCAGATGGCCTCCAGAACCTGCGAAACAGAGGTGGGAAGCATATTGCGTTGTCCCTGAAAGAAGCCGCGGTAGGCACTCATCATGCAGATGAGGAAGCAGCTTGGTCCTAATACGGCGATGGCAGCCCATGCGCCGGGGTGATCCAGCAGGTCTGCCAACCACCGGCATCCGATGACCATCAGCAACGTGCCCATCAAGCCCAGAATCAGGAAGATCGTCCGGGATACGGTGTAAATTTTGCGCACCTGCTTGTAGTTACCTAAACTGCTGGCTGCGGAGATCATGCGGCTCATTGCTACAGGCAGACCGGCAGTAGAAATCATCAGCAGCACGGTATAAATCTCATAAGCAGTAGAGTAAAAACCGAAGCCGTCATCGTCAAGGATGTCTTTGAGGGGTATGGAATAGAATGCACCGATGACTTTGACGATCGCGGTACTTAGTGCTAAAAGCATGGTACCATGCAGGAAAGATTGTTTTTTTGGCTCAGACATAGAGTTCTCCTTGTTAAGATGAAACAGCAATGGATCTTGCGCTTACTCTTCGGCGAAGATGTGGGGGATGGCGTAGGTGGTCAGTTCCTCTACCACGGACTTTAGGTCAATGGTGGGGAATTGGCCATTTTGGTACAGGATCTTGCCTTGCACCATGGTCATAGCCACGTCGCCGCCCTTAGCACTGAAGGTCAGGGCGTTGAGTACATTATGGCAGGGCATCAGGTGGGGGGCGGAGAAATCTACCAGACATAGATCCGCATCGAAACCTTCCTTGATCATGCCGATATGGTCGGCTCGACCCTGCGCACGGGCACCGCACACGGTGGCCATCATCAGGGCGGCGGAGGCAGGCAACGCAGCGGCATCGCCTTGTTGCGCCCGGACGGCCAGAGCGGCACCGCGAATCACTTCAAACAGATCCAAATTGCCACACTCGATGGCGCCACCGGTGCCCAAAGCCACGTTCATGCCGCTTTTGACGCAGTCGAGGATAGGGGTGATGGGAGTGCCGTTTTTGGCTGCTTCCAGCGGACAAGCCACAGCGGAAACCTTCTTTTTACCCAATATGGCTCGCTCTGCTTCGCTGAGGCTGGCACAGCCGGTGGCGGTAACGGGCAAATTGAAGACACCGTGACAGTTCAATAGCTCCGCAGGTCCAAGACCGGTGCGATCCAGACAAGAGTCCACTTCGCCTTGTGCTTGTGCCAAATGAAGTTGGAAGCCCAGCCCTGCTTCTGCAGCGTAGCCCACCAGTCCTTCCCAGAGCTTGTAGTTGCTGGTGTATTCGGCGTAGATGCCGGCGTCGATCTGGATGCGGCCATCATCATAACCGTGCCATTTTTCGACCACTCGACGCAATTCTTGGCATTGC
This sequence comes from uncultured Oscillospiraceae bacterium, assembly GCA_964583135.1. GTDB lineage: Bacteria > Bacillota > Clostridia > Oscillospirales > Oscillospiraceae > Faecousia. The sequence continues at coordinate 7,290 of CAZOVE010000036.1, read as the reverse complement.
TCGTCGGTCTCGAAGTCAAAGTCTTCGTTGTGGTCGATAAAACGATAGCTGCTCAGGGCAATATTGGCCTTGATGCCACTTTCCGCTACGGCTTCGGCGGTGGCGTTGGGGTAATAGTATAGATCCGATACGGAAGTGACACCAAAACGCAGACATTCTGCGATACCTAGCAACGCAGCGGCCTTGGCACAGCGGGAATCCATCTTATCTTCCCGTTGAAGTTGTTGATCCAGTGCTTCCCGACCGGTTAAGTCGTCGCAGTAGCTGCGCAACACCGTCGTTGCCAGATGGGTATGGCAGTTCACAAGACCGGGTAGCAGAACCATACCGGTGCCGTCGAGGATCGTGGTCGGCTGCTGCGTGGGGGCAGTCTTGCCAATGTAGGAGATCTTGCCGCCGGTGACGCCTAGATAGGCACCAAACAGCACATCCATTTTTTCGTTCATGGTCACAATGGTGACATTGGAAATAAGGGTATCCATGGATATGACTTCCTTTCATGGAAAAGTAAAATTCAAATTTCAGTTTGCCGTTCCAAGAGAATGCATTGTGGGGTATACCGCCCCTACGGGAGATTGCAAAATTCCAAGTTACAGCAGTTCAAACAACTTTTGTTTATCCTCCAGAACGGAGTCGATCATTTCAATATACTGCTCCGGGAATTTTGGGTTGTGGAATCGTTCTAGACGACCTCCGGGCAGATTCACTTTGTTCATGCCTCCACCACCCAACGAGATAATGGTATGCAACTCTTCCATCATATAGATATTGTATAGACAATCCTGTCCGCACCGGCTCCAACCCACGTTTTCAAAGGAGCCGGACATATATTTCTGCCGATACAGATAGTATGGCTTGTAGGAGTGGGCAGCGAGGGTATCATTGGCGTGGCACACCATCTGCGTCACTGTTTCGGCGGAAGGTAAAGGGACTTTGCGCTCAAAAAGGTCTGCGCCCTTTTTTAGAGCCAGCGTATGTACTGTGATGTTGGCAGGGTTGAGAGCGGCTACCGCATCCAAAGAATAGCGGAAACCGTCCAGGTCATCGCCGGGCAGCCCGGCAATCAGATCCATATTGATGTTTTCGAAGCCGGCCTCTTGCGCCCATCGAAATGCCTGCAACACGTCGTCACCAGTGTGGGGACGACCGCAGGCTTTCAATACGGAGTCGACCATGGTTTGCGGATTGATGCTCATGCGGTCTGCACCATGGTTGCGGATGGTGCGCAGTTTGTTTAGATCCAACGTATCTGGGCGACCACCCTCTACGGTAAATTCGATGCACCGTGACAAGTCGAAATGATCTCGGATCGCATCCAATAAATCGGCCATTTGAGGGGCGGATAGGGTGGTGGGGGTACCGCCGCCGATGTAAATCGTGCGCAGCTTTCGACCAGAATCAGCCAGAAGGCGGCCGGTAACGGCAATTTCGCGCATCAAAGCGGCCAAGTAGGGATCCAGAAGCTCGGTGCGCTTGCCAATGGTACGACTGACAAAACTACAGTAAGCGCAGCGAGTGGGACAAAAGGGAATGCCAACGTAGAGGGAAATGTCGGATCTTTCCATGAGGGAGGCGGCATGGACTGTGGAAACGGAGCAATCTAGCGCCAATTGCCGCCGCAGGGGCGTAACGTAGTAGACATCCCGCAGCAGTGCATCGGCAGAAGCTACCGTGCCGCCGCTTAGCAGATGTTTGGTGGTGATTTTGGTGGGGCGTACCCCGGCAAGTGCGCCCCAAGCGGGCAATATCGGCAGCAATTGGATGGCGGCTGTGTAGTAGCTTTGCTGGAGTATGCGCCGCCGCAGTTGCACGGTTTCCTGAGCGACTTTCAACCGCTTGCGGGCAATGACGGTACGGCCCTCTTTTGTAATTTTGGTAACGGCGGTGAGCCAGATCTCACCACGGTGGAGCGTGCTGACGGCTTCGCCGTCTGCTTGCAGGTCAAACAGGGACATCTGCAATTGTTCTACTGCATACCGGTCCTCGTGACCAATGAGTGTCAGTTTCATAAGGTGTTCCTCATAGAAGGAAATGGAGTGGTGGTGTTATCTCATATACGGATTATACCGCTTTTCTTGCGCCAAGGTCGTCGAATTACCGTGACCGGGATAGACTTGATAGTCCTGCGTCAATGCTGACAGACGGCGCAGTGTTTTGCGCATGGTGGCGTGATTACCACCGGGTAGATCGGTGCGACCACAGGAGCCGGCGAACAGAACGTCACCGGAAAAAAGAGCCTCCTCACAGACAAAGCAGACCGATCCTGGCGTATGACCGGGCATATGCAGAACTTGCAACCCAAGACCGGCAGCATAGACGGTGTCGCCGTCGTTACAAAAACGGAATGCATCCGCTGGCGTTCCGGCCAACGGATAAAGCATACCACTCATGGGATGCTGAGGCAGGGCAGGGTTATGGTCGCCCGGATGGATCCAAACGGCGCAAGCCGTCCGCTGCACCAATTCCTGCACGGCTTCCACATGGTCAAAGTGACCGTGTGTCAGCAAAATTGCCTCAATGCTTCGCCCTAATTGTGTTGCTTTTTCCAGAATCCGCGCCCCTTCAGCACCGGGGTCAATGACCAGACAGGTGGGGGAGTTGGGCTCGAAGACAAGATAGGTGTTGGTTCCCAACGAGCCTACTGTCAATGCATGGATGTGTACCATAGTGTTCCTCCGTTGTAAGATGGGAACGCCGGGATCGTTTACCGGCGGGGGGTATCCATGAGCTGGTCTGTGTCCAGAATCAGGGTCACCGGACCGTCGTTGATGGATTCCACCTGCATATCTGCACCAAATCGGCCATGCTGTGGGGGGTAGCCCAGCTCTGTACAGACGGCCAAAAAACGCTCGTAAAGGGCGTTGCCCAATTCCGGGCCGGCGGCATCGGTAAAGCTGGGCCGACGACCCTTTCGACAAGAACCGTAAAGGGTGAATTGGCTCACCACGAGCACTTGCCCCTCTACGGCGTCCAAGCCTAAGTTCATCTTGCCGTTTTCGTCCTCAAAAATCCGCAATCCTAAGGCTTTTTCTGCCAAATATCGGCATTCTTTCTCGGTGTCGTTGGGACCGACACCCAAAAGGATCAGAAAGCCCTTTCCGATCCTTCCGACACATTCACCGGCGATGCTGACGGATGCGGATGTGACTCTTGTCAATATAGCGCGCATGGTATCCTCCTGAGGTAAATGGTTGTTGTACGATTTCCTGTGGGGGCCGTCGCCCTCTGTCATACACTCTCGGAACGATAAACAATAAAGATCTTGTTAGTTTTGCCCTCTTCTGGAGCCGGTGACGCCGCGGATGGCAGTCAGTTTTTTGCGGATCGCTTCCAGCTCTACTGCGTTTTTGACCTCAAATTTAACGGTAAACACACTTTTGCTGCCGGGGAGATCCTTGCCGAATAGCTCTCTAACACGGACACGAGCGGTAGCCATGGTCTGTGCTACGTCCAATAGCAACCCGTCGCGAGTATCGCATTCCAGTTCCAGAGTGGTTTCAAAGGGCTGATCCTCCTGATTGGCCCAAGATACGCGAACCCAACGAGCAGCCTGAATGGGCTCGTCCCGGTGGGCGGTATTGGGGCAATCGCAGCGGTGTACACTGACACCGAAACCTTTGGTGATAAAGCCGACGATCGAATCACCCGGCACGGGTGTGCAGCACTTGGCAAATTTGATCATGCACGATTCAATGTCTTCCACGATGACACCGTTGACGGCATGACGGTTGACCTTTCCGGTAGGTGTCAACTTCAGAGGACTTTGAACCGCTCGGTCGTTTTGCTGTAGCTTTAAGGCTTTGTTGATGTCATCACGAATTCGACCTACTGCTTTGGCGGCGGTCAGACCGCCGTAGCCGATGGCGGCGTACATATCTTCCCAGCTACCGAAGCTCAGCTTCTTCAGTAGCAACGGCGAGATCTCCGGATCGATGGTGACGCTTAGTGGCAGACCGGCGCGGCGCATTTCACCTTCAAAGGCAGAGCGACCGAATGCCACGTTTTCTTCCCGTTTCTCCTTTTTGAACCACTGCTTGATCTTGGTTCGGGCTTGGTTGGATTTACAGATGGTCAGCCAGTCACGACTGGGACCCTTGGCGGTGCGGGAGGTCAAGATCTCCACAATGTCACCGTTTTTCAGGGTGGAATCGATATTGGCAATGCGGTTGTTGACTTTGGCGCCGATCATGGCGTTGCCGACGCCGGAGTGGATCATATAGGCAAAATCGATGGGGGTAGAGCCTGCGGGCAGGGAAACGATACGCCCCTTCGGGGTGAAGACGAAGACTTCGTCGTCAAACATATCGATCTTCAAAGACTGGATATATTCGTCTGCATCGGAATCCTGCTGGTTTTCCAACAGGCGGCGTACCCACTCAAAATCTCGCTCGTTGCCGTTCCCGGTGCCCTGCTTATACTTCCAGTGGGCGGCGATGCCGTATTCGGCGGTTTCGTGCATTTCCCAAGTCCGGATCTGTACTTCGAAGGGGATGCCCTGTGTGCCGATAACGGTGGTGTGCAGGGATTGGTACATATTCGGCTTGGGTGTGGAGATATAATCCTTAAAGCGACCGGGAACAAGATTGAATAGGTCGTGGATATGACCTAGCACGTTGTAGCAATTGGGAATAGTGTCTACGATGACCCGGAAGGCGTACATATCATACAATTCGTCGATATCCTTGCCTTGAGCGGACATTTTGCGATAGATCGAGTAGACGTGCTTGATCCGACCATAACAGGTATTGCCGATGCCCATGGCGCTCAAGCGCTGTTGGATCTGCTGTTGGATGGTGCGCATGAAGGCTTCGTCCTGCTCTTTGTGGGCATTCAGATATGCCATGATGCTGTTGTAGTGATCCGGATCCAGATATTGTAGCGCAATATCTTCCAGCTCCCATTTGATTTTTTGCATACCGAGCCGGTGGGCCAGAGGCGCATAGATATCCATGGTTTCCCGGCACTTGCTGATCTGTTTTTCGGGGGTCTGGTATTGCATGGTGCGCATATTATGAAGCCGGTCAGCGATTTTGATCAGTACGACACGGATGTCTTTGCTCATGGCCATAAACATCTTGCGCAAATTTTCCATCTGAGCCTCTTCGGTGGAAGTGAAATTGGCTCGGGTCAGCTTGGTGACGCCTTCGACCAGCTCTGCAACGGAACGGCCAAAGCGTTTTTCTATATCCTCATGGGAGGCATCGGTGTCTTCGATGCAATCGTGGAGCAGAGCGCCCAGAACGGCGTCGGTGTCCAGACCGATTTCGGCCACGATCTCAGCTACAGCCAGAGGATGGATGATGTAGGGGGAACCGTCCTTACGCTTTTGATGGCAGTGCTTGGCATCGGCATATTCCACCGCTTGCCGGATCAGTTCCATATCGGCGTTCGGCAAATGTGTACGGATGGTGGTACACATGGATTCATAATGGGATTCAAAAGTTTCCATGAAATTCTCAACTCTCTTTCACACGCAGCAGTGTCTGCATGGTGACACTGGCGTTCAGGTCCGCTTTGTTCGGACCCGGGGTCAACTCAATGGCAATGTGTTTATGGTACCGGGTCAGGCGCAACAGTCCCACATCCCGGAAAATATCCAGACAGGTCAGCATTTGACCCAATCGTAGAGGTATACCGGACCAACGGACGATCTTACGGCACAGGCACATGGGGGATTCCTGGATCGGTCGTCCCACGGCTGCCAGATATCGCCATACCACACCCAACATAGCGCGATCCGGACACAGTCTCTTGGCGAGAGCTGCGTCGATGGTACCATCCTGAAGCTGCCGATAACCGCTGGTATCAGCGGAACATTCGGCGCTACAACTGGGACGGATGTCCAGTACGTTCATTTGTACGGAGCGTTCACCGTGGTATTCATTGATATGGGGATGGAAGGCAATGTCCACAACATCGCCGGGTTCTACGGATGCGGTTTCCGGGGTGGCGGAGAAATAGATGGCGTTGATGTAGTGGTGTCCTTGCTTAAGGCGCAGGCGCATATGCCGTCCACTGCCGACCATGCTGATGCGGTCGATGGTCAGCTTTTCGATGGCCAGCACCGGCTTGGGACAGCCGTTCCCGCAGGGTTCCAATGCTTGCAGCGATTCAATGCCACGAATACTTAGCAGCTCCGGCGTGATGGTGCAGTCAATATCTAACACAGTACGAGGACCGTCTGCGGTGGCGTAGTATTCAGCCGCCAGAAGGCACATCTGTTGCCGGAAAGGTTGGATCTGGCTACGATGGATGGTAAAGCCCGCAGCAAGTTCGTGGCCACCGTAGCTTTCCAGAAACTCTGACAGGGAGGTCAGGGCGGCAAACAGATTAAATCCACCAAAACTACGGGAACTGGCTTTTCCATGTTCGCCATCCAAGCAGACGAGGAAGGTGGGGCAACTATATTCTTCCGCCATACGGCTAGCCACGATTCCTACAACGCCCTGATGCCAGTTTTCGTCAGCTAGCACGATGGCTTCCGGCGGCTGTCCTTGGGGCAGCATGGATACTGCCTGTGCATAGATCTCCGATTCCACACTTTGCCGCTGACGGTTCAGTTCGCACAGTTGCCGTGCTAAGTAGTCGGCACGTTCCGGATCCTCCGTAAGGAATAGCTCTACCGCCAGCTCAATTTGCCCCATGCGGCCGGCGGCGTTGATGCGGGGCGCCAACATAAAGCCGATGGACGAGGCGTTGATCGTTTCCGGTGCGCAACCGCAATTTTGCATCAAGGCGACGATGCCGGGACGAGCGGTGTGCTTCAGCGATTCTAGCCCCCGGGTCACAAAGACGCGGTTTTCTCCCTGTAGAGGCATCACATCGGCTACGGTACCCAGACATACCATGTCGGCATAGTCCTGTAGCACCTGCTCCTGATCGCCGCAGAGAGCGGCAGCCAGCTTGAAAGCGACACCCACTCCACACAGCGTTGCGTGGGGATAAGTACAGTCCGGACGATGAGGGTTGACCACGGCAACGGCCTGTGGCAGCGTGTCTTTGCACTCGTGGTGATCGGTGATAACCAGATCTATGCCCAGCTCCTTGCAAAGCAAGGCCTCCTGCGTGGCGGTAATGCCGCAATCCACGGTGACGATGAGGTCGACACCTTCGCTGTGTAGCTGCCGGATGGCAATGGGATTTAGGCCGTAGCCTTCCTCGAGCCGTCCGGGGATGTAACTGCGAACAATGGCGCCGTGGCGGCGCAGAAAGCTAGTCAACAGGCAGGTAGAGGTGATCCCGTCCACGTCATAATCACCGAAAATTGCGATCTTTTCGCCACGGACCATA
>CAZOVE010000035.1:0-18967 GCA_964583135.1 uncultured Oscillospiraceae bacterium | reverse complement strand
AGATCGCTCCCGGTCACGACGGCATGGTGCATATCTCCAAGCTGGAGAACCGCCGCGTTGAGAAGGTCGAAGATGTGCTGAATCTGGGCGATATGACCTGGGTCAAGTTCATGGGCTTTGACGAGAAGGGTCGTGCTAACTTCAGCCGCAAGGATGCGCTGAAGGAACTGGCTGACCAACAGTAATTGCATTTTTTGAGCCGCCGCTGATTTCAGCGGCGGTTTTTTATACAAAGCCTGCAAATTCATTCTGCGGGGATCCATTGTAGAAGGTGGTGTCTATAGGAGATCGCGAAACTCCAATTTGACATTTTACGCCATGTAGTCTACAATAGGCAGTACCACACCCGAAAGGAACGCTCATTATGAAACGGAAATATGTGCCTGTGATCCTCCTGATTTTGGTGACAGTGTGCGTTTGGACGATGCTGACACCTGATGATCCTGACGTTACGCAGCCCTCCACCGGTACGACCGACTCCACCGGCACCACGCAGACCACTGCGCCCGAGATCATCGACTGCGGCGGTCATGCTGTTGACCCCTATCAGGACGTGGATGCAACGGATTTTTACGCAAACTACACCCCTGCCTGTTGCTATACCGACGCCTGCTACCGCACACAGCACTATCTGCTTTCCGGCTCTCTGGAAGTACCGGGGCAGTATGCCGAGGACGCCCAGTATCTACCTATGGAGGATGGGCAATACATCCGCAATACCGCTACGATCTATTTTGATGACGGCAATACCTATGTGGTCGTGGATGGCTACGGTGTGGAAGTGATGCGTCTATATAAGGGCGCAGCTTACATCACGCTGGAAGAAGTTGCCGCCTATATGTACGCTTTCGGCGGCTCTAATGCGACCCTGCCCGCCAACTATACTTCTGCCAAGAAGACCAAACCCGGCAACAGCCCTTGGGGTATCTATCTGCGGGTGAACCATTCCGCTTTCTCCGGTGATACATCCCGATATCCCTATGAGCCGGAGCTGCCGGATATCAGCGGTTGCGGCGGCGCATTGCAGTATTACGAGATGGACATCGGCACCACCGGTACCACCACCCCCGGCTATTCCCCTCAGGTATACAATAACGGCACGTCAATTGAGCGTGGCGCCGCCCGACTGGTTTATGCCCGGCAGGATAAGAACGGCAACGGTTTTTTTGAAAACGATGAAGTGTATGTGTTCTATACCCACAATCACTACAACGATTTCCGGGAATATCTAAATTATTACGGCGGTTGGGGTGAAGTATTCGGCAATATGACCGGCGGTGGCAGTTACAGCAGCAAGACCGACTGCAATCCCACCCCCTACCCCAAAACCCTATATGATAACTTTGTCATAATAAACCAAACCGCCGGGTGACCCCCGGCGGTTTTTCCAAAATATTGTGGTTATTCTTCTTTTTATTCTCCCATATCTTGTGTTTCGACAAATTTTGCAAGAAATATGTGGTATTATGCGGTCACGGGCAGGGCACAAAGACGCACCACGGCAACAGTGGCATCGTCTGCACCGTCCGTTTGGCTGTCCTCCAAGATTCGGGCAGCTAACTCTCCCGGTGGATCCGCCGTTCCCTCCAACGATGTACGCAGCGACTCCTCTCCCCCTGCGCCATCACTCAGAAGGATCAGCATCTCCCCCCTGCGCAGGGACAGCCGTTGTACCGTTTCCCGGCCTTCCGTCACCGACAGGCCCGGTGGCGGTGCGGCTGTCCCGATTTTTACGGGTTCTCCGTGATGGACCACATAACTGGGGGCTGCGCCCCACTTATAAACAGTGGCTTTTCCGGTATCCAGACACAGCTCCGCCAAATCGATGGTCACCGCTCCTGCTCTGCCCTGCAATGCGCAGAAGCTATTGACACTACGCAGGGCATACTCCGGCGGAAATCCGGCACAAAGCAGCTTTTTGAGCATATTGCCGGCCAATTTTCCTTCCTGCGCCGCCTCTGCTCCGGTGCCCATACCGTCACACAGGAGAATGTAATAGCGGCACTCGGTGCCGGCAAACCAGAAGCAGCGGTCACCATTTTGCCGCTCCCGACTGGCGGAGCAAACTGCCAATTCCGGCTGATAGCGCTGTCTGGGCGGCTCGGCCCGGTTGCTTAAAGCATCGGAAAGTTCCTGCAGATATTGGGCAAGAAACCCGTACTGCTGCACCACAGCATTGCGGTATTCTTGACGGCGATCCCGATCTGCCCGAATGGTGCGTAGTTGCTCCTGCCCACGGCGCAGTTCTTGTAGCAGTCTCCCGGATTTACGGCAGCTCAAAGGCAGATCACTACCGTTACCCAGAGGCTTGTGCAACAATCCGATGGGCAAGGCAGCGGGATCTTCTTTGCATTTATTGCGAAAGGAGCAACCGTTGCAGGCACGCTCCGCCGCTTTGGCGATGATAGCGCCTTCATCGATGGGATGCTCTTGGACTTGCTGCAGCAGAAGCTGGGTCTGATCCAACGTGGTGGACACCAGCTCCAACCGTACTTGCGCAAAGCCGGTATCACTACGCCGCCGGGCGATCTCCGGCCCTGCCGGCAGCAGCAGTGCAATGAGTCCTCCCACCAGCAGACCCGGCACAGGATGTAGATCCCACACACCGCACAACAACATGATCAAAAGATACATCCCGGCACTCACCGAGCTGAGCCAACTCTTACGCACACCGGGAATGAGCCGCACAAACCATGCCAAACAGGTCACCGCCGCCATCGGAACTGCCGTCACTTGGGCCAGATCCAAAGCAAGACCTGCCAATGCTGCCGCAGGAAATGCACCGGCGGCTGTCAACACCCCAGCGGCAATATAGCCAAAACCTAGATACGGGATCGGCTGCAATTGGGCCAATGCCAGCACCGCCACACCACAGACGACCCACTCCAATGCCGGATCCCGGCGCTGCGCCACCTCGGAAAACAGACGGCATGACAGCACCGCCAAGGCCACACGCAGCAAATAAATCGGGATGGCTGTGTCATCCTGTCCCAATAACTGAAAAGCCAGTCCTGTACCGGCAACGATGACCCCAGCAAAGGCCGGCAAGATCCAGACATTGCTTTGCACAAAAGATCGTTCTCGCAGCATCAGCGACACAGGCAAGGCAACACACAGCCAGACCACCCCCTGTGCGCCAGCGCTGCCCCACAACCCAAGATAGCCCGTGATCCCACCGGCGCCCAGCAGCACTGCAGGCCAGCCCGACACCGACAGCAGCGCTCCCAAGCTCAAACTCAACCCATGATGGGCCAAACCGGTGGCGCTGAGGCAGAAACCTGCAAAGAATAAACCGACCCCTCGGGCAATTCCCTGAACCTTCGGATCGGTGATCCACCGTCGCAGGCATCGCTGCCATCGCCGGATATAGATTCCCAGAGTCACCATCATATGTACCATTCCTTTCCGTTCCGATATGCTCATCCTACCACGAAAAGCAGGAATTTTTTGTCGGAACAGGGAATGTCAGAAAGATTCTTGCATCCGAAGGCTATGGGATGTATAATAGGGTTAATCGGATGTACGAAAGCCGAATATCATGACGATCAGACCACAAAACAGTAAGGCGGTAGGCGTATGGGTAGAGAATTTGAACTAAAATATCAGATCACCACAGAAATGCTGGCGACGGTAGTCGCTCAATACGGCCCGTTTCGGGAGATTTCTATGGAAACCACATATTACGACACACCGGAGGGCGCACTGGCAGGGCGGCATATCACCCTGCGTCGGCGGATGGAAGGGAGCATCTCGGTATGCACCGTGAAAACGCCCCTGCCTGACGGCAGTCGTGGCGAATGGGAGTTGGAATGGCAACAACCAGAAACCATGGTCGATGAGTTATGTAAACTCGGCGCACCGGAAGAATTGAAGAACTTGACCGCTGTAGGGATCGTCCCCGTCTGCGGTGCCCGATTCACCCGTCTGGCAAAAACCATCGAAGGACCCGATTGGGCGGTGGAACTGGCTCTGGATCAGGGTGTTCTGCTGGGCGGCGGCCGTCAAATGCCGCTACAGGAGCTAGAAGTGGAACTCAAGTCCGGGTCGGATGCGGCAGCCATCGCCTTTGCGGCGCAACTGTCGGAAGAATTTCAATTACAGCCCCAAGTTCACAGTAAATTTCGTCGGGCACAGCGTCTGGCAAACGGAGAATAAATATGTTTGATACACTTTTTGGAAAATATGACCGACTGGTACTCTTTGATACGGAAACCACCGGTCTGCAATACAACCGGGATGAGATCATCGAGTTTTCCGCCATCGTGGTGGAGCGCCCCAATGGCGTGGTGACGGTGGTGCAGGAATATGACGAACTGATCCGTCTGACCCCCGGAAACAGTATCCCCCCGAAAATCACCGAATTGACCGGCATATCCGATCTGGATCTGCTGCAGCGAGGCATCTCCAAAGAGCAAGTCAGCCGGGATATTGCTCGGATGTTCGCCGGAAACACCCTGCTGCTGGCCTACAATGCCCATTTTGACCTGAGTTTTCTGTATTATTTCCTGCTACGCTCCGGCGATCCCACGATTCTCAGAGGCAAGGACAAGTTGGATCTTTTGACGGTGTATAAAGACCGCCGTCGTTTTCCCCATCGGCTGAGCAACGCCATCGAAGCCTACGGTTTGAGCGGCAAGGTGGTCAATTCTCACCGGGCAGTAGACGATGTGTTGGCGACGCTGGAAGTGATGAAGGCGATGGAGGCCGAGCGGGCAGATCTGGAGCGGTACATCAATCTATTTGGCTACAACCCCAAATATGGCATTGACGGGAAGCCCATCGGCTCAGTGACCTATAAGGCGCAAGGCTATGACCCTCAGACGCCACTGTATCTATAAAAAATTGTTGTTTACCATTCCAAGGAGGAACTACTATGCTCAATCAGGCTGCCTATGCTCTGGGGGACAATCGATCCTGTATCCGTGAGTTGTTTGAATACGGCTGCCAACGCGCCACCATTGTGGGTCGGGAAAATGTTTACGACTACTCGCTGGGTAACCCATCCATTCCGACACCACCGGAGGTCAACGATGCGATTCGGGAGATTTTGGCGGAACTGGAGCCCCTTGCAGTCCATGGCTATACCTCTGCCGTGGGTGACTATGCCACCCGGCAAGCCATCAGCGATGACCTAAATTGGCGTTACCATGCCGGTGTGCAGCCGGAAGAACTGTTCCTGACCTGCGGCGCAGCACCGGCTCTGACGGCGGTCATGCGGGCATTGGCCGTAGAAGATGCGGAAATCCTAGCCTTGGCCCCCTATTTCCCGGAGTACCAGCCCTTTGCCACCTGTGCCGGTCTGAAATTTCGTGTAGTACCGCCAGATATTCCGGGATTCCAGATCCACTTTGAAGCGCTGGAGTCTATGGTGACGGAGCATACCGTGGCAGTGATCCTCAACTCCCCCAACAATCCTTCCGGCGTGGTATATACTCCTCAGAGTTTGGTGACATTGGCAACACTTCTAAGCCAAAAAGCAGCCCAATACGGTCATCCGATCTACATCGTGGCAGATGAGCCCTATCGGGAATTGACCTACGGTTGCGAGGCGACCTTTATTCCCACCGTCTATGCTGACACCATCGTGTGCTACTCCTACTCCAAATCCCTGTCCCTGCCCGGCGAGCGCATCGGTTATGTGTACGTGCCCTCCGGCGCCACCGACAGCAAGGCGCTGTATGCCGCCATCGCCGGTGCGGCCCGGGGCATGGGGCATGTGTGCGCACCGTCGCTGTGGCAAAAGGTCATTGCCCGGTGCGTGGATCTGCGGCCGAATCTGGCTGCCTATGACCGCAATCGACGGCTTCTTTATGATGCGCTGACTGCTTATGGCTACGAAATGGCCAAACCGGACGGGGCCTTCTACCTGTTCATCAAAGCCCCCGGCGGCGATGCAAACGCATTCTCCGAAAAGGCCAAACAGCAGGATCTGCTGCTCGTGCCGGGAGATGGCTTCGGTTGTCCCGGCTATTTCCGCATCTGCTACTGCGTTAGCGAAGAGATGATCCGTAGAAGTCTTCCGGTATTTCGTAAATTGATCGAGGAAGTATGATCCACGGACAGCAATCCACCTTCACCCTTGGGCATAAAAATCCCCGGCAGAGGAATCGCAACTCTGCCGGGGATTTTTTTACTTCTTTTCAAAGATCATCGACAGCACATCGCCCACCGCTTCCACGATCAAAGACACACCGATGAATATCCAAGTGCCCGCCATGGCCTTGAAGGGATTGAGCAGGATCACCACGGCAAAAATCAGCGTTGCCAATGCACTAATGCCGGCCACATACCAATATTTCTGCTTCAGCCGCAGCATATCCACCGCCCACTGCACTTTACTGATACCCGTAACCAGAGCCACGACACCATAGAGCACCGTCAAAATGGGGAAGGTGGCAATAAACCACTGGTTCTTAAGAATACAGAACGCACCCACCACCAACAACAAAATGCCCTTGGACAGCTCGTTTTCCTGGGAGGCGTAGACCGCCTCTTGACGGAAATAGGACACCACATAGGTCAGACCCAGCATCGCCATCACGATACCGAGCAAAACGATGATGCCGGAGGTAAACTTTTCCGGCTCGATCAGTAGCAGTACACCGATGATGAGCTCCGCAATGCAAAGAAGAATATTGCCGGTTTTGCGATTGATACTTGTCATAGGGATTCCTCCTATCGTATAAAACGGGAATCTTCGACGCCCTTTTCCATATTATACTACGGACAAAACAGGGATTGCAAGGGGTTTTATCGGTTTTTATGACAGAGGGTCAGTGGGCATCGTGGATGGGACGCAGGACGCAGAAGTCTTCATAGCGGGTATCGGCCGTTTCCGTCAGGAAGACCACTTGTATGCTGGGATCGGCAAAGGTGGTTTTCGCCGCCTCATCATCGGCATTTGCGGCAGTAACACCAGTCAAGTACAGCCGTGTCCGACCTTCTGGCAGCGTCAAATCGGCACTGCTGCGGACGAAGGATAGGCAGAAACGATCTGTTGAGCAGGTTTTGACCAATGTGGCAGCCGCCTGCGTTAGCGCTTGCATTTTATCACCGTCAAAACGGATCTGATCCGTTTCCGGGAAGCGGAAATCCGAAAGCACCACTTCATCAAAACCCATGCCACGCAACTCCACGATCAGACGGATCAGGTAGGTCAGGGTGCCATCGCTTTCCGGATTCATCCAATAGCAACCGTTGCTCCGATCCAGCCACAAAGAGCCGTTGCCCTGAATATGAGGCAGACCATAAGGAACCCGTTGCCGCTCATTTTCCAGAATATAGTGATACTCCTGAAAAGCAGGAATCTTGGCGATGATATAATGCCCCTGCTGCTGCAATTGCTGCACCAGCGCATCGACTCTGGCTGTATCAAAGTCCGGCTTCTGTGCGGCATGCTCGGAGGTATAGTAGACGTAGCTTTTGACATCTTTCAGTTCCAACATAATGGTGCTGCCCTTCGGCAACGCCGCCAATTGGTCGATGACCTTGTCCAAATCCTCCCGCAGATCGGCAACGGTGACGTAATAGCCGCTGAAGCGGACCAGCTCCGTGGGCAAATTTTCATCCAGATCATCATCCGGCGTCTTGTCGTGTACTGCAATGGTGGGATAGGGATCCGGCTGCACCGGCACTTCCCCGGGGGCATGTTGCACCGACAGAGAAAAATCCAGTTTTGCACCGTCTTTGGAATAGACCACGTACCGATTCAGCCACAAAAACCAACACAGTAGCAGCAATCCCGTAAACACCAAGATCACCACTATGGCCACAAAAAACCGCCGCAGACCCAGTCTGGTACGGTAGGGAATACTCATAATGCGCTCCTTTTTGCGGTGACACACCGCCAGTCTTCTTGTTGATACACCGCCGTCACCTGCATTCCCGCTTGCTCCAGAGCCGTCAGCACCTCCGGTAGGCGGCTGTCGAGAATGCCGGAGCAGATGAGGGTGCTGTGCGGAGTCAGGAAATTCGGCAACACCGGCGACAGGCTGATGATCACATCCGCTACAATATTGACCAGCACCACATCGTAATGTTGCCGTGCCAACCGATCCATCAAGGGCTTATCCGTGGTGACATTGCCGGTCAGGGCAGTAAAACGATCGCCGCCAAAGGCATTGTAAGCCGCATTTTCCCGGGCGATATCCTCGGCTTTAGGGTCAATATCGACACCCACAGCTTGAGCGGCACCCAGCCGCAGCGCCGCAATCGAGAGAATGCCACTGCCACTGCCCAGATCCAGACAATGACTGCCCTGCGTGACCAACCGCTCCATCGCCTGCAGTACCATCTGCGTCGACGGGTGGGCACCGGTGCCAAAAGTCAGGCCCGGATCCAAAATCACCGGCAAGCGGTTGCCGTGGTCTTCCTCTGCCAGCCAATACGGCAACACCACAAAACGGCTTCCCACCTCCACAGCGGGATAATTATCCTTCCAGCTTTCTTCCCAATCCACTTCCGCCATGGTGCTGACGCTCATGGGCAAGGACAGGCGCTGCGTCAGCGCCTCCAGCCGAGTCAGGCTTTCCCGGTCGGTATCCTCCAGATAGAGCTTGATCTGGCTTAAGCCCTGAAGCTGCTGCTGTAGCTGCTCATCGATGTAATCCCAGCAGGCACGATTGGCTTCGAGAAAATCTTCAAATTGGGATTGGTCCTCAATGACCAGATCGGCAAAACCGGCCGCCGTCAAGGCTGCGGCTGCCTCATCCACACCGACAAGGGCCGTCTTGACGGTGATCTCCAACCATGCCATGCTTTTTTCCTCCTGATGCTGTACGTTTTTCTCATTGTATCGCATCCACGTAAAATTGGCAACCGGAAAAGAAATGAATTTTCTATGAACCCTCTTCCTATTTTCCCGTTTTGGGTGTATAATGGGGCGTAAGTATGAGAGAATTTCGATTTGATTGCGCCTTTTGGCGTAAACAGGAGTTGATTATGATCCAAACCATGACCCTGTCCCCCGGCGTTACGCTGCGCTGCTTCACAGATCACCGTTTCAAGCAGGCACGGCTAACGTTACAGTTTGTACGTCCCATCTGTCACGAAGAGGCGGCCCAAAATGCCCTACTGCCCACCGTCTTACTGCGAGGCAGCGCCAAGCATCCGGACCTGCGCTCCATCAATATGCATCTGGATACACTCTACGGTGCCGTGGTCAGTGATATGGTGCGCCGCTTTGGCGATTACCAGACCTTCGGACTATACTGCGTGTTTACCGGAGAACGCTTTGCCATGGCGGGGGACGAAATACTGCGGCCGGTGACGGAATTTTTGCAGGAGCTTCTGCTACAGCCGTTACTGGAAGACGGTGTATTCTCTGCCGATGTGGTGGAAAGCGAAAAGAAAAACCGCATCGCTGATATTGAGTCGGAGCTCAACGACAAGCGCATCTACGCCTCGACCCAACTCATTCGGACCATGTGCGCCCACGACAGTCTGGGTATCCCCCGACTGGGCACAAAGGAGCAGGTGGCTGCCATCACGCCGGAAACATTGTACCGCCACTATCAAAAAATTCTGCAGGAAAGCCCCGTGGAATTTTTCTACGTCGGTGCAACACCGCCGGAGCAGGTAGCCCGGCTGTTGCAACCGATTTTTGCCGGTTTTTCCCGGCAAGTCGTGCCCGTACCGCCTCCCATCGGTTTTCACGACGGCGGCGGTTGCCGCACCACGCAGGAATTGGCTACCAGCCAAAGCCATCTTTTATTGGGCTTTACCACGCCCATCGTGGGTGGAGATGCGGATTATGTGGCCATGCGTGTAGCCAACCTGATCTTTGGCGCCGGCATGACCAGCAAGCTATTTGTCAACGTACGGGAGAAGATGTCCCTGTGCTACTCCATCCACTCCGACTACTATGGTGCCAAAGGGATCTTGGTCGTATCCGCTGGCATTGATGCAGATCG
This sequence comes from uncultured Oscillospiraceae bacterium, assembly GCA_964583135.1. Taxonomy (GTDB): domain Bacteria; phylum Bacillota; class Clostridia; order Oscillospirales; family Oscillospiraceae; genus Faecousia. The sequence continues at coordinate 9,056 of CAZOVE010000035.1, read as the reverse complement.
GGAAGAGACTGTACATCAGCAGATCTTAACGCAATTGCAAGCCTGCGCCAATGGCGACATTACCGAAGACGAGCTGCGCTACGCCAAGGAAGCACTGCTCTCTTCCCTGCGCAGCATCCACGATTCCACCCGTTCCATCGCCGGCTACTACACCCTGCCCGACTTAAGCCCCGGTTTTTTGCCCCCGGAGCAATATCGCGCCGCTGTGGAAGCCGTTACCACACAGGATGTGGCTAGGGCAGCATCGACCCTGCGGGAACACTCGGCATTTTTCCTGAAGGGGGTTGGACAATGAAAATACGATCGTACCCGGAACTGGAAGAGATGCTCTACACCCGGAAGCTGGACAACGGCTTGACGGTGTATGTGCTACCGAAGCCGGGTTTTGCGCAAAAGATCGCCTACTTCGTCACGGATTTTGGTTCCATTCACACGGATTTTGAGATGGATGGACAGCAATACCATGTTCCGGCCGGTGTTGCACACTTTCTGGAGCATAAAATGTTTGAGCTGCCGGATCGGGATGTGACGGCGGAATTCGCGGCACTGGGCGCCAACGTCAACGCTTTTACAGGCTTTGATACCACCGCCTATTATTTTTCTTGCACCGATCATTTCGATGAGAATCTACATCTGTTGTTGGAATTTGTATCCACGCCTTGGTTCCCTGAGGAAAGTGTACAGCGGGAGATGGGAATCATCGATCAGGAGATCGCCATGTACGAAGATGCTCCGGACAGCCGGGAATTTGAAGCCCTCATGGCGAAAATGTATCGCAAGCATCCGGTTCGTGTTCCCATTTTGGGCACACGGGAATCCATCCGACAGATCACGCCTCAGATCCTGCATCTGTGCCATCGTGGGTTCTACACGCCTGCAAATATGGTGCTGTGCGTGATCGGTGACGTGGATGCGCAGAAGGTGATGACCATAGCGGAGGAAGTACTAGGCACCAGCTATCACGCACCTGCCCAAAAGCTGCGGCAATGGGAAGAATCCATGACCTGTGAGTCGGAAGACGCCCGTCTTTCCATGGAGGTGGCAATGCCTACCTTCCAATTGGGATTCAAATGCGAAGCCAGTGACTGCGGCCCGGACACCATCCGCTCCGAGATCGTGGGTTATCTGGCAGCAGAATTGCTGTTTGGCGAAGCCACGCAGCTATATCTGGATCTGTACGAGCAGGGGATCATTGACGGATCCTTCGGTGGAGGCTTTGAAACCATCGACGGCTGCGCCATGCTCACCTGCGGTGGTGACAGCGACTATCCGGAGCAAGTGCGCCGGGCTTTGCTGCAACGGGGATCTGAGCTGGCCCAAGGCATCACGGATGCGCAGGCTTTCCTGCGGCTGAAGCGGGGCACCATCGGCCGACGCATTCGGGATATTGACAATTTTGACACCTTGTGCTACCGTATCTGTGCCTGTCACTTCCAGAATTTTGAATACCTGCGTTTTCCGGAGATCTATGCCACCATTACGGAGGAAGAGGTTTGCCAATTTATCGCCCGGGTGATCACCCCCCAACGTTGCGCCACCGCCATTACCACTCCGCTTCATGACGGCTGATATCAGAACCATTCACACAGGAGGAAAGAGTTATGTATTTCGACTACACCTATATCAGTTTTCCCGGTTTGGGCATTGAGTTTAACCCCATTCGCTATATTTCCATCGGTGAAGTGAAAATCTATTTCTACGGTCTGATCATCGCCATGGGTCTGCTACTGGCCGTGCTGTACGCATGGAAGCGGTGTAAGGAGTTCGGCATTCGGGAGGATGATCTGACCGACGGTGTCATTTGGGTGGTACCCTTTGCCATCATCTGCGCCCGGCTGTACTACTGCATCTTCAAATGGGAAGATTATGCCTCTGACCCGATCACCATCCTCTACCTTTGGAAGGGCGGCTTGGCCATTTACGGCGGTGTCATCGGTGCAGCCATCGGCGTGATCATCCACTGCAAGGTCAAGAAGATCAAGATCACCGCTCTGCTGGATATGGTGGCGCTGGGATTCCTGATCGGACAGTGCATCGGCCGCTGGGGCAATTTCTTCAACCGGGAGGCCTTTGGTCAACTTCAGGATCAGTCTTCCACCTTCTTCCTGCGGATGGGTCTGTGGGATACTTCCGTGGGAGAATATGTGTTTGTCCACCCCACCTTCCTGTATGAATCGGTGTGGAATCTCATCGGTTTTGTGCTGCTGCATTTCCTGTCGAAGAAGCGCAAATACGACGGTCAGATCGCACTGGGTTATGTGGCATGGTATGGCTTGGGTCGAGCCACCATCGAGGGTCTGCGCTCCGACAGCCTGTATTTAGGCGTATTCCGTGTCAGCCAGCTTCTGGCTGCCCTGAGTTGCTTTGCCGCAGTGGTGACACTAATGGTGCTGTCGATGCGGCGGCATGATCCGGCGAAGCTGTATGTCCATCAGGTAGCTGCTCGCGCAGCCGCCGAGGCTGCGGCTGCAGAAGCGGAAGAATCCGCCGAAGAAGAGGGCACTGAAGAGGCAGTTTCTGAGGAAACGGACACCGAGGAGGAAGCACCTGCCGCAGAATCCGATGAAGCAGAAGAAACCCCTGTCCCAGAAGAAGAATAAAGCGCAACGCAAAGGCGGCACTTGGAAGTGCCGCCTTTTTTGATCGTCACGGGGATCGGTAGATGAAGAAATGTTCAAAAATGATTCAAAGATTGCAATCTACCGCCGGATGTGATAAACTGAACCGGAAGAACATCAGGAGGAGCAAATTTATGAAAATTGCGATCAAGGCTATGTCCATCCAAGAAGTCATGCGCCTGCCGAGACCTGCCCACAAAAAGCCCCGAAAGCCCAGCCGTTTGCTGGCAACGGTGGTGCGTCTGGCCTCGATTCCTACGTTGATGAAGACCAAGTTCTCCTACACCACCGAAGGTATGGACGGAATCATGGATCAGCCCTGCCTGATTTTGATGAATCACTCCAGCTTCACGGACATGAAGCTGGCTTACGGTATTTTTTATCCCAAGCCCATGGGCATCGTCACCTCGGTAGACGGTATGTCCGGCATTCTGGGGGTGCTGATGCGCTGGCTGGGCTGTACGCCGACCCATAAATTCACCACGGATCTGACCCTGATTCAAGATCTGGAATATATGCTCAAGGTCAATAAGACCCACGTATTGATGTACCCCGAGGCTGGCTACTCCTTTGACGGTACGACCACCACCCTGCCTCGGAAATTGGGCATCCTGATGAAAAAACTGGGCGTACCGGTGGTGACGGTCATCACGCAAGGTGCTTTCCACAGAGATCCTCTGTACAATATGCTGCAGATCCGGGATATCCAAGTCAGCGCCCATGTCAAGTGCATCGCCACAGCGGAGGAAGTGCGATCCCTGTCTGTCGCACAATTGGATGCACGATTGGATGAATCCTTCTCCTTTGACAATTTTGCATGGCAGCGGGACAATCAGATCTGCATCGACGTACCCTTCCGTGCAGATGGGCTGCACCGCATTCTCTATAAATGCCCCCATTGCGGCGCAGAAAACCAAATGGAGGGCAAAGGGATCCATCTGACCTGCCACGGCTGTGGAAAGCAATGGGAAATGGATGTGTACGGTCAACTTCACGCCACCCAAGGGGAAACGGAATATCCCCACATCCCTGATTGGTACCGCTGGGAACGCGAATGCGCCCGGCAGGAATTGGCGCAGGGTACATACCGTCTGGACGCACAAGTGGACATTGCGGTACAGGTGGACTTCACGGGTCTATATACCGTCGGCAGCGGACGTCTGATCCATGACGAAAACGGCTTCCACCTCACCGGCTGCGATGGTGCGTTGGATTACCGACAGTCGCCGGTGGCGTCCCACACGCTGTATTCGGATTATTACTTCTATGAGATCGGTGACATGATCGGCATCGGTAACAACGACATCTCCTACTTCTGCTTCCCCAAGGAAAACGTATCCGTCACGAAGGCACGGCTTGCCACGGAAGAGCTGTACAAAATGAAGAAGCAGCGCCGCAAACCAGCAGCGGAATAAGGGGTCTTTATTTCGGGATGGTGATGGTCAGCACGATCTGACGATCGGTTTCTTTGCGCTCGGACACGGCCGGTATGCCGGCCAACTGGATGCGCTGCAGGGATTGATTCAAATGATTGAGAAATACCCCCAGATTCACCCGTGGAGCTGGGGGTTGTTTCTGCTTCAAAAGCTGCTCGATGTACTGCTCCGTCCGGGCCACACTCATATTCTGCCGGCTGATGACGGCGATGACCGCCAGTTTTTCCGATTCTGCGGTCAGCTTCAGCAATGCGCGGCCATGACGCTCCGTCAGGTGGTGCAGGCGTAGCGCCTCCAACACCGGCTGCGAATGGCGTAGCAACCGCAGCTTGTTGGCTACGGCACTTTGGCTTTTCCCCAACATCCGCGCCACCTGCTCCTGACTGAAGCGACACTGCTCCATGAGTCGGGCGATTCCTTGGGCTTCCTCAATAAAATCCAGATCCTGCCGCTGTAAATTTTCCACCATGGCCGCCATGCCGGATTGGGCATCGTCCATATTCATCAGGATGCAGGGGATTTCCTTCAAGCCGGCCATCTGGGCCGCGCGCAATCGTCGCTCTCCGGCAATCAACTCATAGGTATTTCCCACGCGACGCACCGATAGCGGTTGCAAAATACCGTGGCAGCGGATGGATTCAGCCAATTCCTCCAGCGCCTCCTCCCCAAAGACCTTTCTGGGTTGGGAAGGATTGGGCACAATGGTTCTGGCAGGCAAAAAGATCACCCTGCCGGTTTCCATGTAGGTTCTCAATTTCTGGCATTGCATCGTCATTCCTCCTTTGTGTGGGACTATTGTACTTTCCACGCAATGGGAAACCCCACGAATTGAGGAACAGAATCAGAAATCTTTCTTTTCCATTTTTTCAGTATGGCTTCAGTCCGGGTCGTTATAATGCGATTTAAAGAGGAGGTGGCCCATGGTCAATTACGTATTTCGCAGAAAAGAGCAAAAGTATCTGCTCCATGAGGCCCAAGCGGAGGCTTTTCTGGCCGCCATGGCTCGGTATATGGAGCCGGATCATTTCGCCGTGAGTGCCATCCGCAATATTTATTATGACACGCCGGATTTTCGCCTGATCCGCCGCTCTCTGGAAAAACCGGTATATAAAGAAAAACTGCGACTGCGGGCCTATGGTGATGCCACGGCGAAAAGCAAAGTTTTTCTGGAAATGAAGAAGAAATACAAAGGCGTTGTTTACAAGCGCCGCCTGAGTCTACCGCTGGCCCGTGCGCGGCAATATATGGCCGATCCGGATGCACGGCTTGAAAATAGCCAGATCGGCAGAGAGATCGACTATTTCAAGCAATTCTACGGTGATCTACAGCCGGCCGTGTACCTCAGCTACGACCGCCAATCCTGGCGCAGCCATGACGGATCGTTGCGTATCACCATGGATCGAAACATCCTCTATCGCACGGAGGATCTGGATCTGGCCAGCCCCTGCTACGGCGAAACGTTGCTGCAGCCCGGGCAACAACTGGTAGAGATCAAGGCACCGGAGGCCATGCCGATGTGGCTGGTGCAGCTTCTGGAGCAAAACGGTATCCGACAATGTTCCTTTTCCAAATATGGCAACGTTTATTTACGCCTGTTGCGGGAACACAAACTAGAAATCAGAGGTTTTCACTATGTTATTTGACGAGAAATTCACGGGTTTATTTGATATCCTCACCGGCATGACCATCGGTGATTTTTTAGTGTGCGTTCTGGCGGCACTGGCGTTGGGTGTGGTGATGGCGGTGGTATACTCCTTCCGCACCGTCTGCAGCCGCAGCTTTATGACTACTGTGGCATCGCTACCGGCTATCGTGGCTGTGGTGATCATGATGGTGGGCGGAAATCTGGGCACCGGTGTGGCCGTGGCCGGCACATTCAGCCTGATCCGCTTCCGTTCCATGCCCGGCAGCGCCAAGGAGATATGCGCCCTTTTTCTGAGTGTGGCGATAGGTCTTGCCTGCGGTATGGGATATCCCGGCTTGGCGGCAGTATTTACGGTCGTGATGTGCCTGTTTACCCTGCTGCTGTCGCTGATCAATTTTGGCGGTCACAAAAATGAGACGCTGCGCAAGGTGCTGCATATCACGGTGCCGGAGGATCTGGATTACGGTAACATCTTCACCGACATTTTTGAAAAACATACCACTCAAGTCCAGCTCATCAGTGTCAAGACCACCAATCTGGGCAGCCTGAACAAGCTCACCTACAACATCGTACTCAAAAAAGCAGGTAGTGAAAAGACCATGATCGATGAATTGCGTTGCCGTAACGGAAATCTGGAGATCAGCATTTCCCTGCAGGGTGTGGATAACAGAGATCTGTAAATGCAACAAAAAGACCGGGGCTACTGCAGTCCCGGTCTTTCGTTTATCCGCCATAGTGCAGACGCATCTCTTTCTTTGCCTGCTCCAACTCCTCCCGCAACTCCCGGGCAGACAGGCGCAACACGCCGGAGCGCAGGCTGGAGATCTGCACGAGGGCATCCGAAGTGGCCACCCGAACATTATAATTATTGCCGATTTGGGCCACCAATGCTTCGATATAGGCATCGCCGGTCTCGTTTTCCCGGGTGTAGACCACCTGAATATTGTGATACTGGCTTTTTTCGCCGGGATTGCCCTTGCGCTTGTAGCCGTCAAACACCAGCACCACACGCCATTTGCGGAAGCCGGCAAAATTGCTCAGCTCGTCGCACAGCCGGCGTCGGGCGGCTTCCAGATCACCTTCTGCAATTTTTGCCAGATCTTCCCACTGGAACAGAATATTGTAACCATCGACGATCAGGTACTGCTGCTTCATGGGGCGGATGGTCACCGTTTCCGTGGCTGGGCGATGCTCCGTAGGGCGGTACAGTCGGGTCGTCTGGGGGCCGAATTGGCGCTCCATGATGCGCTCTAGCTCCAGCTCCTCCGTCTGCAAATTGCGTGTAAGCAGTTGCGGCGGTCGCTCCTGCTTCAGGCAACGATCCAAGTGCATATACATGGGCACATCCCGCCATTTGACGGTAAAACCTGCACCATGGGCACAAAATACCGAATCGGGCGTGTTTTCCGTGTCCGCCTCCGGATCATAACCGATGGAGCGCACCACAGCCTGCGTATTATGACAGGGGAAGAACCCGGCCATAGCAAGCTGCAGCCGTCCCCGTCCTTGGGTGTAGGCACTGAGGGTATCGGCATAATCTCCCAGTTCCGAGGCAGGCAAGCGGCCGGTCAGGGTGGAGAAGCTCCCTGCGCCCTCGGGGCCTTCAAATTCGCCGCCCATGGCCCGAATATCGGTAATGGCTCGCCCCACGCAGGGGGTGGGTAGCGTCATGGTAAAGCGATACCAAGGTTCCAACAGCACCGATGTTGCCTGCATTAAGCCCTGTCGAACAGCCCGATAGGTCGCCTGCCGAAAATCACCACCTTCGGTGTGCTTCAGGTGAGAGCGACCCACCAACAGGGTGATCTTCATATCCGTAATGGGTGCGCCGGTGAGCACACCTTTGTGGACTTTTTCCGCCAGATGGGACAAAATCAAGCTCTGGTACTGCCCTTCCAATACGTCCGTGGGACACACCGTATCGAAAATCAAGCCGCTGCCAACCGGCAGAGGTTCTAGCTTTAAGTGGACTTCGGCATAATGGCGCAGGGGTTCAAAATGCCCCACACCCTCCACCGTGTCGGTGATAGTCTCCTTATAATAGATCCGAGGATCCGTCAGGGTCACCTCCAGTTGGAAGCGCTCCCACACCAGATGGCGAAAAACCTCCAGTTGCACCTTGCCCATGATCTGAATATGGATTCGGTCGCCGTCGCATACCAGATGAAGCTGCGGGTCTTCCTCCTCCAATTGACGTAGCAGCGGTACGACCATCGCTGCATCCTTACCGGTCGGCAATGCCACCCGATAGGTCATCACCGACTCCACCGCCGGCTTTTGTCCGGCCGCTTCAGCCCCCAACCCCAGACCGGGATAAGTGCCGCTCAATCCGGTGACTGCCACGATCTGCCCGGCGGTGGCTTCCTCTAAGGCGGCGAATTTTTCACCGGAGTACAGCCGAAGTTGGACGGCTTTTTCTTCCAGTGGCTCTTCTTTTTGGTTGACATAATATATCTGACTCCGAACTTTCAAGCTCCCTCCGGTGATTTTCATCCAAGTCAGCCGATTTCCCTGCGCATCCCGGGTGATTTTGAAGACTTTTGCACCAAAATCCCGTGGGTAATTTTTTTCCGGCGCAAAGCGATCCAATACTTCCAACAGATCCTCCACGCCGTCACGCCGCAAGGCCGCACCGAAGCAGCACAGAAACAGCCGCCGCTGCTGCACCAAGCCCCGGATGTTGCCATCGGTGACAACGCCGGTTTCCAAGTAGTTTTCCAGCAACGCCTCGTCGCACATGGCGCACATTTCTTCCAGATCATCGTCAAAGGCCACGCAGTTCGGACTCAGCTCGCGCTGTAATGCCGCCATCAAGGTCGCCCGATCCGTTTCGGGCAGATCCATTTTGTTGATAAACAGGAACACCGGCACATGGTAGCGCGCCAAAAGCTGCCACAGCGTCACGGTATGGGCCTGCACACCGTCACTACCGGAAATCACCAACACGGCGCAATCCAATACGGGCATCACCCGCTCCGCTTCCGCCGCAAAATCCACGTGGCCGGGTGTATCCAGCAAGGTAAATTGCCTGTTTTCCGTTGCAAACAGGGCCTGCTTCGAGAAGATCGTAATACCCCGTTCCCGTTCCAAACTGTGATGGTCCAGATAGGAATCCCCATGGTCTACCCGTCCCCAGCGACGTCGGGCACCACTACAATACAGAAGCGCTTCCGACACGGTGGTCTTGCCGGCATCCACATGGGCCAGCAGACCAACACTAATATGCGGTTTTTTAGCCTGTTCACCCATGCCAGATACCCCCTTAAATGGTTTCATACAGGGATTATAGCATGGAAAAGGGTTTTCGTCGATAGGTGAAAGGGGATTTGGGGCAAAATTCTAGTCTTGCCCGCACAT
>CAZOVE010000034.1:0-19949 GCA_964583135.1 uncultured Oscillospiraceae bacterium | reverse complement strand
AGAACTTTAATGTCGCATCTCAGATCGACGTATACGCTTGCGGTACCGAGGTTGAGATCGGTTACAATACTGCAGAGGCTCTGTTCGTTTATGCCGGCAACTGCGCTCTGAACATCCATCACAATATCTTCGACGCAAACTTTAAGTCCCACGACGCTTATCGTGATGCTAATACTGTATGGGCATACGGTAACACCTATGGTGTTCAGCTCAGAATTTTCAAGTATGATCTGAAGTTTGATTACAACACCGTTACTGATGCTTCCGGTCACGTGGTCGCTATCAACGGTTATCAGGGAACTTACGAGAACATGAATGTTGTGAATGAAATCAGTTCCTTTACCTATAACAAGATCACCGTTAATTCCACCACCAAAACCGAGCGCGCCGCATTCAAGGTTTGGGCAGATAACACTTATGCTCCTCAGGACAACCAGGATTCTGTAAATGACGCAGCTCAGGCGTTCATCGATGCCGTGCTGGCAGATGGCAGCAACACCTTCACTATCGAGGATGGTAAGAACCACACCATCTTCTGCATCTACAATGTTAATACGAATAATTGATTTATAACAGGACCACCCAACCTCTTCGGAGGTTGGGTGGTTTCCTGTTTGTGCGAAACTTTCGACGTCACGGAACATCTTTTTGCGCCGACTGATTGACATTTGCTACAATTTGTGGAATAATATATTGGTTAAAATACAGAAACAAGAGAGGCTTTTATTATGAAGCAATCCAGAACTCATAACTGCGGCGAGTTGCGGCTATGCGACGCCGGCAAAAACGTCACCATTGTTGGTTGGCTGGAAAATGTCCGTGAAGTGGGTAACAATTTCGCCTTTTGCGTCATTCGGGACTTCTACGGTACCACGCAGGTGGTCATCGAGAATGAAGAAATGATGCGTATTATCAAGCCCATCAATAAAGAATCCACTATTTCCGTGACCGGCGTGGTGCGCGAACGGGAGAGCAAGAATCCCAAGCTTCCCACCGGTGACATCGAGGTGGTACCCACGCATATCGAACTGTTGGGCAAGTGTGTCCATAATCAGCTCCCCTTTGAAATCAATAAATCCAAATCTGCCGATGAGAATACCCGCCTGAAGTACCGCTATTTGGATCTGCGCAATCCCGAAGTCAAGAGTAACATTATCCTGCGCTGTCAGGTGGTGGCGGAGCTGCGTCGGCTGATGACGCAGAAGGGGTTCCTGGAGATCACCACACCCATTCTGACCGCTTCTTCTCCCGAAGGTGCCCGTGACTATCTGGTTCCTGCCCGGAATCATCCCGGCAAATTCTACGCCCTGCCGCAGGCACCCCAGCAGTTTAAGCAGCTTTTGATGACCTCCGGCTTTGATAAGTATTTCCAAATCGCACCCTGCTTCCGTGATGAAGATGCCCGTGCCGATCGTACGCCCGGTGAATTCTATCAGTTGGACATGGAAATGGCTTTTGCCACGCAGGAGGACGTTCTGTCCACACTGGAAGATGTGCTAGTGCCCGTGTTTGAACAATTCGGCAAGTACAGCCGTATCTCTCCTGCGCCCTTCCGTCACATTCCCTTTAACGAAGCGATGGAACGCTACGGCTCTGATAAGCCGGATCTGCGGATCGATCTGGAAATCGAGGACATTACTGCCCAAGTGCAGGGCTGTGCCTTTGGTCCCTTCCAGAGTAGCACCGTCAAGGCTGTGGTGGTCCATGATTTCAATCAGGGTCGCAAGTGGATCGATAAGTTGCTGTCTGACGTGGAAGTGCAGACCGGCCATAAAGTCTGCTGGGTGAAAGTGGACGAGAATGGTCAGCTCACCGGTGGTGTTGCCAAATTCCTGACCGATTATACTGCTGAACTGACGGCTAAGTTGAGCCTGAAGCCCGGCTCCTTCGTTTGTATGGCTGCCGGCAAGAAGCGTGATGCCCAGAAAACCGCCGGCGTGGTTCGTACCATGCTGGGCAAGCGCATCCCGGGGCACTTTGATGAGGAGCAGTATGCTATTTGCTGGATTGTGGACTTCCCCATGTACGAGCTGGGCGAGGAATCCGGGCAACTGGAATTCTGCCACAATCCCTTCTCTATGCCGCAGGGTGGTATGCAGGCTCTGCTGGATGCTGAGGGTGATATCGAAAAACTGTTGGCAATCAATGCCGATCAGTATGATCTGGTGGTCAACGGTTATGAATCCGCCTCCGGTGCTGTCCGTAACCACGATCCCGAGATCATGGTCAAGGCTTTCCAGATGGTTGGCTTGGGTGAAGAGGATGTTAAGGCCAAGTTCCCCGCCATGTATAATGCCTTCACCTATGGTGCGCCGCCTCATGCTGGTGCCGCACCCGGCGTGGATCGTCTGATCATGTTGTTGACCGGAGAGGAATCGATCCGTGAAGTCATCACTTTCCCCATGAACAAAAACGCACAGGACCTGATGATGGGCGCCCCCACCACGGTGGATCAGAGCCAGTTGGACACGGTTCATATTGCGATCGTGGAAGAATAATCATACTGCCGAGGGCCGGAAGGCCCTCGGTTTTTTTGCACCATTTCGACGGATTGTGCATAGGCTACATCGGGAGGGATCGGTATGAAACTGGATTGGATGATTACATTTCGCTCGGTGACCTACGCACAGCGTGCACAGCAGACGCTGCATCGATTGGGGCTGGAATGTATGCTGCGACGTACGCCTCGGGAATTGAGTAACCGTGGCTGCGGCTACAGCCTGCATATTCACACAAAGGATATTCAGACTGCGGTAGAATTGCTGCGGGAGCAGGACGTTCCTTTTGTTAAGGTGTACGCAATGGGAGAGGGGGGACAAATGGAGGAACGTCAGCTATGATCTATCTGGACAACGGTGCAACTTCCTTTCGTAAGCCGGCAGCGGTTTCACAGGCTGTTCTGCAGGCAATGCAACGCTGTGCCAATCCGGGCAGAGGTGGCTACGAAGCCGCCATGGCAGCGGCGGAACAGGTTTACCGCTGCCGAGAATATGCTGCCCGAATGTTTGGATGCCAGACCCAGCAGGTGGTCTTCACTTTCAATTGTACCCATGGCTTGAATATTGCGATCCGTAGTCTGGTCAAACCGGGGAGTTCTGTTGTGATCTCAGGATTTGAACACAATGCTGTTACACGGCCGTTATATCTGATGCAAGCGCAGGTGCGAGTGGCAGGCAGGAAGCTCTTTGATCCGGCAGACACGTTGCAGTGTTTTGAAGATGCGCTGCGCCGAGGTGCAGATGTTGCGGTGGTGACCCATGTGTCCAATGTATTTGGCTATATTCTGCCAATAGAGCAAATTGCAGAGCTGTGTCGACAGTATGGTGTGCCATTGATTGTGGATGCGGCTCAATCTGCCGGGATATTAGAAATTGATTTCGCAAAATGGGGCGCCGAATTTGTGGCGATGCCGGGGCACAAAGGGCTTCTTGGCCCACAAGGGACGGGAATCTTATTGTGTGTCGATCAGGTACAGCCCCTGATCGCCGGAGGTACCGGTAGCGAATCGGAACGCCGGCAAATGCCGGATTTTTTACCGGATCGCTTGGAAGCAGGGACGATGAACGTACCCGGTATTGCCGGGTTGGAAGCTGGAATGCGTTACATTGAGCAGACGGGACGGCAACGGATCTTCGAGAGGGAACGCAGCGCAGCATCCCAATGTGCCAAAATATTGAAAGAGAAAGGATATCGGGTGTATTTTGGCGAGCACCAGTCCGGAACGGTTTCGTTTGTGCCCGATTGTGATTGCGAGGAAATGGCCCGGCGGTTGCAACGCAAAGGGATCGCCGTACGTGCCGGCTTGCATTGCGCTCCGCTTGCTCACGAAAGCGCCAAAACACTAGATACGGGAACGGTGCGAGTCAGCTTTGGCCACGATGTGACACAGAGACAAATCAATGCGCTGGAATGGGCACTGGGATGAATGGGACGATCAGGGGATCCGTTGGGAGACCCTGATTTTTTTATCATCCGAAAGCGGAAGTGATGACGGGGAAATTTTACGAGTTTACAGAAATTTTTTCAGTTTCCTATTGCTATCCCTTCGTAAATCCGCTATAATGATACGGATAATAGGCTTGTTATACGGTTTCCATAAAACCGATAGATATCGAACCCCAAAGAAGGAGACTGCGTCATGGATGTCATCAAAGAATTATTTCAACTCATTGCCGGAATGAAACTGACGGACTATATTGATATTATTATCGTGGCATTTGTAATATACTGGGCGCTAACGCTGTTGCGGGCAACCAATGCTTTGCGTGTTGCCGGTGTTGTGGTTGCCATCGTAGCCCTTTCGTGGATCACAGAGGTGCTGAAACTATATACCCTCAGTTTCATCCTCAATAGCTTTTTGCAGGTGGGATTTATTGCACTCATTATTTTGTTCCAACCAGAATTGCGTCGGATGCTCGACCATCTGGGTAGTGTGAGCCTGCAGCGGATGTTCCACCCGGATAAAGTTACGCAGGATATGACACCGGTGATTCGCCAGACGGTTCAGGCCTGCGAAGTCATGAGCGGTGAAAAAATCGGAGCATTGATCGTATTTGCTCGTGAGAATCGGATGGATGAATATTTTAAGACTGGCACGATGATTGACGCTCAGGTATCCGAGCAGTTGCTACGTAATATTTTCTTTCCGAAGGCGGCCCTGCATGATGGCGCCATGATCATTCTCAACGGTAAAGTGGCGGCGGCCGGTTGCGTGCTACCGTTGTCAGATAGCAATCGCCTTAGTGCGGACTTGGGTACACGCCACCGCGCAGGTGTGGGCATGAGCGAAGTGACGGATGCTGTGGTTGTCATCGTATCGGAAGAAACTGGTACGATTTCTGTTGCAGTGGGTGGAATGCTTAAGCGTCATTTGGCGCCGCAGACTTTGGAACGCCTGCTGATTCAGGAACTGTGTCCGGCCGAAACCCAGTCGCCGGATAAACTGGTGCTGCGTCTGCGCCAGAAATTAAAGAAAAAAGACAAGGAGAATCAAAAATGAAGCGAAAAATTCTGTTTTTTCTGGTTGCTGCCTTGTTTGCCTTTGCTCTGTGGATCTATGTGGTTACGGTGGTCAGCCCGGAATCGGAAGCCACCTACTACAATATTCCTGTGATTCTGAATAATGCAGAAGTTTTGCTACGTAAGGACCTGATGGTCACCGACGGCGGAGAGTCTTCGGTCACGTTGCAACTGCGTGGCAACCGTAGTGATTTGAGAAATTTGAAAAACTCCGATATTACCATCGAAGCGGACCTTTCCAAGATCAACGGTGCTGGCATCCAGACGTTAATCTGTAACGTTTACTTTAACGGTTACGGTGCATCTAATTTCGAAATTATTGGACAAACGCCCAATGTGATCACTTTGACCATTGCGGAACGCAGCACGAAGAATGTTCCTGTACAGGTCAATTATTCGGGCAGTTTGGGGTTGGACTATATCGCCTATCAGGATGAGGCGGTTTTGGAACACACCTTTGTTACCATCACAGGGCCAAAGTCCGTAGTGGATCAGGTGAGCCAAGCGGCTATCGACATCGACTTGGAGGGTCAGGTGGAATCCATCGACGGGAGCTTCCGATATGTTCTGCAGGATGTTTCCGGAAATGTGGTCGATGATACGGATTTGATAAAGAGCGTGGACCAAATCCACTTTGCACTGAAGATCCAACGGGTGAAGAATGTGCAGTTGGTGTTGGATGTCACTTACGGTGGTGGCGCAACGATGGAAACCACTTCCATCGTATTGAGCAATACGGAGATCAAGGTTTCCGGTAGCGAGAAGTTGATGGAAAATCTGGATACACTGGTGCTCAGTTCCGTAGATCTTGCAGAAATCTCGGAAGATACGATCTTGACTTTCCCGGTGATCCTAGAGGAGGGGTTGGAAAACCTGTCCGGTATTACGGAAGTGACGGCCGAGATCACATTCCCGGGGTTGGCGGTGAAATCCCTGTTTGTTTCCAATATCATTGCCACCAACAAGCCGGATAATATGGTCGCTGATATTGCCGCAAAGTTGGTGACGGTCACTGTACGAGGCCCCGTCGATTTGATTGAGAGAGTGCAGCCGGAGAATATTACCATTTTGGTGGATTTGTCCCAAGCGGAATTGGGCGATAATCGCCTGAAAGCGCAAATCGTGCTGGATCCGACATTTGATACCGTTGGCGTTATCGGAACCTACAATGTGGTGGTGACGCTGCAGGAGCAACCTCAGGAAGCTGAGGATACGCAGTAATGGAACAGAGAGCAAAAGTTTGCAGCATCCGGGAGAATGGCTTGGCACAGGTAATGATCGTCCGTGAAAGTGCCTGTTCCGGCGACTGTCACAAATGCTCCGGCTGCGGAGCGGTGCAACAAACGGTGCTCATCGATGCGGTAAATGCCATCGAAGCCAAACCCGGTGAAGTGGTGACGATTCGCTCCGAAAGCGGACCGGTATTGGCAGGCGCTGCAATGCTGTATATGGTGCCGTTGGTGCTGTTCTTTTTGGGGTATCTTTTGGGAGAACAACTGCAGTTAGGCGGATTGTTTGGCTGTATCGGCTTTGTGATGGGTTTTTTGCCGGCAGTTCTGTACGATCGTATCGTCACTGCAAAGAAAAATGCAGTCTATACTATTACGGGGTATCCGGCAAAGGCGTCGGGGCTCCATACAGAAGGAGAGCGTCACATTGATTAAGAGTATGACCGGTTATGGTCGCGCCGTAGAAACGGTCAACGGCCGTGAGTTTACCGTGGAGCTGCGCTCCGTGAACAACCGCTATCTGGACTGTACTGTGAAATTGCCTCGATCGGTGTCTTTTGCGGAAGATGCGGTCAAGCAGATGGTGAAGACATCGGTATCCAGAGGCAAGGTGGAAGTGTTTATCTCCATCAAGTCCGAAAGTGGAGCAGATACGACCATTACATTGAATACAGCCGTCGTTGAGGGCTACTTAAGTGCCATGCGCCGGATGGTGGACGAATTCGGCGTTCGTGATGACATTAGCGCATCGACGCTGTCTCGCTTGCCGGAAGTGTTCACCGTGGAAAAGCCGGAGGTAGACGAGGAGGCGTTGAAGGTAGATCTGCTACACGTCGTGGAGCAAGCTTTGCAAAGCTATAACGCCATGCGTCAAACGGAAGGTCAGGCACTAGCTGCCGATCTGCATAGCCGAGGCAATACCATCCGAACGCTGGTTTCTCAGGTGGAGGCCGGCAATGCGCAGACCGTGGTGGATTACCGGACTCGATTGGAAAACAAATTGCGGGAAGTGTTGCAGAATACCACGATCGATGAAAGCCGGATTCTTACCGAAGCCGCCATTTTTGCCGATAAGGTAGCGGTGGATGAGGAAACCGTCCGCCTACGCAGCCATTTGGAACAGATGGATACCATGCTAGCCACCGGCGGCGCCGTGGGACGGAAGCTGGATTTCCTGCTGCAGGAGATGAACCGGGAAGCCAATACCATCGGCTCCAAATGTACGGATGTGCGTCTGGCTCGCATTGTGGTGGAGATCAAAGCGGAACTAGAAAAGATACGGGAACAGACCCAGAATATTGAATAAGGCCAAGGAATGCAATCACGGAGGCTTGAGATGAAACTCATCAACATTGGTTTTGGAAGTATGATTGCCGCCAATCGCTTGCTGGCGGTGGTCTTGCCGGATTCGGCTCCGGTGAAACGAGTGGTACAAGAGGCCAGAGATCGTGGTATGCTGATCGATGCGTCTTATGGCCACAAAACAAAAGCGGTGATCCTGATGGATACGGACCATGTGATTCTCTCTGCATTGGAACCGGATACGATCGCAGAGCGTATGGCAGAATGATGGGAGGTTGTTACGGAAATGGAAGGGAATAAGCTGTTTATTATATCTGGCGCATCCGGTGTAGGTAAAAGTACCGTGCTGGGTCATGTGATGCAGGCAAGAAAGGATCTGTGCTTCTCCGTGTCCGCCACAACCCGCGATCCGCGCCCCGGTGAGACCGACGGTGTGGAGTATACCTTCGTTACCCGTGAAACCTTTGAGGATATGATTCGCGCCGATGCGTTTCTGGAGTATGATGCCCACATGAAAAACTTCTACGGAACACCGCGAGCGCAGTTGGAAGAAAAACTGGAAAATGCCCATGTGATTCTGGATGTAGAGCCGAAGGGGGCACTACAGGTGCGGCAGCAACGGCCGGATGCTTGGTTGATTTTTATTGCGCCGCCGTCCATGGAGGAGTTGGAGCGCAGACTGCGTAAGCGTGGCGACACCACGGAAGAGCAGATCCGACTTCGCCTGGAACGGGCAACTTGGGAGATGACCCAGAGTGCGCAGTATGATATTGTGGTCATCAACGATGAGGAGCAGACTTGTGCTGCAGAGATTTTGAACTTTATCGCCGAAAAGGTCGATATGTAAATAATGGAGGAAAATGATTATGCTGTACCCACCTGTTGCGGATTTGTTGAAGAATGTGGAAAGCCGTTACCTGCTGGTGAATGTGGTTGCCCATCGGGCACGCCAGATTGCTGCAGAGGCTGAAGAATTTCATGAAGATCTGCCGGAGAAGCCTGTGACTCTGGCCATTCAGGAAGTGGCCGACGGCAAGTTGGATGCAACACTGAAGGACGAATACAAAAACTAAGAGGAGGAAAGGGCTATGATTGCAAAAATTGCTGTTGCTGCGGCGAATTTTGCCATCGATAAGTCCTATTCCTATCGAATTCCGGAGGGAATGAGCTTGCAGCCCGGTGTTCGGGTGACTGTTCCTTTCGGCAATGCCAATAAGCGCACGGAAGGCGTCGTTCTGTCGATAGAACCGGCCGATGAAGGAAAACTCAAGACCATCGAGCGTGTGCTCGATGACGAGCCATTGCTTAGTGCATATATGTTGCGTCTAGCGGCATTTCTTCGGGAGCGGTATTTCTGCACGTTTTATGATGCGATCCGCTGCCTGCTGCCGGCAGGCTTATGGCTCAAAACCAGCGATCTCTACCGCTTGACGGAAGATCGATCATGGCAAGAGAAGGATCTTCGCCAAAAGGATGCAAAAGCAGTTTTGCAGTTTTTGCTCGATTGTGGTGGCGAAACCGATCGGCGTAACCTTACGAAGCTGATCGAAGATAGTGATGCTCTGGAAGCGGCACTGAAGTACCTGACCCGCAAAAAATGGATTTGCGGTCAGACAGACTATACCCGGCAATCGGGTGACAAAACCGAAAAAATCGCCGTACTCAGCGCTGGCGTAGAAGAGGCGATGGACTATGCTGCACAGTGTCTGAGAGCACCGTTGCAAAAGGCGGTGCTGGAGTTGCTGTGTAGCGTGGGCAGTGTGTCAGTCAAGGAACTATGCTACTTTACCGGCGCCAAGCTTCCCACGGTGAATCGACTGGAAAGTCTGGGTTATCTGCAGTTGCAAGAGCGGGAAGTGCTACGTTGTAGTCAGATCCGTCCTGCAAAATTGGATGGTCCTTTGGTGCTGAATCCCCAACAACAGGCTGCTTTCGAAGGATTACAAAGCCGGATGTGCGAAAGTCGACCTGGTGTTGCAATGTTGTATGGTGTCACCGGCTCCGGAAAGACTGCCGTTTATCTGAAATTGATCCAATCTTGTCTGGAACGGGGGAAGACTGCGCTGTTGTTAGTACCCGAGATCGCCTTGACACCGCAACTGCTGAGCCTCTTGGTTGCACATTTTGGGCAGGCAACGGCAGTGCTACACAGTTCTCTGTCAGCCGGGGAACGCTATGACCAATGGAAACGGGTTCGTAGCGCAGAAGCGAAGGTGGTGGTCGGCACTCGAAGTGCCGTGTTTGCGCCCAGTGAAACACTGGGGTTGATCATCATCGATGAGGAGCAGGAACACTCCTATAAATCCGAACAGACCCCTCGCTACCACGCCCGTGAAGTGGCGATTTGGCGGGGATTTAAGGAAAATGCAATGGTGCTACTAGGCTCGGCAACACCATCGGTGGAGACGATGTACCATGCAAAAAATGGCGATTATCAGCTTTACCGCTTGGATGAGCGTTATAACGGAAGATGCTTGCCGACGGTGGATATAGTGGATATGCGTCAGCAAGTGCGACAGGGAAATGATCTGTTGTTCAGCTATGATCTGCTGGATGCCATGCAGCGTACCCGACAGGAGGGTAAGCAAACCATTCTGTTCCTGAACCGTCGTGGCAACAGTCGTGCATTGGTGTGCGTGGAATGCACGGAAGCGCCGGAGTGTCCCAGATGTAGCGCACGACTGACCTATCACAGTGCCAATAATCGCTTGATGTGTCATTATTGTGGATACTCTCAGCCTACGCCACAGCGCTGTCCCATGTGTGGAGGCCCACTCAAAACAGTAGGTGCCGGTACGCAAAGAGCCCAACAGGAGTTGCTGGAGTTGGCGCCGGATCTGGATGTCATTCGCATGGATTCGGATACGGTCAGCGCAATGAATACCCATGAAAAAATACTCGACCGCTTCCAAAGGGAACATATCCCGGTCCTCATCGGTACCCAAATGGTCGCCAAAGGTCTGAATTTGCCGGATGTGACATTAGTGGGGGTTTTGGATGCGGATAGGGAACTGTATTCCGGTTCTTACCGGGCCGCAGAGAATACTTTTAATATGCTAACACAGGTGGTAGGACGAGCTGGACGTGGCGATAGTGCCGGCAGAGCGATGATCCAAACCATGGTACCGCAGCATCGGGTGCTGAATTTGGCTGCGCAACAAGATTATGATGGTTTCTATGATTTGGAGATCCAGTTGCGCAAATTCCAGAATGCACCGCCCTTTGGGGATATCGTCTGCGTGACCTTCGTTGGTCAGGAGCAAAGCCATATTTTGCGGGGCGCGGCCAAGTTCAGAGATAGTCTGCTCGCTTGCCTGAAGCAACCGCCATATGATGAGCATCCCTGTCAGGTACTAGGGCCGGCACCTTGCGCCGTACCAAAGATCAACTATCATTTCCGATATAGACTGACGTTGCGTTGCCGATTTACCCGTCCCATACGGCAATTGGTTGCACATTTGTTGCGCCAGTTTAGTCAGGATAGTGCCAATCGTGGCGTTCGTGCCTTTGCGGATGTCAATGGATTCGAAGATTAGAGAGGAACAAACATGGGTTTACGAAAAATTCTCACCGATAAAGAACCAGCTTTGCATAAAACCTGCAAACCGGTGGAACAGTTTGACTGGCGGCTGCACAAGTTGCTCAAGGATATGAACGATACCCTCATCGACTCTGGAGGTGTGGGTCTGGCTGCACCGCAGGTGGGCATTTTGCGCCGGGTCGTGGTGGTGGATACCGGCGATGGTATTCTGGAACTGGTGAATCCGACCATCGTTGCTACCGATGGGGAGCAGGAAGGAGCGGAGGGATGCCTTAGTGTGCCTGGTAAATACGGTCTGGTAAAACGCCCCTACTATGCTAAAGTTCGGGCGCAGGATCGCCATGGGGAATGGTTTGAAGCTGAAGCGGAGGAACTGATCGCCCGTTGCTTTTGCCATGAGCTAGACCATCTGGATGGCATTCTCTATACCCAGCGAATGGAACGATTCCTGACCGCTGAAGAGCTGGAAGGGGACGAATGATTCGATGTCGGAGCGACATCTTACCGATATTCTGATCCCCCCAAATAATTGGAGGAATCCAAATGAGAGTTGTTTTTATGGGTACGCCGGATATTGCGGCGACCTGCCTAAAGAAGATCATTGCCGACGGATTTGAGGTCGTCGGAGTCTATACTCAGCCGGATCGGCCGAAGGGTCGGGGCATGAAGATGGTTTATTCTCCGGTTAAAGAAGTGGCCTTGATCCAAAATCTGCCGGTATTTCAACCGGAGAGTTTTCGAGACGAGTCGGTGATCGCTGAATTTGCGGCGTTGCAGCCGGATATTTGCGCGGTGGTTGCCTACGGTCGTCTGTTGCCTCAGGCAATTTTGGATATCCCCACTTGTGGCTGCATCAATATTCATGCAAGCCTGTTACCGCATTATCGTGGTAGTGCGCCTTATCAGTGGGCGGTACTAGATGGATTGAAAGAGACTGGTGTTACTGCCCAGCACATGGTGTTAGAAATGGACGCCGGTGATGTGATTGATACGGAAAAAACCAGCATCGGTGAGAATGAGACTGCCGGCGAACTGCTGGATCGGCTAGCGGTGTTGGGCGCACAGTTGCTTAGTCGTGTGCTGTGTCGGGCAAAATGCGGAGACAAGTGCTGTGGTACGGCCCAGTGTTGTGACGAGGTGACTTTTGCGCCGATGCTGAACAAATCCATGTGCCCCATTGATTGGAACAGAACGGCGCAACAGATCCACAACCATGTTCGGGGTCTGCATCCGTGGCCGGTGGCTACGGCGCAGATCGGAAGTACCAATTTCAAGATCCATCAAACGGTGCTGACCGACGAATATACCGAGAAGGCGCCCGGAACACCGGTTCGGCTGTGTAAAACCGGTCTGAAGATGGCTTGCGGAGATGGTCGGGTGATCGAGATCCGTCAACTACAAGCTGAGGGCGGTAAACGGATGGCGGCCGTAGATTATTTTCGGGGACATCCACTGGAGATTGAGCCATGAATGCAAGAGAAACCGCACTGAATGTGCTGATTGCTTGTCGGAAAGAGGGCGGTTGGTCTAACGGTGTTTTGAAGGAGTATCTGCAGCGAGACCGTCTGGATCGACGGGATGCGGCGCTGGCGACACGGCTGTGCTATGGGGTGCTACAAAATCGCAATCGTTTGGATTTTTACCTATCCCAACTTTTGACAGGGAAAATCAATAATCTTCATCCTGTGATCCGGGATATTCTCCATTTGGGTCTGTATCAGCTATATGAATTGGACAAGATCCCAGCCTCTGCAGCGGTAAATGAATCCGTGGCATTGGCGAAAAAATATTGTAAAAAGCAAACCTTTGCTCCGGGGCTGATCAATGCGGTGCTCCGCAAGGCAGATAGCACCAGAGGTTTCCTGCAACAACCGAAGTCTTATGTGGACCGGTACAGTCATCCTCAGAAATTGGTGGATCTGTTAAAGGAAAACGTGGGCAAGCAGCGTTTGGAAGCGATGCTTATTGCCAATAATGCGGCACCGCAGACGGTGGTACAAGTTAATACTCTGAAAACAACCATGGCGCAACTGTGCAAGACCCTTGCGGATGAAGGCGTTGAGGCAACTCCTCACAGTTGGATGGCAGATTGTCTGGTGCTCTCTGGCACCGGAGACTTGGAAAAACTGCCGTCGTTTTGCTCCGGTCTATATTATGTGCAGGATCCGGCAGCAAAGCTGAGCGTATTGTGTGCGCAGATCCCGGAAAACGCCACCGTGTTGGACTGCTGCGCTGCACCGGGCGGCAAGAGTTTGGCAGCAGCCATTGTAATGGGCAATCGGGGAAGCATTACTTCCTGCGACATTCATGCCCATAAGATCCCTCTCATTGCAAATGGCGCAGCACGTCTGGGTGTGGATATTCTGACGGCGGTGGAATGGGATGCCACCTGTTTTTGCGCCCAATGGCAGGAAAAGATGGATGTTGTTCTGGTGGACGTACCCTGTTCCGGCTATGGCATCATTCGCAAAAAACCGGATATTCGGGAAAAAGATCCGGATACTATGCTGCAGCTACCCGAGCTGCAATTGCAGATTCTTAAAAATCAGGCCCGGTATGTAAGACCCGGTGGTACACTGCTGTATTCCACATGTACTTTGCTGCGGCGAGAGAACGAAGAAGTGGTGGAAGCCTTTTTGAAAGAACATCCGGAATTCTCTCTGGAAACGTTGCCGCTGCCGGAGCATTTCCCGGGAAATATCCAAATGTTGACACTGGTGCCCGGCGAGTATGACACAGACGGTTTCTTCATTGCCAAATTGCGGAGGAAAGTATGAACATAAAATCGATGACGCAGCCGGAATTGAGCGCAGTCCTGAAGGAAATGGGACAGCCTGCGTTCCGGGCCAAACAGGTCTATACCTGGTTGCACAGAGGCGTCCGCAGTTATGAAGAAATGACCAATTTGCCCAAAAATCTGCGGGATATATTGGCAGAAAAATACCCCATTTGCCCACCGGAGGTGGTGCGTCGTCAGCAATCCCAGCAAGATGGCACCATCAAATACCTGTGGCGACTGTCTGATGGCAATTGTGTGGAAACCGTGCTGATGCGCTATCATTACGGTAATACCGTCTGTATTTCGACGGAAGTGGGATGTCGCATGGGTTGCGCATTCTGTGCTTCTACAATCGGCGGATTGGTGCGTAAGTTGGAACCTTTTGAAATGCTGGATCAAGTGCTGTTTACACAGGTGGATTCGGCCCTGCCGGTTTCCCACATCGTACTCATGGGGATCGGCGAACCTCTGGACAATCTGGACAATGTACTGCGCTTCCTCGAATTGGTCAACAGCCCGGATGGCATGAATATTTCTATGCGCCATATCAGCCTGTCTACCTGTGGTCTGGTGCCAAAAATTGACGAATTGGCGCAGCACAAGCTGCAGTTAAGTCTGGCGATCTCGCTACACGGGCCAAATGATGAGATCCGGGACCGCATTATGCCGGTGAATAAGGCGTATCCGATCGCTGAACTGATACAGGCCTGTCATCGCTATTATCAAGCAACTTCCCGGCGCATCCATTTTGAATATGCTATGATCGATGGTGTCAACGATCGACCGGAGGATGCTTTGCAACTGCGCAAGCTCCTGAAGGGGTTGGGCGCCCATGTGAATTTGATCCCATTGAATCATGTGGAAGAAAGTCCTCTGAAACCTAGTTCAAAAGCAGCCGTGGCTGCCTTTCAGAAAATTCTGGAAGATGGTGGCATCACCGCCACAGTACGCAGAACCTTGGGCGGTGACATCGATGCCTCTTGCGGGCAGCTACGCAGAAAGTATAATCAACAACAACCATAGTACCGATGTGCCGGTGATCCCATCGGTGCACCATGATACCTCGCTGAAGGAGTTGATCTGTATGCAATTTTGGGGCTTGACGGATCCGGGCTGTGTCCGGACACAGAATCAGGATGCCTATCGCATGGAACGACTGGACCGTAATACGTTGCTGTGCGTCGTTTGTGACGGCATGGGTGGCGCTCGCTCCGGTAATGTGGCCAGCGCTCTAGCGGTGGATGTCTTCGTTGAGGAAGTGCGCCGCTGCTGGACTCCGGTGATGGAAGTGGAAATGATGGAGCAGATTCTCAGCAGTGCGGTAAAATTAGCAAATTTTACAGTTTATGATCAGGCCCAACAGTTGGAAGAGTTTTCCGGTATGGGCACTACATTGGTGGCTGCGCTGTTGCAAGGAAAGACCTTGGCGGTGGCCAATGTTGGCGATAGCCGTGCCTATCATATCGGACGCAATGGCATCCGTCGTATCACCGAGGATCATTCCTTGGTGGAGTTGATGGTCAAGCGAGGCGACTTGACGCCGGAGCAGGCCCGTACCTACCCCGGTAAGAATTACATTACCCGTGCCATTGGCACGGAACCTGTGGTGGAAGGTGACCTCTTCCATCTAGATATGGAACGCGGTGATTGCATTCTCCTGTGTTCGGATGGCATGAGCAATCTGATGGATGATCAGGAGATCTTGTTTGAAGTGGTACACGGCGTCAATAAGCAGCATTGCTGCCAGCGATTGCTGGATATCGCCAATAACCGCGGTGCGCCGGATAATGTGACCTGTGTTTTGGTGCAGATCTGACGGTGCGAAAGGAGTTAATTTTATGGATATGGATCGATATATTGGCCGCTTTCTCGATGGCCGCTATGAAATATTGGAAAATATCGGAAGTGGAGGCATGGCGGTAGTCTACAAGGCGCGCTGCCACCGACTCAATCGTCTGGTTGCCATCAAGATATTAAAGGATGAATTGATTCAGGATGAGGAATTCCGCCGACGTTTTCATGCGGAAAGTCAGGCAGTTGCAGCCATGAGCCATCCGAATATCGTGTCGGTCTACGATGTGTCTACTTCGGACGATGCGGATTATATTGTGATGGAGCTGATTGACGGCATTTCCCTCAAGCAGTATATGCAGAGCAAAGGGATCCTCAACTGGAAGGAGACGCTCCACTTTGCAATTCAGATCGGAAAAGCCTTGGATCATGCCCATAGTCGTGGCATCATCCACCGGGATATTAAGCCCCACAATGTGATGGTGCTGAAAAACGGAAGCGTCAAAGTAGCTGACTTCGGCATTGCACAGGTGATGAGCCAGAGTAACACCTTGACCAAGGAAGCGTTGGGATCTGTCCATTATATCTCTCCGGAGCAGGCAAAGGGCGGTCGGGTGGATAATCGTAGCGACCTGTATTCTCTGGGTGTTGTGATGTACGAGATGATGACGGGCAGACCGCCTTTTGACGGTGAGACGCCCGTGTCGGTGGCGATTCAGCATATCAACGGCAAGGCGGTCCTGCCTTCCACCATCAATCCCAATATTCCTGATGGTTTGGAACAAATCATTATGAAGGCAATGTCGCAGGATCCTTCCGGTCGTTATCCTTCCGCCAATGCCATGCTCTATGATATGGATGAATTCCGTAAAGATCCTACGATACTCTTTGATTATAACAATCCGAATACCGCAGATGCGGATGCCACGTTGATTCACGGCTTGGGCGAAGCAGTAACTGCTGCTGATAAGACTGTCGCTGAAAGAACAGCGGCTCGCATGACCGAACAACGTTCAGATGCGGTATCTGCCAGACAGCGTAAGCCTTCCCAACCGCAGCAGAAAAAGAAGAAAAAGAACGTGCGCCGTGAGGAAGTTGTGGTGGAAGAAGGCACCGGTGGCCGCATTGCCGGTGTGGCATTGGTGTTGTTTTCCTTGATTGCCATCGTTGCCATTGTGATCTATATGGTGATGCTCTTTGGTGATGGTAGCGACATTAACACCGGAAAGAATATGGTGACCGTGCCGAACCTAAACAACAAAGTCTGGGAGGATCTGCTGGATTCTACGGACTACACGGTGAAACTGGAAAAATACTCATACAGCGATATTTACGCCAAGGGGCGGATCATCAGTCAAAACCCCGATGCCAACGTCCAGATCAATCGGGGTGAAGCGATTTATGTAGTGGTCAGTGCCGGACCGGAACCGGATGTTATGAAGATGGAAGATTTGGTGGATTTGGATCAGGAAACCGCTATTAACTTCTTGGTCAACACCCAAGGCATCGACGCCAAGTTGATTGCTGTGGTGACGGAAAGTAGTTCCGATGTACCGGCGGGACGTGTGATTCGTACGGACCCTGTGTTGGGCGAAACTCTGTCGGACAGTGAGATCATCAAGCTCTATGTCAGTAAAGGACCGGAAGTCAAGCAAGTCAAAATGGTGGACTTTACGTCGGATTTTTATAACGAAGAAAGTGCGGTTGCATGGCTGGAGATGAATGGATTCAAGAACTATTCCGTGCAATATGTGGAAAGCGAAGCGTTGATCGGAAAAGTGATCTCCCAATCTGTGGCCGCAGAAAAGACGGTGGATGTCACGACGCTGGTGGTGCTGCTAGTGTCCAAGGGAACCCAAACCGATCCAACTACACCGCCCACCATCGTCACGGATCCGGAAGACTATGTATCTAAACGTGTAGAGGTTTCTCTGCCGGAAGATATTTCGGAACCGTATCTGATTAGCATTTATCGAGATGGTATCCTGATCGAGGAACGGGATATTCCCGCCGGTACCTTGTCGACCCAGTTTACTTTAACCGGAAAGGGAACCATGATCTTCCGCGTGGAGCTGAGCACCGGGCAGAGTTGGGATCAGGTTGTCAACTTCGATGAGTATGTTGAGCCCGATGAGCCGGTTGGGCCGGATGATCCATTAGACCCGGAGGATACGTCTCCTCCGGATTCGACGGATGAGACGCAACCCCCTGCGGAAGGTGAAGATCCATGATCAAAACCGTGACCGGTCGGATCATTCGATCCTTAAGCGGATTTTACGACGTACAGACGGATGACGGTATCGTCACCTGTCGAGCCCGGGGGATTTTTCGAAAGACCGGCGAAACGCCTCTGACTGGCGACTTGGTCGAGATCTCCGTGGAAAAGGGAAGGGGCATGGTAGAAAAGATCCTGCCCCGGAAGAACTGTTTTATCCGTCCTGCCGTTGCCAATGTCGATGCATTGGTGGTGTTCGCTGCTAATGTCAATCCGGTGACGGAACCGTTTCTCATTGACCGTGTGGCGGCAATTGCTGGTGATCAGGAAGTGTCGGTGATTCTGGTGGTCAACAAGTGTGATCTGGATCCGGCTGTCGGTCTGACCCGAATCTACCGCAATGCTGGCTTTCCGGTCATCTGCGCCAGCGCTGAGACTGGTGAGGGCGTGGAGGAACTGCGCCAGCGAATCCGTGGCAAGCTGACAGCGTTCACAGGAAATTCAGGTGTTGGCAAGTCCAGCATTCTCAACCGGCTGTGCCCGGAGCTGAGGCTACCGGTGGGTGAAGTCAGCGACAAGTTGGGCCGTGGTCGCCATACCACTCGCCATGTGCAGCTTTATAAGTTGGACAGCGAAACCTATGTAGCGGATACCCCGGGTTTTTCCTCCTTTGATACGGATCAGATGGAAGTGATTCTGAAGGAGAATCTTCAGTATGCATTCCCTGACTTTGGACCCTATATCGGTCGTTGCCAGTTTCGTGATTGCTCCCACCGGAAAGAACCCGGCTGTGCGGTCACTGCGGCTCTGGTCGCCGGGCAAATCGAACAAACTCGCTATGATAGCTATCTTCGACTGTATGAAAAGGCTTCCCAAATCAAGGAGTGGGAGCTGAAATAGGAGATATTACACATAATATAAAGGAGAGCGAATGCCCCTTCGGGGAACATATGAAAAAACCGAGTGAATCACAGCCCTTGCGGCGAGGTTCACTCGGTTCCTGGTTTACTCTCATCAGTCAAAAATCTTTAATTTTTGCCAGCTTCACCCAAGGGAAGCCATGGACCCTACACGGAATGTCATACTGAGCGGAGCGCAGCGGAGTCGAAGAATCCGTTTTCCTCGGTAAAAAGAGTATGGATCCTTCG
Organism: uncultured Oscillospiraceae bacterium; assembly: GCA_964583135.1. Lineage (GTDB taxonomy): Bacteria > Bacillota > Clostridia > Oscillospirales > Oscillospiraceae > Faecousia. Next base: position 925 of record CAZOVE010000034.1, on the reverse strand, counting down.
ACTTCGTTTCACAAATTCTGCGAATTTGTTCCACTTCGCTCAGGATGACAGACAGTACGGTCAATTGAAATTTGAAGTTTAGGAGCGTTTCGGGGCGTTACTCCGTCATTCCATTCCTCGGATTATCAGTTCTGCTGAGAACTTTAAGGAAAATAGTCTTTAGATAGTTTCTGTTTTTCTTTATAGTAACATAAACTAAAATTCACAAAAAGGATGAACTCTATGCATCGCACATCAAAATATGCGTCCGAATGGCTCAACAACCTACGTAAAGGGGAAGAAGTTAATCTTCAGAAAACCTCTTTTGTCGGAAGTATTGCAAAAGGATATAAGTATAGTCTTTTGGCAGTTTCTGTAATTGGAATAGCTATGGGCTATTTCCTATGTTTTCTCATCCAAGATCCTGCTGTTGGCATGATTTTTAGAACGCTTGAATAATTGCGTTACTCATGTTGCCAACATATTTTTCCTATCGGTGCTATATAGATAAGAGCACATTAAAAGCAGAATATTACATATTTTGCTTTAAGGTTACAAAGGATGTTCTTTGGAAAGATGTTGAATATAAGGTTGTTAAGAGAGATTCAAAAGGAAATGCTCTTTCGATACGCTTATATAACATCAATAAGAAGAAACTAATACATTTTGACTATTCCATTGTTGGGTTCGGAAACATCTTACGCATGGCGAAGAGAGTTACCACCTTAAAGAAGTGAATCACAGTTTATGAGTGGATGTCCGTTTGGGTATCCACTTTTCTTAGTTCCTAGCCTTTTCAGCTAGGAACGTGTCGCACGAATTTCATAATAAAACTTTGTGATTTTTTCTAAAATAACTCTTGACAAACGAAGCATGCGATGTTACAATATCCGAGCGCGTGTATGGGCTTACTATGCGTGCGCACTGCGATGATGCAGGAGATTGC
>CAZOVE010000033.1:15592-20132 GCA_964583135.1 uncultured Oscillospiraceae bacterium | reverse complement strand
CGTTCTGCACGGCTCCTCCTCCGTTCCCCAGGAGTATGTCGCCATGGTCAATGCCCACGGCGGTAAGATGCCCAACGCCATCGGTGTGCCCGAGGAGCAACTGCGCAAGGCTGCCGCTCTGAGCGTGTGCAAGATCAACATCGACTCTGACCTTCGTCTGGCTATGACCGGAACTATCCGTCAGTACTTCGACGAGCATCCCGATCATTTTGATCCCCGTCAGTACCTGAAGCCCGCCCGCGCCAATATCAAGGAGATCGTCCGCCACAAGTTGGTGAGCGTTCTCGGTTGCGCCGGCAAGGCTTGATTCCCTTTCCTACAAAAAGTCCCACCGAATTTCGGTGGGACTTTTATTTTGTGGAAGAAAAGATCGTGTCGGGGTCATGTTTTTTCTGTTTTTGGATGATGTATTTGATGCCGCAATTTTTTGAATTCCTCGATGGCATCATACTGTGCCCTGTGACGCAAGAAGTCCACCGCTGTGGGCGATCCTGCACAAAGCCGTTCCGTCCCTCCATAATGCGGAGTGCCGTTCTATATTCCCGTTTGTGATTGGCTACATAGTAAGCGCATTATCCGCCAGTACAGCAGAGGATGCTTGTTGGACTTTGTTGGTGCGCGGTATCGGGGCAGTATTAATGTGCAAGTATAAATTCTTTTGTTTTGGGGCTGAAGCACAAAAACAGCATCGGAACCAGTGAGAGTACCGCACCGGCCGTAAATACCAGATACAGCGCAAATACATCCCCCAGTACGCCGTAAATAACCGCCGAAAGCGCTGTGCCACCAACAGAGGCCGATTGGATAAAGCCAAGGATTGTACCCCTGTTTTTCTCCGGCAAAGCGAGCATTAAAGATGCGTTAAACACCGTGTTGCCGGCACAGTTGGCAAAGGAAGCGAGAAATGCCGTTACGCACAGAGGGATAAACCCTCGGGCCGTATAAACCAAGATGAAGCATATGACGGAAGCGGTGAAACCGATCGCCATCACCCCAAAGCGCTGCTTTGGGCGCAGCTTCACAACGCTCAATACCAATACACACACCAACGATGCAGCCGTCCAGACAGCCATCAGATACCCATACATATCCACCGTAAAACCTTTTTCTATGCAGAAAGGAAGCACCAATGTGAGCGGTCCTGCCCCCAAAAGATTCAAAATCAATGCACAGGGTACAAACAATTGCAGGAATTTGTCTGAAACAATCATCCTTAAGGCATTTTTCGCATCCAGAAAGATACCTTTTGCAGATACCCGCACACCCTGCTGTACGGTTTTGGGTACATGGACAAACAACTCCGTGCATGCGCAGTACAGATTGCTCAAACCGTTGAGCATCACGATCAGGGGAACGCCAAAGAAGGCAACCAGTACGCCACTGAATGCAGTGCCCACCATATTGATCAGGGAATTTATGCCGGAGAAGATGGATTGCCCCCGTATCATATCATCATGAGGGATGATGTCGATCATCAGGGTGCTGACAGCAGGGGAATAGAATACACTTCCGAGCGCCGCAAGAAGGGCAGCGATCAGGACGCCGGGCACATTCAAACGATCCCAATAAGCCAGTAAGCCGACCCCGAGCATAACGATACCCTGCATGATGTCCATGCCAACAAGAACCCATTTTCGATTGCACTTATCCACGATGTTGCCACTAAACGGAGACAAACACATGGTAACAAACATGGAGACTGCCGACATAATGCCCATCAAACCGCTGGACCCTGTCTCTTGATAAACCCAGTAACCAATGGCGACGCTGTACATCAGATCACCGATGGTGCTGACTGCGTTACCCTGCAACAGAAGGATAAAATCCTTATTCCACAGTTTTTTCGACATAATACATACTCCTTTCAGCTGGCTCAAGATTAGCACGGGGTGGGAAATCCGTCAAGCAACCTGTTGTTGACCGATGACTGCAATTTACTCCAACCAGCGGTTGCGTGATCTTAGAGCGAGCAACACCGCAGATACGAGATGCATCGTCCACACCAAAGTCCGAAGGCGGTATCGTTCTGAAGGCCCATATCATCTATTACGTCGTTTCCGATTACTGTGGTTGCTGCCATCAGGCTGATGGAAAATAAAAGAAATAAGGACACAGCGAAGGCATTGTTCACTGTGTCCCTATTTTATTGGATTCACGAGTTGGATACATTCAACATGGGCCTAGATGCTGACGATATTGGATTAAGGATCAACACAAGCGGAAAGGTTCTTTACGCTATTCCCTTCAAACAAAACGGGGTGAACCGTGCGGACCGGTGTCATACTATTTTTGTTCAGGGCAAGATAGAGCTGTTCCATGCACATAACGCCGATTTCGAACGGTTGGATGGATACCGTGGTCAATCTGGGGAATGTAGCCTCACTATACAAACTGCCGTCATGACCAATGATGGAAATGTCATCCGGGACACGCAAGCCGTGCGCAATGGCGGCGTGTAATGTGCCGACGGCAAGTTCATCATTCGCACAATATACTGCAGTCGGTCTGTCCGGCTTGGATAAGAGCTGGGACGCAACTTCAAAACTACTACTGATAGACAGGCTGCAATCAACGACAAACTCTTCGTTTACAGCACAGCCACACTGCTCCATAGCGCTTAAGAAACCTTGATAACGCTCTAACCAAATGCCGGCGTTGCGTTCTTTGTGGGAAACCATGCCTATTTTACGGTGACCATTGGAAACCAGATACTGGACAGCCATTTCGGCACCGCTGCGGTAGTCAACATGCACCCAACCGGATACGCCCTGAATTTGGCGGTTTTCCAACAAAATGGTAGGAAGTGGGGAAGGCGTCATCCCAATCAGCATATCTTCCAACTGAGCATAGAACTGGAGCGTGTCGGTAACGGACGCTTCAACACCGGGAGTATTTACTTCTACCGGCAGGACGATCAAACCGTCAATTTGTTTACTGACCAATATGTTGGCACTTTTGATCAAACTGCTGACGCTGTGTCCGTTACCCAGAACAACATCCAGACCATATTCTGCGGCTGCTTTGACAATGCCGGATACCATGACGGAATACAGCGGATTTTCCAATCGTGAAAACAGAACGCCAATGGAATTCGCCCGGCTGGTTGCCAAGCTTCTGGCCACCAAATTGGGACGATAGTTTAGCTGACGAATCGCAGCCTCAACCTTTGCGATGGTTTTTGGAGAAACACCGGGCTTGTTGTTGACAACGCGAGATACCGTCATTGCAGAAACACCAGACAAAGTTGCTACATCATCCAAAGTTGCCACGATCTAACCCCCCAATTCAAAGTAAGTGAATATTAATACCTATTATATTTGATAATAACTTCCTTTGCAAGGAAAATATATACAAACTTGAATATGGAATTAGAATTTTTCACAAGAAAGGCCGAATGCGGGAGGGTATGCAGATTATACAACACGATCATTTCTTTTTTGGGGACATTGCGAATTGAAAAATAGAGTTGGTAGATATATAATAAATTTGTAGCGTTATGTTAGCGGTAACAATGTATATTTTGATGAGAACGGTTTATCCGTTCTCTTTGAAAATAAACGTTAGCGCTAACATTTATTGAAAACGTACATCACAGGCGCAAAAACGCGCCTGAATAAGTAAAGGAGAATGGAATATGAGAAAGACTACGACACGAACAATGACGATTTTGCTCAGCTTGGTCCTGCTGATGGCTGCTGTCGGTACTGCTGTTATGGCGGAGGGTTACTGGAATCCCATTCCCGGCACCAGCGATTGGGTGGCCATGGACGGCAACGACATTGACGGCACACTCACCCCTGCAAAAGTGGTCATGGGCGATGACGGCCTGACCATTACTTACACCGGCGGTGAGTATACGGCCGGTGGCACCAATTCTGGCGTGATGTATGCACTGCCTGTGGACCTGAATGATTTCAGCGTGGAATTCACGGTGATCAAGCGTGCCGACTATTACAACACGCTGGGCACCGGATGCGATAGCTGGATCTCCCTGTGTTTGCTGAACAAGCCGGACCAGTACTTCGACGTCAATAGAGCCGGCAAATCTCAGGGTATCGTGACGCTGATCCGGCCCATGGAGAGCCATACTGCTTTTGAGGTCACCCAGCTTATGAATAATTTCTATGGAAACACATTGGCGGCTTATGAGTACCCCGGTGACATGGAAACGACCTTCACGGTTCAAATCAAAATGGGCGATGACGGCGTTTATGACTACATCGTCAATGGCGAAGTGGTGAACTTTGTAGGCTACGGCGGCTCTGATTTCAGTTTGGCTTTCACCCGATTGATGCAGCAGGGTAATGTCTACTTCTACATGGGCGTTTCCTGCAAGGATTCCTCTCAGGAAATTGAGTGGCGGATCAATAAGATCAACGGCGTTCCGGTGAAGGCGGATGCGACGGATGTAGTGCCTACCGAACCTCAGCCCACGGAAACTGAGCCTCAGCCCACGCAGACCGAGCCTCAGCCCACGGAAACCGAGCCTCAGCCCACGGAAACCGAGCCTCAGCCCACAGAAACCGAGCCTCAGCCCACG